>CANHMF010000001.1 GCA_947461705.1 Synechococcaceae cyanobacterium
CCAGGCCCAGATCCTTGAGGATGTCGTCAGCCATGGTGTCGGCCTTCACTTTCCAGTAGGCCTTCTCGATCCTGCCCTCGCCATCCACCACAAAGGTGTGGCGCATCATGCCCATGTACTCGCGGCCCATGAACTTCTTGAGGCCGTAGCTGCCGTAGCTCTCCGCTACCGGACAGGGCTCCGCATCGCTGAGCAGGGTGAAGGGCAGGGTGTACTTGTTGATGAACTTGGCGTGGCTGGTGGCACCGTCTTTGCTGATGCCGAGCACAGCGATGCCGTGCTGCTCAAAGGCACTCCACTGGTCGCGGAAGTTGCAGGCCTCCTTCGTACAGCCTGGGGTGTCGTCCTTGGGATAGAAGTAGATCACCACCCTCTGGCCGCGAAAATCGGCCAGGTTCACTGTGTTGCCGTTCTGGTCGGGCAGGCTGAACGCAGGCGCGGCATCGCCGATCTGCAGGGTCATGGCGCGGGCATGGAGACAATGGCGGGAGCCTAAGGGGAGCTCTGAATCAGCCGCAGTGCGATCGGCCGCGCCTCTGGCTGCTGGCGATGCCCAGCCTGGAGTCGGACGCCACGGCCTGGAGTGCCGGCTTGAGTGCCCAGGAGCAGCACTGGTGCCAGGGTCTGGCTCCGGCGGTCCGCCGTCGCTATGCCGTCAGTCGTGTGCTGCTGCGCCAGCGCCTCGGAGCCCTGCTGGGGATGGAGGCGGCGGCGGTTCCGCTGCACAGCCCCCCCGGCCAGCCCCCGCGGTTGGGCTCGGGTGCTGGTTTCATCAGCCTCAGCCACAGTGGCAGCGGGCTGTTGCTGGCCTGGTCGGCCCAGCCGATTGGGGTGGATCTGGAGTGGGGGCAGCGGCCGCTCCTGGCTGAGGCCCTGGCCCAGCGTTTTTTCCCTGCCCTGGAACGCGCGCAGATCGAAGCCATGCCCGCGGCGCTGCGAGCACGTGCGGTGTTGGAGAGCTGGGTGTGCAAGGAGGCCGCCATCAAATGGCGTGGCTCGAGCCTGGCCACGGATCTGCGCCACTGGCAGTGGGACCACCAGCACCAGCGGCTGCGGCATCGGCTGGATGGCTGGGCTCCTCCCAGCAGGGTGGTTGAGCGTGAGGGCTGGCTCTGCGCCGCCGTGGGGATGGCTGTCGCCGGCGCCATCTGGGGCTAACGTCCGCCCACCTCAGGGGGGTGTATGCCCATCGCCTTGCGCTGGAGCCTGATCTCGGTGCTGTCCTTGTTGGGGCTGGCCGGCTTGGTGCAGCTGCCCCTAGCGCCCCCATTGCTCAGTCGCACCGGGGTCCAGACCGATCAGGTGCTGGCCGATCTGGAGAGCCAGGAGGCGAATCAGGACATGGAGGCGCGGGCGGCGGAGGTGCTCAGTGGCTTTGTGGGCGCCGAACTGACCCGATACATCTGGGGAGGCTTCAGCGGCTACCTGGACGTGCTGGGCATCGCGCTGCCTGAGGGCCTGGACCCCCGGCTCAGCGAGGCTCCGGGCATGGTGCAGTTGACCCTGGTGCCGCGCTCCGGAACGGTTCGCTATGTCGCCCGCGTGGAGGCCGTCCAGAACGTGGCCAAGGGGGTGGCCTGCAGGGGCAGCGGTGAGCCCGGGCGTTTTGGCTTCGAGGGCGGCAGGCTGCGTTGCCCATCCGGTTGGCAGGAGCTGCCCTTGGATCGCCGGGACGGATGACGCCGCGGCTTCAGCGGCGTCCCGGGCATCAACTGAATGGCACAAATCTGATGACCTTTGCAGCATTCAGCAGTTTTTCTGCGACTAGGCCGCAGCGGCATTTCGCACGCAGTCGGATGATCGCCGGGAATCGGAAAAGTTTATGAAATCTGGAGTTTCTGGGATTGTGAAGACTTGACCGCTTTGCAGTGCAGCGTTTGTTGTCGGCTCAGTTTTCGTTGAGTAGGTTTTAAATGACGAGTTTCTCTGTCTACCGTGCTGAAGCGTCTCGCTGCTGGTCTCTTTGCTGGTGCGGCTCTCTCCGCTGTCACCCTGCCTGCCTCTGCAGCCGTCGATAACAACCTCCCTGTCCGATGGAACACCGGCGGTGCCGTGTGGTCCACCAATCTGGATGCTTTCACAACCTTCATCAACGACGGTGAGATCACCGATCGTGGCCTGGGCGGCGGGATCTCCCGCTCCGGCTGGACCGCCGATGAACTGCGCGCCGGTCTGTCCAAGACCTACAGCGTGGATCTGGTGGGGGTGTCCCGCTTCCTTTACTCCGACGCCGGGGTGAAGTTCCTCAAGAACCAGACCCGCAGCTATTTCCCCTACTGGACCATGTCCACCTTTGCGGTGGAAGGCCTGCGTTCCGCGATCATCGCCGACGCAGCTGATGGCCAGATCTCCTCGGCCGGCATCATGGCGGCTCTGCCCACTGACTTCCGCCTGGCCGACACCTGCAACACCTACGACGGCAAGCAGAACGTCTGTGCCGAGGGCAAGTGCCAGGGTGAGGCCCAGTGCACCTCGCTGCTCTCCTGGTACGTGTTCCTGCCCGCCTGCATCCAGGCCAACCAGCAGGCCGATCCCGTGGCCGCCGCTGTTCCTGCTCCGCAGTCGCCGATCCGCGGTCTCTGGTGATCACGCCTCAGGCGAGCCCCGGCTTGGCCGGGGCTTTTTTTGACGTTTGGCCATGCAGAGCTGGTGGCTGAGTTCCTGGGGGATGCGTTCGCCCTGGTGTTGCTGGAACAGCTGGGCAAGCTGTTGGATCAGCTGAGGTTCCAGCAGCTGATCAAGCTGGATGCGGTAGGGAGACGTTGCGTTGAACCAGCGCTCCACCAGGCCTGCATTCACCTCCAGCTCCAGCCGTTCTCCCCAGGACTGGGATTGCACCTGCCAACCCCTCTGCGCCAGCAGCTGGTCCAGCGCGCGCGGTTCCGGCGGCGTGGCGAGCCAGGCCTGTTCCAAGGGGGCCACCTGGGCCAGGAGTTCCCGGTCCGCAGGGCTGGTCTGGGCCAGTGCCAGTAGGGCGCTAGCCGGCCCCAACTGGGGCCGGCTGAACAGAAAACGCAGCTCCGCCTTGGGGCTGGCCAGGGCAGTCAGCGCGTCGAGTTGCTGGTGCAGCTCCGCAGCGTTGCAGTGGCGGAAGGGATGGCGGGCGGCAATCCATTCGAATTGCTCACCTGGCTCCAGCTGGTCGAGCAGCCGGGGCTGCCGCAGGCTGTCCAGCACCTGCAGCTGGGCCGTCAGCCGCTCGGCGTCGTCAGCACTGGCCGCCTGCATCACCACCCCCCCCTCCGGGGTGGCCGCCAGGGGGTCGAGGGCCCAGAGCAACGAGCGGGCCTCCAGGATCAGCACGCGGTCGTGGCGCTGCCAGTGGGCGTTGTGCCACAGGCGTTGGCGCAAGCCATCGAGCCTCTGGCCCTCCGCTCCTAGTTGGCGTTGCAGCCAGCGGTTCAAGGTTGGATCCTCGGGGCCACTACTCAGCACGGTGCCCAGCTCCGCCTCGCTCTCGGCCGCGGCGGCCAGTTGGGCGGCCCGGCGTTGTTGCATGCGCTCGCGCCGTTGTCCCTCCCAGCCAAGGGAGCCGGGCTGCCAGAACACTTCTCCCTGGAGCTGGCTGGGCAGGTATTGCTGCGCCACCCAGTGTTCGGCATAGGCATGGGGATAGCGGTACCCCACGCCATCGCCAAAGGCGGTCCCATCGCGGTTGGCATCGCGCAGGTGGGAGGGAACGCTCTGCTGGCTGGTGGCTTTCACGCTCTTGAGCGCATCGAAGAAGCCCAGCAGGCTGTTGCTCTTCTCGGTGCTGGCCAGGTAGAGGGCCGCCTGGGCCATGGGATACAGCCCCTCGGGCAGGCCGACGCGCTCAAAGGCCGCGGCACAGGCCTCCACCACCACCATCGCCTGGGGATCGGCCAGGCCGATGTCCTCACCGGCGGAGATCAGCATGCGGCGGAAGATGAAACGGGGGTTCTCGCCGGCCTCCACCATGCGCGCCAGCCAGAACAGGGCTGCATCGGGATCGCTGCCCCGCAGCGACTTGATGAAGGCGCTGATGGTGTCGAAGTGGGCATCACCTTGTTTGTCGTAGAGCACCGCCCGCTGCTGGATCGACTCCTCGGCGATGGCCAGATCAATGGTGATAGCGCCATCGGCGTCGGGCGGTGTGGTTTCCACCGCCAGCTCCAGGGCATTGAGCAGGCTGCGGGCATCGCCTCCGGCCACGTCCACCAGGTGACGGCAGGCGGCGTCGCTGATGGCCACTGCGCGCTGGCCGTAGCCCTGTTCGGGATCGCGCAGGGCTCGCAGCAGCAGTTCCTGCAGATGGTGCGCCTCGAGGGGCAGCATCCGAAACAGCCGCGAGCGGCTCACCAGGGCTTTGTTCACCTCGAAGTAGGGGTTTTCGGTGGTGGCTCCGATCAGGGTCACGGTGCCGTTTTCCACCCAGGGCAACAGGGCATCCTGCTGGGCACTGTTGAACCGGTGCACCTCATCGATGAACAGGATGCTGCGCAGGCCGTGCTGTTCGAGGCGGCGCTTGGCGTCATCCACCGCGATGCGGAGGTCCTTCACGCCCGCGAGAACGGCGTTGAGGCTGCTGAAGTGGGCCCGGGTGCTGGCGGCGATGATCCGAGCCAAGGTGGTTTTACCCACACCTGGCGGGCCATGCAGGATCAGGTTGCCCACCCGATCGGCGGTGATGGCGCGGCGCAGCAGGCGGCCTGGGCCAAGGATGTCCTCCTGACCCTGAAATTCTTCCAGCGTGCGGGGCCGCATGCGGTCGGCCAGGGGGGCGAGCCCCTGGCGCAGCTGTTCTCCGCGGTGGCTGAACAGATCGCTCACGCGGGCTGGATGGGGAGATTCCCATCATCTGATCCGGATCACCGGAGCTTTGCACGAGGATCCGCTACCTTTCCGACTAATGACTGATGCGATGTGCGGCGCGGCTTCCTTGCTCTCTCCCTGCCCTTGCTGCTGCTGACGGCCTGCAGTAGCAAGCCACCGGGGCGTACACCGCTGTCGGTGCAGGTCGAGTCGATCGGAGAGGCGGAGTTCAATCCCTCGATTGAGGTGATCAGTCAGCTCAGCTCCACCACTGATGTGGCGCTCCGTCCCGAAATCGATGGCCGGGTGGTGAAGATCCTGGTGAGCCAAGGGCAGCAGGTGAAGGCGGGCCAGCCAGTGCTGGTGCTCGATAACGTGCAGCAGAGCGCAGGGCTGGATGCCAGCAAGGCAGAAGCACAGAAAGACCGTCTGAACGCTGAGCGCTACATCTTCTTGAATGAGCAGGGTGCAGTTTCCACCAAGCAACGTGATGAATATGTGACCCAGGCGATTCAGAGCCGCGATCAAGTAAGGGCAAATGCGGCGACGCTGGGTTACAAATACGTCACGGCGCCGATCAGCGGTGAGATCGGTGATCTCGATACCGTGAAAATTGGTGATTATGTACGGCAGGGCCAGGCGATTACTGGGATCGTCGATAACTCCAATCTCTGGACCCTGATGGACGTCCCGGCGACCCAGGCGCTACGAGTCGCCATGGGGCAGCGCGTACAGCTGACCACGCAGACCAATCCGCCGCTGAAAGGAACTGGAAAGGTTGTGTTCATCTCGCCCTACTTCGGGGTGAGTGGCAGCACCTCGTCTCCGAATACGGTGCTCGTTAAGGCTGCCTTCCCCAACCTCAATGGCGCGCTCAAGACGGGCCAGTATGTGAAGAACCGGATCATCACCGGTAGTGCCATGGGCCTCTCGGTGCCGGTGACCGCCGTGCTGATGCAAGCCCAGCAGCCCTTCGTTTATAGGGTGCTCCAGTTATCCCAGGTACTCCCCAAGATCAAGGCGTCTACGGTCATCCCGGAGAAGGAGAAAACGATGCTCCTGGCTCTGCCGCCAACCACCTCCGTTGTGGTTCAGACCCCTGTGAAGCTGGGTCAGCTGCAGGACAACCGCTACGAGCTGATCTCCGGCCTCCAGAAGGGTGCGCGCGTGGTGGTGAGCAACACCGCTCTGTTGCGCTCCGGGATGCCGGTGAAGGTCTCGGCCGCCGCTTCCCCGAGTCTCTGAGGACCTGTCATGTCGCTCTCCGATAATTTCATCAAGCGGCCGGTTCTCACTACGGTCTGCAGCATTTTGATTGTGTTGGTGGGGCTGATTGCCATCCCCACACTTCCGATTGAAAACCTTCCTAATATCGCGCCGCCCCAGATTCAGGTGACGGCCACGTATGGTGGCGCTAACTCATTGGTGACTGAGCAGGCTGTTACCAACGTGCTGGAACAGCAGATTAATGGTGTCCCGGGTGCCGCCTACATCTCGTCCTTGACCACGAACACCGGCGCCAGCACGGTGAACGTGTTCTTCGACGAATCAACGGATATCAATATCGACCAAGTGAACGTGCAGAACCGCGTTTCCCTGGCCATGCCTCAGCTGCCGCAGCAGGTGAGTGCAACCGGTGTGTCTGTGCTGCAGACCACGCCATCGATTCTGCTGGCCTATCAGGTGAGTTCCAGCGAAGGTCAGTTTGATCGTTCCTATATCAATGGTCTGATCTACGAGCAGCTCTATTACCAGCTGGAGCGTATCCCTGGTGTGGCTCAGGCCACACTGTTCGGTGGCAGTAATCCGGCCTTCTGGTTGTTTGTTGATCCCAATAAGCTCACGGCCAACCAGCTCACGGCTGATGATGTCGTGGCGGCTGTGAAAAGCCAGAACGCTGTGGCCATTGGTGGCCTGGTGGGTGGTCCGCCTGCGGGAGGGAATCAGATGTTCACCTACCCGATCTTGGTGGAGAACAACGGCAACCTGGTGTCGGTGGAGCAGCTCAACGATCTGATCGTGGGCAAATCACCGGCCGGCAACCTCCTGCGGTTGAGGGATGTTGGTGAGGCTAGCTATGGCTTCAACACCTACTCCACCGCTGGTGTGGATCTTGCGAACCACCCGGCGATCACGGTGGGCGTTTATCAGACACCCGAAAGTAACGCCTTGCAGGTGAGTGAGGCTGTGGTGGCGCTGATGGATCAGTTCCGGGCCCAGGTTCCGCCTGGTATCACGATTACGGAGATCTACAACGTCGGCCAGTTCATCGAATCAGCTGTTGACGGTGTCACCGATGCCCTCGGGCTGGCGATCGTGTTGGTGCTGGTGATTCTGTTTCTGTTCCTGCAGGACTGGCGCGCCACGGTGGTGCCGAGCTTGGCGATCCCCATCTCCTTGGTGGGTACCTTTGCCTTCATCAAGGTCTTCGGGTTCTCGATCAACCAGCTCACGCTGCTGGGTCTTGTTCTGGCCACGGGTCTGGTCGTGGACGACGCGATTGTGGTGATCGAGGCGGTGGCCAAGAACCTCGAGAGCGGCATGAAGCCCCGCCAGGCTGCGCTGGCTTGCATGGGTGAGTTGATCGGAGCGCTGATCGCCACATCCCTGGTGTTGATGGCTGTGTTTGTGCCAGTGGCCTTTTATCCGGGCGGCATTGGCATCATCTATCGCCAATTCGCCCTCACGATTGCGTTCGCGATTGCCATCTCCACCTTTAACGCCCTCACCTTCTCCCCAATGATGGCGGGCCTGATTCTGAAATCGGAGAAGCCACCTCGCCCCAAGGGCTGGACCTGGACGGTGGCTGGCATCATCGTCGGCCTTGCTTTTGGACGGTTCAGTGCTGCGTCCTTTGGTTTCGGTGCGTATATCTTTGGTGTGGTTCTGTTCGGTTTCGCCGGTAGTCGCCTGGCGGTCATCTTCGATGGGTTCAATCACTGGTTCCAGCGGCTTGAGCATGCCTATGCCAATGTCCTGAAGGTGCTGATTCAGCGCCGCCGCCTGATCCTGATGGGTCTCGCTAGCGGCATCGTGGTGACGGCGATTGCGTTCAATGCCCTGCCATCCGCCTTTATTCCTGAAGAGGACCAGGGTTATGGCCTCGGCATCTTCCAGCTTCAGAACGGCGCTTCCCTCTCCCAGACCCAAATGGTGGGCGCTCAGATTGCCAAAGTTTTGAGTGAAGAGGATGACATCATTGCCGGAAGCGTCATCTCGGGTGCTGGCTTCAATGGCAACAGCCCTGATCAGGGTTTGTTCTTCTATGGCTTCAAGCCCCTCGAAGAGCGCTCTGGAA
Source organism: Synechococcaceae cyanobacterium (assembly GCA_947461705.1). Taxonomy (GTDB): domain Bacteria; phylum Cyanobacteriota; class Cyanobacteriia; order PCC-6307; family Cyanobiaceae; genus Vulcanococcus. Next base: position 8,072 of record CANHMF010000001.1, read on the forward strand.
GCGAGAACAAGGCTCCAGCGATCGTGGACCGTCTCAATGAAAAGCTCTCCAAATTCGATTCCGGTTTGGTGAGGGCTGCTCAGCCGCCAGCTATTCCGGGTTTTTCTGCTCAAGGTGGCTTCTACTTCCAGTTCAACGATCTGAGCAACGGCGCTTACACCTTCCCCGAGCTCAATGCGATGGCCCAGAAGCTGATTGCAACCGGCACTGAGAGTGGTGAGTTTTCGTCTCTCTACTCCCAGTTTGTTCCCAGCTCTCCGGCCTTTGGTCTCAAGATTGATCGCTCCATTCTTGGCACACTGAATGTGGATTTCCAGCAGGCGATGCAGACCATCGCCGTGCTGGCTGGCGGCAACTACTCCGGTCTCACCTACGAGAGCGGTCAGGTGCGGAACATCTATGTGCAGTCGCAGCCTGATGAGCGGAGCACCCTTGAGGATGTGCTCAGCTACTACGTCCGCAACCGGGACGGAAAGATGGTTCAGGTGTCTGAGTTTGCCTCGGCAGACCTCACCAGTGCACCCCCGGTGATTAGCCATTACAACCTCTATCGCACCATTCTGGTACAGGGCGTTGAAGCGATTGGCAAGAGCTCGGGTCAGGCGCTCACCGCTATTCAGCAGATCTTCAACAGCCTCGACTTCAACAATATTGGCTATGCCTTCACCGGCATTGCTGCTCTGCAGTTGTCAGCCGGCAGCGCCAGCGTTCTGGTGTTCGCTCTCGGCATCCTGATCGTCTATCTCGTGCTCTCGGCTCAGTACGAGAGCTATGTCACCCCTGTGGTCATTCTGATGACGGTGCCACTGGCGATGCTCGGTGCGTTGGTGTTCCTATCACTCCGCTCGATTGATCTGAACATCTATGCCCAGGTGGGTCTTGTAACCCTGATCGGCCTGGCTGCCAAGAACGGCATCTTGATCGTGGAGGTGGCCGAGAAACATCTTGAGGAGGGGATGAGCGTGCCAGATGCCGCCATGGCTGCTGCTCAATCCAGGATGCGCCCGATCTTGATGACGGCCATCGCCTCCTTGGCAGGCTTCTTACCCTTGGTGGTTGCTACCACAGCTGGTGCTAACAGTCAGCAGTCTCTTGGCACGGTGATTTTTGGTGGCCTCCTTGTCGCCACGGTGCTCTCCCTGGGGGTGGTGCCTCCCTTCTATGTGGCGATCAAATACCTCGAGGAGCGTTGGTTCGGTGAGGGTGGAGGTCGGGGTGGCGATGCCCCAATCGCTGCTGTTCCCACGATCTCTGGACGGGATTGATGGCTGCGGTTCCTCGTCAGTCAAAACCCTGGGGTTTTGGATTGTTGACCCGGATTGTCTATGTCCATCAGGCCCTCTGTTTGGTCTTCTTTCTGGCGGGCCTGAGGGTTTCTCCGCCCCGTGGTATCGATGCGTTGGTCCTCCCACATCTCATGGGAATCTTGATTCCAGTTGTGGTTCTGGCTGCCATCTTTGGCGTTGCCACCAGAAAGTCCCTGAGGTCTCTGTCCTGGCTTCGGGTGATCTTGTGGATTGCGGTTGTCAAGATCTTTGTTGTTCAACTTTGGCTGCTCAGCCAAGGAACCATTGAGTTGCCTGCCTATATCCACGCTGTGTTGATCAACGAGCTAGTCGCGATCCCGCTGGCTGTGTACTGGTCGAGATCAGTTCATTCGAGGTATCTGGCTTCCTTCAGGCACGCTTCCCGTTCTTTGTCGGCTTAACACTTCTTGCCCCTCTCGACATTGTGGGTTGGCCGAGTCGCATGAAGTCGCCTCGGCCAAGGAAGTGGTGCTTTGGGCCGTGATCAGGTAATCACTGTGGGCTGGTTCATCCCCGTGCGGGATTTGATTTCCGCCAGTGCATCGATGGCGGTGATCAGGTCCGCCAGGGCTTCCTGTGGATCCTGTTGCAGGTTGCCGCTGGGGGGCACGTAGCTCTCCAGGTAGACCCGCAGCGTGGCGCCCTGGGTGCCGGTGCCGGAGAGGCGCAGCACCACGCGGCTGCCGTCGTCGAGCAGCAGGCGTAGGCCCTGGCCGCTGGTCAGCGAGCCATCCACTGGGTCGGTGTAGGCGAAGTCGTCGGCGGTGGCGATGGTGCGGCCGGCGAAGCTCTCACCCACCAGGCTGGGCAGCATGCCCTTCACCCGGTCGTAGAGGCCATGGGCGGCCTCGCTGGCGATGGCCTCATAGTCGTGGCGGGAGTAGTAGTGGCGGCCGAAGCGGCTCCAGTGGTCGGCCATGATCGCCGCCACCGAGGTGCGCTTGCGGGCCAGGATCTGCAGCCAGAACAGCACCGCCCAGAGGCCATCCTTTTCGCGGATGTGATCACTGCCTGTGCCGAAGCTCTCCTCGCCACAGAGGGTGATCCGGCCGGCATCCAGCAGGTTGCCGAAGAACTTCCAGCCGGTGGGTGTTTCGTAGCAGGGGATGCCCAGCTCTTGGGCCACCACATCCACGGCGGCACTGGTGGGCATCGAGCGGGCCACACCGGCCAGGCCCTTGGCATAGGCGGGCGCCAGGGTGGCGTTCGCGGTGAGCACCGCCAGGCTGTCGCTGGGGTTCACGAAGCAGTGGCGCCCCAGGATCATGTTGCGGTCGCCGTCGCCGTCGCAGGCGGCGCCGAAGCGGAAGGCATCTCCCTCCAGCAGCAGCTCTGCCAGCTCGTGGGCGTAGGTGAGGTTGGGGTCGGGGTGGCCGCCGCCGAAGTCTTCCAATGGGGTGCCGTTGCGGACCGTGCCGGCAGGGGCGCCCAGCAGACCCTCCAGCAGCCGTTTGGCGTAGGGGCCGGTCACCGCGTGCATGGCATCGATGGCGATCGGGAAGTCGTTGCGCAGCAGATCGCCGATCTGATCGAAGTCGAACAACTTCTGCATCAGCGCGATGTAGTCGTCGACGCCGTCGATCACCTCCAGTTGCAGCGCGCCGATGCTGGTGGTGCCTGGGCTGTCGAGGCAGACCGTGGCCACGTCCACGATGCGATAGCCATCCAGGCTCTGGGTGCAGGCGTAGATGGCATCTGTCACCGATTCCGGAGCCGGGCCGCCATTGGCGCCGTTCACCTTGACGCCGAAATCGCCTTCTGGGCCACCGGGGTTGTGGCTGGCCGACAGGATGATGCCAGCACTGGCGCCATGTTTGCGGATCAGGTTGGAGGCTGCCGGGGTGGAGAGGATGCCCCCGGTGGTGGTGATGATGCGGGCTACGCCATGGGCGGCGGCCATGCGGCTGATCACCTCGATGGCGCGGCGGTTGCCGTAGCGGCCGTCGCCACCCACCACGAGCGTGCCACCGGCGATGCCGGGAACCACCCGCAGAATCGCCTCAATGAAGCTCTCGAGGTAGTGGGGGATCTCGAATTGCTGGCTGCTCTTGCGAAGCCCCGAGGTGCCTGGCTTCTGATCGGCAAACGGCTGATCAAGCGCCACGTGCAGCACGCTGCTGGTCATCGGGGAGGGCCAAGGGGCCACCAAATTAGCTCTGTTCTGCTGGGGTTCCGGTTGTCATCGCTGCACTGACACGGCGGCCCGCGAGGGCTAGCTTGCGGGCCACGGTTGCCGTTGCCGTAACGGCTTGCACCCCATGTGTCACGCTCCCATGCGCCTTGGCCCTGTGATCGGCATCGCTGCCGGCCTGATGCTCACGGCGGGCATTGCCCGGGCTGCGGTCATGGGAGGGGCGAAGAGCCTGCCCTATGCCGAGGCCGTGGCCAAGAGCCGTGTGGCGGCGCAGGCCGTGTTGGGGCGTACCGGCACGGATAATTGCCTGATCGGCAAGCTCACCAACGCGATGCTGGGGCTTTCGGCCAGCTGCGAGAGCGCGGGGGAGCGCAACCCGCTCTGCGCCACGGCCGATAAGGCGGCGGCCACAACCCGGTGGACTATGGCCTTCACCGACGCCACGGCTCGGGAGGTGTTGAGCTTGAGTGCAAGGCCTGGTCAGCCCTGATCACTTGCCTCCGCCGAATCCAAATCCGCTGCCGCTGGCGGGTTTGTCCTGCTTGGGTTTCTCCTGAACCGCTTGCTGTTCCTGGCTCCGGCAGATCACCAGCAGATCCTGGGCTGGCTTGATCAGGGCTTCGCGCCGTTCAAAGCTGTTCACCACAGCCGGTTTGGATCGTTCGCGGATGCTCCACACCAGGTCTTTGCAGATGGCGGGCAGGCGGGGGTGGTCCAGCAGTGGGTCGGCGAGGGCCCTGGAACGCTGGCAGGTGTCGTTGCTGTTCTCCCTGGCGCACCCCATGGCGGCCAACTGCACCTGCCGCAGGGTTTCCTGACTGGGAAACGGCACATACACCTCAGCCCTCGCCGTCAGGCCACTGCCCAGCAGCAGCGCAGCGCTGGCCACCAGCTGCGGCCAGGGGCGGGAAGCGCGGGGGGCGGTCATGGGCGGTTGCCGGCGTGTTCCCATCATTGCCGCAGAACCCCGCTGCCGCAGAGCCGCCTTCCCTGATCCAGTTTGCGCTGGAGTCGTTGATTCAGTCCGAGATCGGCGCCTCGCCACAGCCGATCCATCTCCCGCGTGAAGTGGGCCGCCAGCAGGGGTGAGTCGATCAGCAGCAACACCTCGTCGTTCTGGTGGGCAGCACTGGGGCTCCAGTTGAAGGAGCCAGAGATCACGGTGCGGTTGTCGATCACCGCCAGCTTGTGATGGAGCTTGTCTCCTCCTGCAAGCCGCGGGATGCCCACACCTTCCAGGGGGGTCTGGAGGGGTTTGTTGCCGGCCTCCAGCAGGCAGTCGCGATCGGGCAGGGAGGCCCCCAGCAGGTCCAGCACTTCCGAGAAGGGGCGGCTGGCGAAGCCAGGATCCGCCAGCAACCGAATCGCCACGCCACGGCCCTGGAGCTCGGCGATCACCTCGGTGAGGCTCTGGGCCGAGAACACGAACAGGGCCAGATCCACCCGCTGGCGGGCCTCTGCCAGGGTGCTGGCCAGCAGCATCAGGCCCTGGTTGGGGTCGTCGCGCCGGTGCGGGGCGAACAGCACCTGCACCCGTTGTCCTCCCACCGTCACGGCCTGGGCCCCGCCGGAGGCCTTGGCCTGGCCAAAGCGGCTGTCGGCTGCCCCGCCGGGGCCATCGCCCCACATCCGCGCGAAATTCTCGGCGAACAGCTGGGCCAGCTCAGTACTCTCCAGGCGCAGCAGGTGATTCACGTTGCCCCGGGTGCGGGGATTGTCGGGATCGCCGTGGATGCAGGACGGTGTGAAGTTGGTGGAGCCGGTCACCACCACCTGCCGGTCGGCCACCAGGTATTTCGAGTGCATCAGGCCGCTGCCGGCGCTGCCGTCTGCGGTGTCATCCAGCAGTGGCACGCCCGCCCGTTGCAGGATCCCGACGGCATCACCCTGTTCTCGCTCGCTGGTGCTGAGCTGGCCATCGTGGTTCCGATCAGCCAGCGCCCTCACCTGATGGTGCCGGTGGCGCAGGTGCGGGCTGAGCTCGGCTTCGTGCTGCTGGCTCCATGGGGTGCTGTAGGTGTTCTCCAGCACCACCTGCACCCGCACCCCGGAGCGGTGTTTGGCGGCCAGGGCTTCCGCCACCCGTGGCAGAGAGAGCTCCTGCACCGCCACCAGCAGTTCCTGCTGGGCTCCGGCGATGGCCTCCAGCACCAGCGCTTCGAGATCGTCGCCGCTGCGCCGTTGTCCGCTGATCGGGCTGCGGTAAGCCGCCTCCGCCCGATGGTTGAACGCCACCCTGATGCCCTCGGGCATGGGCAGCTCGGCGGCCTTGCGGCCCAGCAGCTGGCCTGGAGCGGTGCAGCCCTGCAGAGCGGACAACACCACGGCCAGTGCCAGGGCTTTGTTGCATCGGTGCCCCATCAGCTCTGCCAGCTCTGGGCTGAGGGTTCCCCACTGGGGGACGACTAAGACACCAGTGGGCTTAGGGGTGTTCCGGCAGCTCCGATGTGCTGAGCATGGCCACCATCCAGATGCTGCTTAGAACCACCGCAGCAAGAACGCCCGCCCCGACGCTCACCCGCACCATCAGCAGCGGCACCACCAGCGGCACCAGCAGGCTGCCGATCAGGGGGGTGAAAGCCACGATGGGCTTGGCCACCGTGGGGGGAAGCAGGCTAGCCATGGGCTCAGGTCAGAACCATTCGGCTACAGCCTGGTCACTGGGGTTGCTGTTGTCTTCCGGTGTGTTGCGATCGAACTGAAGCGTGATGTTGCGCTTCTGTTCCCCATCGGCGGCCACGGCTTCGATGGCATACACCTGTTGACCATCTCGGAAGGGCACCTGGATGCGGAAGGTGCCGTCGCTGGAGAGGGGCACGTCCTCCCCGCCGATGCTGAGCTTGGCGGAGGGATCGGTGGCGCCGTAGACAATCAGTTCGGCATCGGCCACGAGCCAGAAGGACCGCTGCCGTGGGCTCACGCCGCCAGCCCCCGATTCGTTGCGGCCACTGGCCCAGAGCCCCGCACCCGAAGGGTTGAGGCCAGCGGCTTCAGCCTGTTCCAGCTCGTGGAAGGCTTCCGAGCCCCGGCCCAGGCGGCGCCAGCCCATGGTGGCGGTCTGGTAGAGCCGCTCGTGCAGGCCGTTGTCGCCGCTGGTTACGGGCTCGGCCAGGGGAGCGGGTGCAGGCGGGGTATCCAGGGAGAACGGTACGAACTGATCGAGGATCTGTTCGCTGGGGTGCAGGGCGGGAACGCGGGCCACGGAGGAGCTCGCCAGGAAGATCCAGCCGCCCCCGGCTTTGCGGTAGCCCAGCTCCACGCGGTAGTCGCGGTCACTCAGGGGCACCGGCAGATACCACTCGGTGGCATGGCTATCCACCACCACCTCCTGCAGGGTGTGGGGGTGGCTGCCGCCCTGGCTGAGGCCGGTCACGTCGGCCACGCGAAGGCAGAGTTGGGTGGCTCCCGCCTTGAGAGCCTGTTGGCGATCGCTGTCGGAAATCTCCCAGAACACGTAGGCCCATTGCGGATCTCGGGGCAGAAACACCACGCGGGTGTCGCCCTCGGGCCTGGTGGGGGCCGCCAGAGTTGATTCCAGGTTCTCCAGGTTGGGCTGGCGCTTGCTGATGGCGCTCAGCAGTTCTTCCTTGGATTTGCGGCTGTAGAGGCTCACGCCCACGTCACTCGCCACTTGACGCAGTTGACGCAGGGTCATCCGGGCAAGCGATGACAGGGTCTGGCTCACAGCTCCTCCGGATTCCTTTGGGATCAGTCTGACAACTCTCACCGCTTCCCCCGCGTTTTGGCGTCTGCCGTCAGCATCCCGTGACTGCTGCATCTGGGCTGGGACACAAAAAACGGCGGGTTGCCCCGCCGTCTTGGAACCCAGTGAAGGGGGTGCCTCAGCGACCCACGCTGCGGTAGGGCACCTTGGCCATGTAATCCATGCTGGCGTTGCCGCCGGCTCCGCCACGGCTGCGCATGGCGGGCAGGCTGCGCACCCAGGGGAGGTAGTCCTGGGGGAAGCCGCCACGACGCTGCATGGAGCGCTCGGGGATGGTGCGGGCCGTTCCGGTGTAGACGATCTGGGGGAAGCCCAGGATGCCCCGGTAGTAGGCGTCGTAGCGGGGGCTGGTGATATTGAAGGGGGTCTCACCCAGGTCACGGCTGCCCACCACCCGATTGCGGTGGTAGGGAACGGTGTCGTACCCGAAGGCATCGAGGTACTCCTGGGAATCCAGGATGTCGTCCACCATGCCCTTGACACCGCGGGTCATCAGGACGGCAGACCAGGCGATCTCTTCAGCCTTGCCGTGGGTGGGGCGGCCCAGCAGTTTCTCCACCAGGTGGCGGGCCACCTTGTAGTTGCTGTTCAGCGTGTAGAAGCTGCGGTTGAAGGTGTCCGACAGGCAGAGGGAGCGGATGAAGTCGCGCACCGTGATCTGGCCGTTGCGCACCTGGCTTTCCAGGGTGCGGTCGCGATCCACCTTGAAGGCGTGGAAGAAGATCTGGCGGTAGGCCGCCTCAATCACGAAGTTCTGGTCTTCGCGGTCCATGGCCTTGTCCATGGCCACAGCTTTGGGATCCTCATCCGAACCCACCCGCAGGGCGTCCACACGGGAGTTCTGCGTGATTGGCGCGTACTTCAGGAGAGGAAGGGCCACTCGAACTTCGGCATCCGTCGTGGCTGATCGTAGAAGTGAAGCCAGGCCTGGGCTGACCGCCCTGAGTGAGGGCTCACAGTCCGTAACGTTCCCTACCGGCGTCAGTCACCACCCCAGCAGGGAGAGGGACGGCCCAGGCGCGTGGCTGCTGCGCTGGCGTTTCCCGTCGCCGTCCCTTGCGGTGCTGCTGTCATCGCAGCGGGTCTCGATGCAGAAGGAGGCGGTGTTGGACAGGCCCTCCACCGTGCTGCTGCGCAGGCGCACGTTGGGGCCGGCGAAGGAGAACCGTTCCCAGGAGCTCATCGTCTCGTAGTCGGTGGTGAGCAGCAGGCCGTCGTGGTCATCCATGCGGAAGTGCCCCGCCACCGGAGCGGTTTCGGCGTAGCCGCGGTCACGTAGCAGCAGCCCCTCGCGGCCCCGCTGATCGGTGGGGATGAGGCCAAACACGCTCTCGCCTTCGTGGGCCTCACCGGCCTTGTCCCAGGCCATCGAGCCGCTCCAGCGCACGCGGCAGCCGCCCACCAGGCCCTGGGGATCCTGCTGGTGCAGGGCGGCGATGGCCTGGAGGCGCTCATCGCTCAGCCCCAGCTCTTCCACCACGATCAGCGAACCGCCGGCCTCGGCGCGGCGGTGCAGCAGGTGGTGGCTGCTGCGCTGGGAGCGCCAGCGGCCGCAGCTCAGCCGGAAAAAGCTGATGGCGTCGGCGATGGGGAGGCTCACGGACCCGAGGCAGTTGCAGCGATGATCGCAAGTCAACGCCGTTTCCGGAGCACCGTGCTGCCTGGAGCCCTGGCGGCCCTGGCCGCGGCCCTCTGCTGGACCCTCTCCAGCAGTGCCTGGCGTCGACTGCCCACCTCCCTCTCCGCCGGCCAGCTCAACCTGCTGAAGAACTGGTTGGCGCTGGCTCTGCAGGCCCCGTTGCTGCTGCTCTTGCCCTGGACGGCTGGGTCCGGAACGGGCACCACCCTGGGGTTGCTCATGCTCAGCGGTGTGCTCGGCATCGCCCTGGGGGACAGCCTCTATTTCGCGGCCCTGCGTCGTCTGGGAACCCGCCGCACGCTCACCCTTGATGCCGGTGGTCCGGCGGTGACCGCCGTGGCTGGTGCCCTGTGGCTGGCCGAGTGGCCCACATCCTTCCAGTGGCTTGGGGTGGGCCTGATCACGGTGGCGGTGCTGTTGGTGGCGAGCCAGAAGTCCTCCCTACAGGCCCCGCTGGCCGCCGGGGTTGGGCAGCAGGCCCTGGGGGTGGCCCTGGCCCTGGGAGCCCTGTGCTGTGGCAGTGGCGGAGCCCTGTTGGCTCGCGCTGCGCTGCGGAGCGACGGTCTCGACCCTCTTCAGTCCGCCAGCGTGCGGCTGGCGGCGGCGGCCGTGGTGCTGCTGCCCCTGGTGCGGGGCATGCCCTGGGGCGCTCAGCGGCCTCGTCCGGCCCAACGGCGTTGGCCCCTGTGGTTGCTGGCCACCTTGCTGGGAACCAGTGCCGGCATTGCCCTGCAGCAGATGGCCCTGCAGCGGCTCCCAGGGGCGTTGGCGGTGGCCCTGCTGGCCACGGCGCCGGTGATGGCGCTGCCGTTGGCGGGCTTGGAGGGGGATCGACCCGGTTGGGTCGGCGTGTTCGCCGCCCTGCTGGCCCTCGCCGGCGTCAGTTGTGTGGTGGGAGTGCTGGCGCGTTGAGCGCAGTGAGGCGGGCGTCGGCCTGGGCCCGTCCCCAGCGCACGAGATCGGCCATGTCCAAAGCCAGGGGGGGCTTGCGCAGACCTGCGCCGATCGCCTCCAGCTGCACAGCCGCCTTGGCTAGCTGCTCCACCAGCACCGGAATAAAGCTGGGATCACCGGCCAGGTTGGGCTGCTGCACAGCCCAGGCCTGCAGGCAGTCCTGGTTCGGCAGGGGGGCCTGGGGACTGGCGGCCGCCTGCTGCAAGCAGCGCAGACTATGGGCCAGCAGCCGCAGGTGATGGCGTTCGAGGGCGGGCAGCAGGCTGCTCTCCAGCTCCTGCAGATCGGCCTCGCTCAGCACGGGATCAGGCGGAAGCCACAGGAGTGCCCCCCCTCCAGCAGCCAGTGCACCCGTTCCACCTGGCAGTCGGGGAAGGTGTGGCGAATCAGCTGGAGTTCCTGGTCGCAGACGCAGGGGAACTGCTCGGCGATCTTCATGACCGAGCAGTGGTATTCGCTGATGATCCAGCCTGCGCCGTCCGGGTCTGGGCGACATTCGGCCACATAGCCCTCGCGGCGGCGCAATTCCACGAGCTGCTCGAGGCGCTGTTGCAGGCCCCCCTGGCCGATCTGGCTGCGGTAGTCCGCGGCTTTGTCGGCGGCCTGCTGCCGGAGCAGCTGGTCCACCATCTCGGAGGGCAGGCTGCTGGCCATGGAGCTGAGCAGCCCCAGGGCGAAGTGGTCGCTGCCGTCCGGGAATTGGGATCGCCCCTTGCTGGTGAGATGCCAGCGATTGCTTGGCCTGCCAGGCCCCTCGGCTGCAGGGCAGGCCTCCACCAGGCCATCGTCCTGCAGGGAGCGCAGATGGCGGCGCATCACCTGCACAGACACCTCCAGCTGATCAGCCAACTGCCCAGCCGTGACTTCGCCCTGGCGGAGCATCAGGGTGAGCGCGGCTTCGCGGGTGGGTGCCTGGGTGGAGGCGCTCATGGCGACGTCCGTACCCCTACACCATGCCATGTCAAATCAGCCACTGGGGTTCAGGTGGGCGTTGCGTCGGGATTCAGGTACGGGTCTGCACCAGTGGGTTGGGGCGACGGTGGGCGGCCTGGGCCAGTCACGCGCCACAATGGCTCCTCAACGCCCCAGCCCTGCCGCCGGGTGCCCTATGGTCGACTTACGAAACCCTGGAGTTTCGTAATGGTCGATTCGCTCAGGTGCTGCCTCCTGGCCGAGGTGCCCCTGCTGTTCCCTTCACCTCGTACCTGCGCTCATGTCTGACGCCCCCAGCCCTTCAGCCAGCGACAGCCTTGAGGTGATCCGCAAGTTTGCTGAGACCTACGCCCAGCGGACCGGCACGTATTTCTGCAGCGATCCCGGGGTCACGGCTGTGGTGCTGGAGGGCTTGGCTCGTCACAAGGATGAGTTGGGTGGGGCGCTCTGCCCCTGTCGCCATTACGAGGACAAGGAGGCTGAGGTGTCTCAGGCCTTCTGGAACTGCCCCTGTGTGCCGATGCGTGAGCGCAAGGAGTGCCATTGCATGTTGTTCCTCACCGACGAGAACCCTTTCCGCGGTGAGAAGCAGACCATCACGCTTGAAGAAGTCAAAGCCCTTACTGCCGGCTGACGGCGAATCCGATGAGCACTGCACAGGCCGTTGGTGATCTGGTGAGTCAGCCGTACAAGTACGGCTTTGTTACCGATATCGAAACCGAAAAGATCGCCAAGGGCCTCAGTGAGGACGTGGTGCGTCTGATCTCCAGTAAGAAGCAGGAGCCAGCATTCCTATTGGAGTTCCGCCTGCGTGCCTATCGGCAGTGGTTGCAGATGCAGGAACCCGACTGGGCAACCCTGGGCTACCCGCCGATTGATTATCAGGACATCATTTACTACGCGGCTCCCAAGCAGCAGGACAAGAAAGCCAGCCTCGACGAGGTGGATCCCAAGCTGCTCGAGACCTTTGACAAGCTGGGTATTCCTCTGAGTGAGCAGAAGCGCCTCTCCAATGTTGCCGTGGACGCCGTTTTCGACAGCGTTTCGATTGCAACGACCTACAAGGAGAAGCTGGCTGAGCATGGCGTGATTTTCTGCTCCATCAGTGAGGCGGTCAAGGAGCACCCTGAGCTGATCGAGCGTTATCTCGGTACCGTGGTGCCGATGAACGACAATTACTTTGCGGCGTTGAACTCGGCGGTGTTCAGCGACGGATCCTTTGTGTTCATCCCCAAGGGTGTGGACTGCCCGATGGAGCTGTCCACCTACTTCCGCATTAACTCCGGTGATACCGGTCAGTTTGAGCGCACTCTGATCGTGGCTGAAGAGGGGGCGTCTGTCAGCTATCTGGAGGGGTGCACGGCTCCGATGTTCGATACCAACCAGCTGCATGCGGCGGTGGTGGAGTTGGTGACTCTCGATGATGCTTCGATTAAGTACTCAACCGTCCAGAATTGGTACGCCGGAGATGAGAACGGTGTGGGTGGCATCTACAACTTTGTGACCAAACGCGGTCAGTGCCGCGGTGACCGCAGCAAGATCAGCTGGACCCAGGTGGAAACCGGCTCCGCGATCACCTGGAAGTATCCCAGTTGTGTACTGCAAGGTGCTGAATCAGTGGGTGAGTTCTATTCCGTGGCGCTCACTAATCATCGGCAGCAGGCGGATACTGGCACCAAGATGATCCATGTGGGTCCGCGCACCCGCTCCACGATTGTGAGCAAGGGCATCAGTGCCGGTCATTCTGCCAATAGTTATCGCGGCCTGGTCCAGATGGGGCCGAAGGCGGTGGGCGCGAAGAATTACAGCCAGTGCGATTCGATGTTGATCGGTGATCAGGCCGCCGCCAACACTTATCCCTACATTCGTTCCCAGCAACCCCAAGCGGCTGTCGAGCACGAGGCGAGCACCTGCCGCATTTCTGAAGATCAGTTGTTCTATCTCCAGAGCCGTGGCATTGGCTTTGAGGAGGCTGTCTCGATGATGGTGAGCGGCTTCTGCCGCGACGTTTTCAATCAACTCCCCATGGAGTTTGCCGCTGAGGCCGATAAGCTTCTGGCCCTGAAGTTAGAAGGCTCTGTGGGCTAGGTCCCGCGCCGTCTTCTGGCTCCCGCTCGGTTCGTTTTCCCTTTCATTTCCCACCTGTGATTCGCCCTGACGCCCCCGTTTTGCTTGAGATCAAGGATCTCCACGCCCGGGTTGAGGACAAGGCGATCCTCAAGGGCGTGAACCTCACGGTGCGCGCCGGTGAGATCCATGCCGTGATGGGCCGCAATGGCAGCGGGAAGAGCACCCTCTCCAAAGTGCTCGCCGGCCATCCGGCGTACACCGTCACCGCTGGTGCCGTGTTTTATCGCGGCCAGGATCTGCTGGCTCTTGACCCTGAGCTGCGGGCCCGCATCGGCGTGTTCCTGGGGTTTCAGTACCCAGTGGAGATCCCTGGGGTGAGCAACCTGGAATTCCTGCGCGTGGCCACCAATGCCCGCCGCGCCGAACAGGGAGCCGAAGAGCTGGACACGTTTGCCTTCGAAGATCTGGTTCGCGAGCGCCTCAAGGTGGTGCAGATGGATCCGGCCTTTCTCGATCGCAGCGTGAATGAGGGCTTCAGCGGTGGAGAAAAGAAGCGCAACGAGATTCTCCAGATGGCTCTCCTCGAGCCTCTTGTGGCGATCCTGGATGAAACGGATTCAGGCCTGGATATCGATGCCCTGCGCATCGTGGCGGGAGGCGTGAATCAACTGGCCAACGCGGATAACGCCACGGTGCTGATCACCCACTACCAGCGCTTGCTCGATGCCATCACGCCCGATTATGTGCACGTGATGGCGGCGGGTCGCATCTTGCGTACGGGTGGCAAAGAGCTCGCCCTTGAACTGGAGGAGCGGGGTTACGACTGGGTGGATCAGGAGCTGGCCGCCCAGGTTCCCGTGCCCCTGGAGGTGGCCTGATGGCGGCCAGCCTCACGGCTCCCATGGCGCTCGCCGACTGGACCCGGCAGTGGCTCAACGGTCTGCCCGTTGCTGATGGGCGACTGGCTGCCGTGCAACAGCGGGGCCGTGAGGCCCTGGCTGAACTCCCAGCGCCCTCCAGTCGTCAGGAGGACTGGCGCTTCACTGATCTGAGCCTGCTGGCGGGTCTGGACACCACCTTGGTCAGCACTCAGGGTGATGCCGACCTGCCTCCAGCCGCCGCTGGTGTCCTGCGGCTGGTGCTGGATGGCCGCAGCGATCCCTTGGCGGGGGTTGCGCTGCCAGCAGGGCTTGCACCGCTCAGCGATTCCGAGCTTGCCCAGGCCCTTGGCCACACCTTGGCGGCCACGGCTTGCGAGCACCACTGGCCTGTTGAACTCAACCATGCGGCAGCCCAGCAGGTGTTGGCCCTGCGCGTGGCCAGTCGCTCCCGTATCCACCTGGAGCTGGTGAGCACGCAGGCGGCGGGCCTCCTGCCTTTGCGGGTGTTGTTGGTGTTGGAGGAGAAGTCCGAGCTCGAGCTCTGTCAGTTCGCCAGCGCCCGTGGTGCTGGTCTCACCAGCCTGGTGTTAGAGGCCCATCTGGGTCGTGGTGCCCGCTTGAATCACGGCGTGGTGGCCTTGGGGCGCAACGACGCAGCCCTGCTGGCCCACCTGGCCATCGAGCAGGAGCCGGAGAGTTCCGTCACCCTCGCCACGGTGGCTGCGGGTTGGGGCCTGGCTCGCTTCGAGCCCCGCATCCGCCAGGTGGATGGCAGTGCCTCCACCACGCTGAGGGGGCTGCAGGTGGTCGATCACCGTCAGGTGGCCGATACCCACAGCCACATCAGCTTTTCCGGCCCGGAAGGGCAGCTCGATCAGCTGCACAAGGCCGTGGCTGCCGGCCAGGGGCGCAGCGTGTTCAACGGGGCTGTGCGTGTGCCCAGGGAAGCCCAGCGCACCAATGCCGCCCAGCTCAGCCGCACCCTGCTCCTCTCCGATCGCGCCCGCATCGACACCAAGCCGGAGCTGGAGATCGTGGCCGACGATGTGAAGTGCGCCCACGGAGCCACCGTGAGTTGCCTGCAGACCGACGAGCTGTTCTATCTGCAGAGCCGCGGCATTGCGGCCGATCAGGCTTCAGTTCTGCTCAAGCGGGCCTTCTGCGAAGAGGTGCTGCGGGACCTGCCCGGTGCCGCCCGCCAGTGGTGCCGCTTCGAACATCTCCTCGCCTCGGCATGACCAGCACCGTGCCCGCCCATGAGCTGCGCCCTGCCCTGGAGTTGGCGGAAGCCCCCAACCTGGCGGTGCTCACCCGTCCAGATTTCCCCCTGCTGGCCCAGACCGCCTGCCTGGGGCAGCCCCTGATCTACCTCGATCACGCCGCCACCAGTCAGAAGCCGCGGCAGGTGCTCGAGGCGCTGCAGCACTACTACGACCATGACAACGCCAACGTGCACCGTGGTGCCCATCAGCTGAGTGCTCGGGCCACCGAGGGGTTTGAGGGAGCCCGGGCCAAGACGGCTGCCTTCGTGGGAGCGGCCTCGGCCAATGAGATCGTGTTCACGCGCAACGCCAGCGAGGCGATCAATCTCGTGGCCCGCAGCTGGGGGGAGGTCAACCTCCAGGCGGGTGATGAGGTGCTGCTCACGGTGATGGAGCACCACAGCAACCTGGTGCCCTGGCAGCTGTTGGCGGCCCGCACGGGTTGCGTGTTGCGCCATGCAGGCCTCACCCCGTCCGGTGAGCTCGACCTTGAAGATCTGCGCAGCAAGCTGAATGAGCGCACCAAGTTGGTGAGCCTGGTGCAGGTGAGCAACACGCTCGGCTGTCTCAACCCGATCGCGGCGATTGCCGCCCTGGCCCACGGGGCCGGGGCGCTGTTGCTGGTGGATGCCTGCCAGAGCCTGCCCCACTTGCCGATTGATGTGGCCCAGCTGGGCGCCGATTTCCTGGTGGGAAGTTCCCACAAACTCTGCGGTCCCACGGGCATGGGTTTCCTGTGGGGCCGGGAAACGCTGCTGGAGGCGATGCCGCCCTTCCTGGGTGGTGGCGAAATGATCCAGGACGTCTACCTGGACCACAGCACCTGGGCGGGTTTGCCCCACAAGTTCGAGGCCGGCACCCCGGCCATCGGTGAGGCCATCGGCATGGGGGCGGCCCTGGACTACCTCGCGGCGATTGGTGTGGATCGCATTCATGCCTGGGAGCAGCAGCTCACCCGCCAGCTGTTTGAGCGCCTTCAGGCGATGGATGGTCTGCAGATCTTGGGCCCAACCCCCCACCAGCAACCGGATCGCGGTGCCCTGGCGGCCTTCCATGTGGAGGGTGTGCATGCCAACGACATCGCGGCCCTGCTCGATTCAGCCGGCATCTGCATCCGCAGTGGTCACCACTGCACCCAGCCCCTGCACCGCCACTACGGCCTGAGTGCGTCAGCCCGGGCCAGCCTCAGCTTCACCACCACCCCTGAGGAAATCGATCGGTTTGCCGAGGAGCTCCAGGGCAGCATTCAGTTCCTGCGGGAGCACAGCTGAGGCGCCAAGCGTTCCCTCAGGCTGCCTGCAGCACGGCCATGGCCTCGGCCTGGTGGGCTCCCTGCCAGGCCCAGTGCCAGCGCCAACCGGCCGCTTCTGCAGCCGCGGCGATGGCGGCGCGGTCCGCGGGGATGTCGAAGCGGCTCAGATGGCTGATCACGTGCTCTTGCTGCTCGGCCGTGAGCTGGGGCCAGCCCTGCTGGATGCGCTGGGTGTATCGCGCCACGTAGGCCTCCCGGCTCTCCCCGGGTTCGCGAAACACATCGACCCAGATGAACAGGGCGCCGGGGCTCATGCGCGTTCGCGCCGCCTGCAGAAATGTCAGCTTGGCGGGATCGTCCAGGTGGTGGATCGCAAAGGCCGAATGCAGGATGTCGGTGGTTGGCGGTGCAGCGCCGCCTCCACTGCCGCGATCGAGATGGCCCTGGGCCCAGGCCAGCAGATCGCCCTCCAGCCAGTGGGTGGCGTAGGGGACACTCCCCAGGGCCTGCTGCGCCATCGGCAGCACCACCGCCGCCTGATCGAGGCCGGTGTAAGAGCCCAGGGGCAGTCGCTGCAGCAGGGGTGCCAGCAGGGCCAGGTCGCCGCAGCCCAGGTCCACCAGCCGCGGGGCGGCGGCGTCAGCGGGGCGAGCTGCTAGCCAGGAATCGAGGGCCGTGGCTGTGGCGCTGGCCACGGCCCGATGTTCCATCAGGTCGTGCTCCACCACCGCTCGGTAGGAGCTCCACTGCCGCTGGAAGAAATCCATCACCCCTCGGTTGGTGCCGCCATCCTCCTGGAGCAGCGTGGCAGGGGACTCAGCCGGGTTCGTCCCATAGGGTCTCGCGGTTGTAGGGCCCACCCGGCAGCTCCCAGATGCTGCCATCGCCAAAGCGGTGCTGCCGATCCAGGGCGGCGATCTGGGCTAGCTCGGGCGGGGTGAGGCGCAGCTGGGCCGCGGCCAGGTTCGCGGCCAGCCGCTCGCGCTGCACCGACTTGGGAATCACCGCCGTGCCTGTGGCGATGCCCCAGGCCAGCAGCACCTGGGCGGGGCTGGCTCCCTGAGCCGCGGCGATCTGGCGGATCACGGGTTCGCTCAGCAGCGGTGTGGGACCGCCTGCTGCCGGTGAGCCCAGGGGCGAGTAGGCCGTGATGGCGATGCCCTGGCGGCGGCAGAACTCCAGCAAGGCGTTTTGCTGCAGCCAGGGGTGGCGTTCCACCTGGTTCATCGCCGGCTTGATGCGGCAGCTGGGCAAGAGGCCCTCGAGTGTGCTGGCGCTGCAGTTGGACACTCCGATCTGGCGCACCAGGCCCGCCTCCACCAGGGCTTCCATGGCGGCCCAGGTGGCGCTCAGGGGCAGTTGTTCCAGCGCGATCTGGTCGGCTGCGCTGCTGGGCATCAGGACGCCATGGCGGTGTGCCACTGGCCAGTGGATCAGGTACAGATCCAGCTGCTCCAGCTGCAGGTCGGAGAGGGTCTGCTCCAGGGCCGGTCGTACCTGCTCTGGGGCGTGGCAGTCGTTCCAGAGTTTGGAGGTGATCCACAGCGCTTCCCGGGTCACGAGCCCGCTGGCCTGCGCGGCTGCCAGGGCGGCGCCCACCTCGGCCTCGTTGCCGTAGATCGAGGCGCAGTCGATGTGGCGGTAGCCCAGTTCGAGAGCGGTACGCACCGCCGCCCCTACCTCACCGGTGGCGGCCTTCCAGGTGCCCAGTCCCAGGGCGGGCATGACGGCGCCGCTCGCCAGGGTGATCGAGGGGACGAAAGACACAGGGGCCAGCTCGCGCAAGTCAGTACCACCATGCTGCGCTCAGGGCGTTGTTGTCGCTCGCTATTGGCCGTGGTTTGGGCGGCCAGCCTGCGGCTTCTGGGCTCGTGCCTGGTAGATACTGAGGCTGATGGCGGCGCCTGGGCGCTCGGCCAGCTGGGCCAAGCGGTCGTGGCCGCTGTGGATCAGCGCGGCCTCGGCGGCTGTGCCGGCGGCGCTCTCCAGTGCCGCCAGTTCCGGGGTGATGAATCCCAGCAGGTAGCTGCAGAACGCCTGCAGCTGCAGGCGCTGCCCACGACACCAGTGGTGAATCCCCACCATCGTGACGGCGACGCCGGTGAAACCCGCTTGCTCCAGCAGCGGGCCCAGCTGGGGGCCAGCATGGGCATTGCCGTGGCGATTGAAGTGGGTCACAAACGCCGCCAGCAGCGCTTCGATCGCTGTGTCGGCCGGCACGACCCGCAAGGAGCTGTAGTCGGTTTCGGTGAGGTGGATGCTGCCACCGGGCCGCAGCACCCGCAGCGCTTCGGCCAGCACCGGCTGCGGATCGGCTAGGTGCTCGATCACCCACACCAGCCGCACCCGGTCCATGTGGCCGTCGGGCCAGGGCAGGGCGGCGCCATTCCCCACCACCAGGTCGATGCCAGCCAGCTCTTGGCCTGCCAGGTGCTGCCGGGCCCCATCGATTTGCTCGGGGCTGATGTCGATGCCGCAGAGTTGTGCCTCGGGATGGGCCCTGGCGATGCCAGCCAGCACGGCCCCCACGCCACAGCCGATTTCGAGGAGCCGCTCGCCGGGGTGCAGCTCCAGGTTGGCGGCCAGCAGCCCATCGAACCGCTCGGCCTGGTCGATCAGTCGCTGCTGCTCGCGCGGGCTGGTGCCGTGGATGTAGGTCATCGCTGCTGCACCGCGGCGGCAGCCCGCTCGCCGGCCTCGATCGCGCCTTCGAAGTAGCCCGGCCAGCGCGGTGACATCTCGGTGCCGGCCCAGTGCACCCGGCCATGGGTCGCTGGGCCGGGTCCACCCTGGTCGCCGGCCGCCAGGCGGGCGTGGCTGGTCCAGGTGCCGGGGGTCACAAAGCTGGTGAACGCCCCGCCGCTCCAGGGTTCGGCGTTCCAGGGCTGCTCGATCACTTCCAGGGGGGTGGCGGCTTCGGGTCCCCAGTAGGCCACCAAGTCGTCCAGGATCCGTTGCTGGCGCTCCTGTGCCGGCAGCGCCCCCACGCGCAGGGCCCGCTCGCCGGCCAGAAAGCTGGCCAAGACCGCTGGCTGCCCCTCTGGAGGGCTGCTGTCGGCGGTGAGTTCCAGGGCCGGTCGATCGCCGATACCCAGGCCATTGAGGCCCTGCTCGCGCCAGAAGGGGCGGGCGTACACGGCCAGCACTTTGGTCATGGTGCCCATCGGTGAGCGCTGCAGCAGGGCCCGGTGGGCGGCTGGCAGGGGTGGGTCCAGGTGGATGGCCAGGCGCAGCTGGGGTGGCACCGCCACAACCGCCGCCCGGGCCTGGTAGGCGGCGCCGCCAGCGGTGACGACGGTGACGCCGCCCCCGTTCTGGCGGATCGCCACGACCGCCTGCCCCAGCTGCACACAATCCGGATCGCCGGCCTGTAGGGCCTCAACCAGCAGCGGCGGCACCTGGCCCGCCCCGCCCCGCACCAGCCAGGCTTCGGGGCTCTCGGCCTGGGGCGCCACCGCCTGGCTCCAGGCCAGATGCAGGATCGAGGCTTCCCAGGGTTCAAAGCCGCCGGAGCCTCCCACCCGGCACAGCCACGCGAGCGGCAGCCGCGCCAGCTTGTGGCTGCTCCGTTCCGCCGCCCATTGGGCAACGCTGAGCCGATCCAGCCGCTCGGCGTCGGCGGTGCGCCACGGTTGCCGCGGGTCCACCTGGGCCACCAGCTGGGCAAAGGCCTGCTGGAGCTCCAGGGTGGCGGCTAGCTCGGCTGCGGGCAGATCGAGCTGCTGCGGCTCAAAGAACAGCAGGCTCTCCCCAAAGCCATGGGCCAGGGGGGCCTGCCGGGCTCGCCCCTGCCAGTGCAGGACGCCGTCGCCGTCGTAGTGGCTCGGGTAGGTGTCAAGGGCCAGCTCGCCGAGCAAGGCCGCGAAGCGGTGGTGGCTGGCTCCACCCCACTGGCCGCCCAGATCCACAACGCCACCGTTCTGGAGGCTGTGGCTGAGCATGCGCCCCCCTACCCGCTCGCGGGCTTCCAGAACCCGCACGCGCAGGCCCTCCTGTTGCAGCCGCCTCGCCGTCACCAGCCCCGAGAGGCCGGCGCCCACCACCACCACGTCCACTGCGGTCACCATGGCCTTGATTGCCCTTTCGCCCTGCGCTCACCTTGACCAGCTCCAGCGCCAACGCAAGCTTGTTTCTGGTGGTGCTGGGCGGCCGCACGGCCCAGAGCACCATCGAGCTGCACGATGTGCGCTTCGTGGCCGGCTGCAGCATCGACGACACCCTGCCGGAGCTGCGGCGCCAGTGGTTCGGGAGGCGCGAGGGCCTGCACCTGGATGCCTACATGGCGGTGCGGGCGGTGGATGGCTGGGCGGTGCGCCTCGGGAGCGAGCCTGCCGCGCCCCGGCCCGAGCGGCTGTGGTTCGTGAACCTGGGCGCCTACCGTCCCGATTCCCTGGCCGAGCTGCACCACTTCGGCCTGGTGGTGGCCCGATCCCCGCAGGCGGCCAAGGCGGCGGCCAAGCGGCAGTGGCTGCGTGGGGCCTTGCAGCAGCACAAGGACGATCTGTGTGCCGTGGACGATTGCCTGGCGATTGAGCAGCTGGAACTGTTGGGCGGTGAGCGCTGGCATGTGCAGCTGGAGCCCCACCCCGAGGGTCTCAGCCAGAGCCAGGTGCCCGATTGGTTCGGCTACCGGCCGATCTGAGTGGGCGGCAGGGGGCGCTGTGGTGCCCGCTGCACACTCTCGAAATCTGTACAGGCTGTACAGAATCTCTGGCAGTCCATTCCCCGATGGTCTCGATCCCAGCCAGGCGGCTTGCAGGCCCCTCCTCCAGGGATGATCAACGGCAGATCCGGTTTCCACCCGTAGCCATGAACATCGACGGCAAGGCCTGGCGCACGATCTGGCTGGAGCCCGATGGCCGTTCGGTAGGCGTGATCGACCAGACCCGGCTGCCCCACCAGTTCACAACGCGCACCCTGCGCAGCTGTGAGGAGGCCGCCGAGGCGATTCGCACGATGGTGGTGCGGGGCGCGCCGCTGATCGGCGTCACCGGCGCCTACGGGCTGATGTTGGCCCTGCAGGCCGATGACAGCGATGCCTCCCTGGCGGCGTCCTTCGAGCTGCTCAATGCCACCCGGCCCACCGCGATCAACCTGCGCTGGGCCCTGGAGCGGGTGCGCGCCAAGGTGGAGCCGCTGCCGCCGGCCGAGCGGGCCGAGGCGGCCAGGCTGGAGGCCGCGGCGATCGCCGATGAGGACGTGGCCATGTGCGAGGCCATCGGCGAGCACGGCCTGGCGATCTTCCAGCAGCTGGCGGCGGCCCGGCCCCCCGAGCGACAGAGTGAGCCCTTCCAGGTGCTCACCCACTGCAACGCCGGCTGGCTGGCCACGGTGGACTGGGGCACGGCCCTGGCGCCGATCTACAAGGCCCACCGCGCCGGGCTGAACATCCATGTGTGGGTGGATGAAACGCGCCCCCGCAACCAGGGTGCCTCGCTCACGGCCTATGAGCTGGGCCGCGAAGGCGTGCCCCACACCGTGATCGTGGACAACGCCGGCGGCCACCTGATGCAGCACGGCCAGGTGGATGCGGTGATCGTGGGCACCGACCGCACCACCCGCAGCGGCGACGTGTGCAACAAGATCGGCACTTACCTCAAGGCCCTGGCCGCCCACGACAACGGCGTGCCCTTCTATGTGGCCCTGCCCGCCTCCACGATCGACTGGACCATCGCCGATGGCGTGGCTGAGATCCCGATCGAAGCCCGCAGTGCTGCCGAGGTGACCCACATCCAGGGCCGTATCGCCAGCGGGCCTGCTGCCGGGGAGATCGCCAGCGTGCAGCTCACCCCTGATGGCAGTGATGGGTTCAACCCCGCCTTCGATGTGACCCCGGCCCGTCTGGTGACGGCCCTGATCACCGAGCGGGGCGTTGCAGCCGCCAGCGAGCAGGGCCTCCAGGGCCTGTACGGCGATGACTGAGCAAGCGCTGCGTGTGCAGATGGTGGCGGTGGCCCGGCGCATGAATGCCTCGGGCATTAACCAGGGCACCTCCGGCAACCTCTCGGCCCGCATTCCCGGGGGGTTTCTGATCACCCCCACCTCCCTGCCCTACGAGCAGATGCAGCCCGAGGATCTGGTGGCGATGGATGGCGCGGGACACCACAGTGGCCCGCGGCGGCCGTCGTCGGAGTGGCAGCTCCACGCCGACATCCTGCGCTGCCGCCCGGAGATCCAGGCGGTGCTGCATTGCCATTCCATCCAGGCCACGGCGCTGGCCTGCCATGGCCGTGGCATCCCCCCCTTCCACTACATGACGGCCGTCGCCGGGGGCGATGACATCCGCTGCGCCCCCTACGCCACCTTTGGCACGGCGGAGCTCTCGGGCCTGGCGGTGGAGGCCCTGCAGGATCGCCTGGCCTGCCTGCTGGCTCAGCACGGCCAGGTGGCCCTGGGGAGCAGCCTTGATCAGGCCCTGCGGATCGCCATCGAGGTGGAAACGCTGGCCCAGATGTATCTGCAGGCGCTGCAGCTGGGTGAGCCCCCGCTGCTGAGTTCGGAGCAGATGGCCGCAGTACATGACCAGTTCCGCACCTTGTGTTACGGGGCGGGGGCGGCCAGTGCGGCTAGGTCGCCTCAGGTTTAAGGCGAGCCAGCAGCAGCCCGGTGCTGGCGAACAGCACCACCAGGCCAAAGCAGAAGCCCGTCCAGATCGGTAACCCCCAGTCCGCAATCGCCAGGGGGGCTACCACGGTGACCACGCCCCCGGCCAGGAACGGTTGGAGCAGCAGCTGTTTGATCGAGAAGGCCGGCAGGGCATCGCTGCGGTCCTCGGGGTCGGCCATGCGCAGCAGCAGCAGGCCGCTGGCTGCCACCCCGGTGGCCTGCCCGAACTCGATCACCGCCCGCTCAAACCAGTCCGCCGGCAGCAGTCGGGGGGCCAGCACCAGGGTGACCCCCAGATTCCAGGCCAGGCCGCTGAGGGCCAGCACTGTGAGTGGCAGCCAATCGGCCCGCAGCAGGCCCAGATCCAGCCCAGCGGTGGCGGCGGTGATCAGCAGATCTGCCGACAGCGTGCCGATCTGGCCCTGCACCGGAGCGGAGGCCCAGTGGGCGTTGCCGCTGCGCTCCAACACCAGGCGCACCAGCAGCGAGCCCACGATCGCCAGGGGGAACACCGGCAGGGAGTCCACCACGGTGGCCACGCCATCCCCCAGGCCTGCAGTCAGCCAGCGCAGGGCGGCCAGCAGAGCCACGCCCACCAACACCGCCACACCTGCCAGGGCCAGGTTCACCGCCCAGGTGCCTGGTCCGGCGGGCTGGGCGCTCGCGGCCGTTGGCGCGCCTGCTCCCATCTGGGTTGTCGTGCTGGTCTCGCCGCTGGCAGCGGCATCAGCCAGGCGCCAGCGGCGGCTGCGCCCCAGCACCACCAGCAGGCCCCCCACCAGGGTGGAGGAGAGCAGCCCCACCGTGGCCATGGCCAGGCCCAGGGCCTGGCCACCGGGAAAGCCCAGGGCGGCATAGCTCGGACCCATGGCCGCGGCGGAGCCATGGCCGCCCTCGTAGGCCACTTCAATCAGGCAGGCCATGATCGGGCTCACCCCCAGCCAGGGCTGCAGCACCAGCAGCACCGCCAGGCCGGCCACCACGTACTGGCCGAAGGCCAGCACCAGGGCCAGCGATACCTGTCCCGAAACGGGACGCCACAGCCCCTGCAGCTTTGGCAGCGGTTTGCCCAGCAGCAGGGAGCCGAACACCAGGGTGAGCAGCACCAGGGGGAGATCGGCCCAGAGCTCCAGCACCTGGTGGGGCAGCAGCGGCAGGGGTCCCCCTGGGGCCAGCAGCAGGCCTAGCAGCCCGGCCAGCAGAGCTTCGGGGATGCCCCACAGGCGCAGTTGCAGTCGGGCACCAAGAGCGCGCCCCACCGTGAGGATCAGGCTGAGGCTGGCCATGGCCAGGGCCAGCCAGCCCAGCCCGGGCAGCAGTTCACCCTCCAAATTCGAGATCACAGGTGGAAATGCCGGCGGAAGAAGGCCTCTGTGGCCTCCAGGACGCGGATCTGGGTGTCGCTGTTGCGGAAGCCGTGGCCCTCATCCGGGAACAGGTGCACCTCCACCGGGATGGCGTTGGCCTGGAGGGCAAGAGCCATCCGCTCGGTTTGTTCCGCTGGCACCACTTGGTCGTCGAGGCCCTGGAAAAAAATCACCGGACAGCGGATGCGGTCGGCATGCTGCAGCGGCGAGCGCGCCTCATAGGTGGTCTTCGCTACGGGCCAGGGCCCCACCAGCCCGTCGAGGTAGCGGGCCTCAAAACGGTGGGTGTCGATGGCCAGGGCGCTGAGATCCGCAACGCCGTAGCGGCATCCTCCAGCCCGGAACACATCCGTGAAACAGAGGGCCGCCAGGGTGGTGAAGCCTCCGGCGCTGCCTCCCTCGATGGCGATGCGTTCAGGCGAGGCCTTCCCGGCTGCCACCACGGCCTGTGCAGCAGCGGCGCAATCGGCCACGTCCACCACGCCCCACTGCCCATCGAGTCGTTCGCGGTAGGCGCGGCCGAAGCCGGTGGATCCGCCGTAGTTCACATCCACCACCCCCCAGCCCCGCGAGGTCCAGTACTGGATGCCCAGGCTCAGGCCCGTGCGCGCCATGCCGGTGGGGCCGCTGTGGCCTTTCACCAGCAGGGGCGAACTGCTGTGGCCGCCGCCGCTGGGGGGGTAGTACCAGGCGTGGGTGGGGCGGTCGCCGTAGCCCTGGAACCACAGCTCCTCCGGCACGCTGATGGCCTCGGCCGCCAGCGGACAGGGCGCGGCAGGTGTGTGATGCCAGCGGCTGGTGCGCAGGTTCAGTTCCAGCAGGCCTGGCGGGGTTGTGGCATTGCTGGCGATGCAGGCCAGTCGCCCCTCTGCCGCGCAGAGGCCCGCCAGGTCGTCGAAGGGAATGTCCAGGGGTTGCCAGCGGCAGGGCTGTCCGCTCCCGGCCGTGTCGCCGTCGGCCAGCTCCTCCACCCGGCCCAGTTGCCAGCGGCCCTGGAGGCAGGCCGTGGCCAGCAGCTGTTCGCCGTCCCAGGCCTGGGTGCTCATGCCGAACACCCACTGGGGCATGGCGAAGTCCGCCTGCATGGGCAGGAGCGGTTGCCAGGTCACCGGGGCCTCTGCGGCCAGGTGGTCGGCGTTGTTCAGCCGCTCCAGGTTCCAGAAGCCATGGCGATCGTTGGCCACTACGAGGTGGTGGCCCGCCCACAGGGGCTGAAACACCGACACGCCGCGGTCGTCGCCGCCATCGGAGCCCGCCACCAGGCGCTGTTCGCTGATCAACCCACCCGCCTCGAAGCGCCCCAGGCGCAGCTGGCTGCGATCCCAGGGCATGAAGGGTTGCTGCCACTCCACCCAGGCCAGGCATGCGCCCGAGGGGCTCAAGGCCGGGTAGCCGCAGAAATCAGCTGCTGCCAGCAGCAGCTGGGGGGCACCGCCCTCGAGCGGAATGGCCACCAGCTGATCGCGACCGCCGGTTTCCAGCACGCCGATCCAGCGGTCGCGGCCTGGATCGATCAGCCCACCGCCGTAGGCCCCCGGCGGGCTCAAGCGCCGCGGCTGTGGGTCGCGGCCCTCCAGGTCCAGCAACCACAGGCTGCGGTCACCGTCGTGGCAGAACACCGCCACGGGCTGGCCATTGGCACGGTGGCCCAGGGCACAGGCGCCACCGCCGTAGTCGTGCACCCGGCTGCGCAGGTTCCATGCGCCAGGGGTGAGTTCCTCGGGTGCCTGGTCGGGGCTGGTCCGCCGCACCAGGGTGGTGCGGCCTTTCTCGTGGGGCCGTTGTTCCAGCCAATGGAGCACCCCATCCAGCAGCTGGGGTTCCCGCAGGCTTGGGGTCTGGCCCACCACCACCGCTGCAGGCAGGGCGCCTGGGGACTGGATCACCGATTGCTCCATTGGGCAGCTCCTAGAATCGCCCTTAACAAAGCGTCAGTGAGGACACGCCTTGGCCAGCAGCTTCGCCAGGTTGGCGCGCTCCGCAGAGCTGTCGGGGCGCCTGCAGGTGTCCAAGGAGCCGGTGGACAACCCTCCCTACGACATTCACCAGCTGGGCGATGAGGTGCTGCGCACGCCGGCACGGCGTATCAGCAAGGTGGATGACGCCGTGCGAGACCTCGCCCGGGACATGCTGGTGAGCATGTACGCCGCCCGCGGGATCGGGTTGGCGGCCCCTCAGATCGGTGTGCATCAGCAGTTGTTGGTGATTGACCTGGAACTGGAGGACCCCAGCAGCCCGCCGCTGGTGCTGATCAACCCTGAGATCACGGGGGTGGGCGGCACGATCTGCACCTATGAGGAGGGCTGCCTCAGCATCCCCGGGGTGTACCTGGATGTGGTGCGGCCCAGCGTGGTGGAGGTGAGTTACCGCGATGCGATGGGGCGCCCCAAGAAACTCAAGGCCGACGGCCTGATGGCCCGCTGCATCCAGCACGAGATGGATCACCTCAACGGGGTGCTGTTCGTGGATCGCGTCACCGACGAGGCCAAGCTGCAGGAGGGCCTGAACGAGAAGGGCTTTAATCACGCCGATGTGCGCCCCGTCTCCTGATTCAGGAGCTCTGAACCCATGCCCATGAAACCCCTGGCGGGCCTGTTCCTCGCCCTGGCCTGCATCCTGGGGATCGCTGCCACCGGCTCCGTGTTCGAGCTGGCCTATGGCGACCCCGACTTGGGCGTGGCCACCACCCGCCTGATCCTCGGCCTGGCCTTGCCTGGAACCCTGCTCAGCCTGCTCGTGGCCATCCGCATCAACAAGCCGGCCTGAACCCCATGGCGATCGTGGCCAGCACTTCTACGATCCCCCCACTGCCCTCCGTTCCGCTGTGAAGACGCCGGCTCGTTCCCTGGTTTCGCTGCTCTCCGCCAGCGGCTTGGCCTCTGCCGGCGTCCTGGCCTGCACTGTCCTGATGGGGCCACAGGTGCCCGCTCGGGCGCAGGCCCTGTTCAATGCCGCGGAGGTGGAGCAGAACCGCTTTGTGATCGTGGCGGCGCCGATCGGGGATGGCAGCCGGGCCCAGCTCAACATCTATGAGCAGCGCAGTGCAGCCCGTCCCTGTTTCGAGGTCCAGGGTTCGAGCCCGGCCGTGGTGAATCCGTTGCTCGCCACCTTTGATTTCACCGGCATCTGCAACCGTTTCATCGATGCCAACGGCTACTCGGTGCGGGTTGGTGGCTCCGATCTGGCTACGGTGTATCGCCTCAGCGTGGTGCGTCAGGGCGGCGACAACGTGCTGCTGGCCCTGCCTACCAAAGCCGGTGTCGGTCCGGAAATGGTGGTGGCCCGCACGGGTGGACAGGCCGGCGGGTTCCTGCTGCTGGTGCCCGAGCCGGGCTGGAAGCTGATGCGGCGTCAGTTCGGTGGTCGGGCTCTGGGGCACGTGTACATCTACCGGGATGGCTGGCCGGAGGGCACCCCCATCGCCGCTCCTGCGGCTCCCACGGCTCCTGTGGCGCCTCAGCCCGCTCAGCCTGTCCCTCCCGCCCCGACCCTGCCCAGTTCCTGACCTCGGCGGGGCAGTTGCTACCATCGTCCAACTGCAGATTCCATTGAGCGGTACATGACCCAGGTCACCGTCGGCGAAAACGAAGGCATCGAATCGGCGCTGCGCCGCTTCAAGCGTCAGGTGTCCAAGGCCGGTATTTTCGCTGACCTCAAGCGCCTGCGTCACCACGAAACCCCCACCGAGAAGTACAAGCGCAAGGCCCAGCAGCGCCGCCGCCGCCGCTGATTGCTCAGCTGTGTCGAGCCCCCTCTGAGGCGGGCTCGCCTCCTTTCGGGTGGCTGGATTTCCACAGCTCACCAGCCAAAGCGGGAATCGGTGTTTCTACCGGTTCCCGCTTTGTTGTGGGCAGGTCAATCATGGGACTGATCACCTCGGAGGCTCCCGTGGACAAGCTCATGGCTGCACTCAACAGCTGGTTCGGAACAAGCGTGGCCCATGCCTTTGGCAACCCGCGGGAGGAACGCCTGCAGAGGCCTCCGAACGTGGGTGTTCAGCCCTACCGCGATCATCCCCACAAGGGTTGATCGCCCACCCCCAGCTCAGCCGGGCTCGCGACCCTGATCAAAGCTGCGGTAGTTCAAGGCCTCGGCCACGGCACCGGGGCCGACCCGGGGGTCGCCGCTGAGGTCGGCGATGGTGCGGGCAACCCGCAGCACCCGCTCGCAGGATCGGGCGCTCAGGCCGCGCTGCTCCATGGCCTGCTGCCACAGCTCCAGCGCCAGGGGTTCGAACTGGCCGTGCTGGCGGAGTTGCTGGCCGCTGAGGCGGCTGTTGGCAATGCCACTGGGGTTGCGTTGGCCCATGCGTGTGCGGGCAGCAGCGACCCGGCCTGCCACCACCGCACTGGATTCCGGTGCGGTCTGGTGGCTGTCCGGGCGGTAGCGGCGGCCCAGGTCCGCTGCGTCCAGTCGGCGCACCACCACCTGCAGATCAATGCGATCCATCAGTGGACCGGCCAACTTGCCCCAGTAGCGCTCCCGCAGGCCGGTGCCGCAGCGGCAGGGCCGCAAGGGATCGCCAAACCAGCCGCAGGGGCAGGGATTGGTGGCTGCCACCAGGGCAATCTCGCAGGGAAAGCGCACCCGCTGCCTGGCGCGACTCACCCACACCTCCCCCTCCTCCAGGGGCTGGCGCAGCTGGTTCAACACGTCCCGCCGGAATTCCGCCAGCTCATCCAGAAACAGCACGCCGCGGTGGGCGAGGGCCAGTTCGCCCGGTCTGGGAATGCTGCCGCCGCCCACGAGGGCCGCACTGGAGCAGCCATGGTGCGGGGCACGAAACGGCCGCTGCTGCAGCAGGCCGAGGCCCTGGCTCAGCAGACCGGCCACGGAATAGAGCTGGCTGAGTTCCAGGGCTTCGTCGCGCTCCAGGGGTGGCAGCAGCGTCGGTAGCCGGCGCGCCAGCATGGTTTTGCCGCTCCCGGGGGGACCCACCAGCAGCAGGTGATGGCCCCCGGCCGCGGCGATCTCCAGGGCTCGGCGACCATGCAGCTGCCCGTGCACCTCGGCCAGGTCTGGCCCGTCGGCAGGGGCCGGGGTGGCGGGGCAGGCCAGCGCGGTTCGGCTCGCCAGGGCGGGGTTGGCCAGCAGTGCCAGCACCTGCGGCAGATCGGCGGCGGCCCACACCCGCAGCCCCTCCACCAGGGCTGTTTCGGTGGCGTTGGCCTGCGGGATCACCAGGGCTCGCGCACCGGCCCGCCGGGCCGCGATGGCCAGGGCCACGGCGCCGCGTACCGGCCGCAGGCTGCCATCCAGGCCCAGCTCGCCCGCGGCCCAGATTCCCTCCAGCAGGGGTGGCGCCAGTTGGCCGCTGGCCACCAGCACCGCCAGGGCGATCGGCAGATCGAAGGCCGGCCCTTCTTTGCGCAGGTCGGCCGGAGCCAGATTCACGATCACCCGGGTGAGAGGCATGCGCAGCCCGCTGTTGCGCACCGCGGCCCGCACCCGCTCGCGTGATTCCTGCACGGCCGCGTCAGCCAGACCCACCATCAGCAGCCCAGGCAGCCCTGGGGCGATGTCCACCTCCACGGACACCTCCACGGCCTCCAGCCCCAGCAGGGCCCCGCCGCTGCATCGTGCCAACATCAGCCATCAGGACAAACCAGAGGTGTTGTTCCACCCCTGTTGCGTCCGCCCGCTTTCAACCGCCGCCGCTGGCCATGGCTGAGCCCGTCAACGACACGATCTTTGGCCGCATCCTGCGGGGAGAGATCCCCTGTGATCAGGTGTTTGCCGATGAGCGCTGCCTGGCCTTCCGGGATGTGCAGCCCCAGGCCCCGGTGCACATCCTGGTGATCCCCCGGCAGCCCATCGTGAACCTGGCGGAAGCCGAGCCACAGCACGCCGAGTTGCTGGGCCATCTGCTCCTGGTGGCCGCCCAGGTGGCTCGTCAGGAGGGGCTCACAGGGTTCCGCACCGTGATCAACAGCGGCGCCGAAGCCGGCCAGACCGTCTTTCACCTGCACGTCCACGTGATCGGCGGCCGTGCGTTGGCCTGGCCACCCGGTTAACGGGTCGCCTGTTCTCCGTTATTCCCGGCAGCGGTGAGAATGGCGGCACTTGCCCACCGTCATGAGCCCCCTGTCGGCCTTCCGCAGCCAGCTTGGCAAGCTGCAGCGCCTGGCCCAGCCCTACTTCCTGCCGCTTGAGGAAACCCGCGCCTGGCAGTTCCTGCTGTTGATCGGTTCCCTGTTGGCGGTGGTTGTGGGCAGCACGCTGTTGCTGCTCACCGGCGTTGTGGCCCTGTCCGGTGCCCTGATCCCCGAGCTGCAGGGCCGCTTCCTGCCCGGAGTGCCCCAGCAGGTGGCCGCCATCTGGCGCAGTCCGCTGGGGGCGGTGCTGATGGCGCTGTTCGCCGCTGGCATCGGCTGCTTTGTGGCTCTGCGCAGCAAATTGCGCCAGGGGCGCTGGTTGCCCTGGCTGTTGATGGGGGTGATCACGCTGCTGATCCTGGTGATCAATGGCATCAACGTGGGCATCAGCTATGTGGCCCGCAATGTTGATAACACCCTGGTGGCCTACCAGGCTGATCAGTTTTGGCAGGTGGTGGCGATCTATGCCTTCTGCCTGGTGCTGGCGCTGCCGATCAGGGCCCTGCAGAGTTATCTGATTCCCCGCCTGGGCCTGCTCTGGCGTGAGTGGTTGAGCGGCCGTTTGTTGACCCGCTACCTCTCTAATCGGGCCTACTACGTTCTCAACCCCAATGATGAAACGGCAGAAGAGATCGATAACCCAGATCAGCGGATTTCCCAGGATGCGGCTAGTTTCACCACTACCAGCCTGAGCGTCACCGTTGAGATTGTCTCGGCGCTGCTCACCTTTGTGAGCTTCATCGTGGTGCTCTGGACCATCAGTACCAAGCTGGCCCTTTGGCTCCTGGTGTACTCGGTGGCGGGCACGGCCGTGATCATCTTTGCCAGCCGCAAGCTGGTGGCCCTCAACTACGACCAGCTGCGTCTGGAAGCCGATTTCCGTTACGGCCTGGTACATATCCGCGACAACGCCGAATCGATTGCCTTTTACCGGGGGGAAGAGCAGGAGTCTCGGGAGGCCGAGCGGCGCCTGGGCGGCGCCATTCGCAACTACAACAAGTTGATTGTCTGGGAGGCGCTGATCAGTGTGATCCAGCGCTCCTACGACTACTTCTCGCGCTTCCTACCCTGGCTGGTAATTGCCCCGATCTATTTCGCCAAGCAGGTTGACTTCGGGGTGTTTGGACAGGCGAGCATTGCCTTCAGTCAGGTGTTGTTTTCGGTGAGTTACATCGTGAACAACATTGATCGCCTGGCAGCCTTCTCCGCTTCCATCAGCCGACTGGAAGGGTTCCAGGGCAAGGTGGAGGCGATCAACAGCGCTGAACAGGCGTCTAGCTCGCGGGAACGGGCTGGGGCCTCGATTTTGCTGAGCCATGTGGATCTGGTGCCCCCCCAGAGCGATCGCCTGCTGATCCGGGATCTGAGCCTGGAGGTGGGCTTCAATCAGCGGGTGCTGGTGGTGGGTCCAAGTGGCTGTGGCAAGACGTCGCTTCTGCGCATGGTGAGCGGCCTCTGGCCCCCCGCCGCTGGCGAGGTGGAGCGGCCGCCGCTCCTGGAGCTGCTGTTCATTCCCCAGAAGCCTTACATGATTCTGGGCAGCCTGCGCGAGCAGCTCTGCTATCCCCAGAACCCCAGCCGCTTCACCGATGAGCACCTACGCAGCGTGCTTGAGGAGGTGTGTTTGCTGGAGTTGGTGCAGCGCTATCCCGATTTCGATATCAAGCAGGATTGGCAGCGGCTGCTCTCCCTTGGGGAGCAGCAACGCCTGGCTTTTGCACGGCTGCTGCTGAACTCCCCGCGGTTTGTGGTGCTTGATGAGGCCACCAGTGCCCTGGATGTAGCCACCGAGAAGCGCCTCTATCAGCTGCTCACCCAGCGCGAGATGGCCTTTGTGAGCGTGGGCCATCGCCCCACCCTCAAGGCCTTCCACGACACCGTGCTTCAACTGGACGGCCAGGGCGGCTGGAAGTTGATCCCCGCCGCCAGCTATGACTTCAACCCCGGCGCCTGATTCCCCCATGCCCCCTTCCGCTCCGCTGCCCGCCGATGCCCCCAGCCCCCAGCTGGAGCCTCCGGCCACCAGTGCCACCACCAACGATGTGCCGGCCTTCGGCTGGAGTGTCTATGCCGAGCGTGTGAATGGTCGCTTCGCCATGGTGGGCTTTGCTGCGATCCTGCTGTTGGAGGCGCTGAGCGGCCAGACCTTCCTGCAGTGGGCAGGCTTCGTGTCCTGAGCTGGGGCCTGGAGCACCGGGTTCAGGGCAGGGTGAGCAGGTCTACCTGCCACTGCCCGCCCCGACTCACTTCCACGGCAAGAACCCGGCCGTCGGCACTGAGCTGCACCCGCCGGGGCACACCGGCCGGTTCCATGGGAATCGCTTGCAGGCTCTGCAAGGAGCGTCGGTAGAGCACCAGCTCCGTGCGTCCCTCCCGTTGGCGCACCAGCGCCAGTCGCTCCCCCCGCTGATCCACCGTGACGCTGAGCGGCTGGGCGTCGGGGCGGTTCAGGCCTAGCAGGGGCACGGGGGCGGAGTTGCTCAGGTTCACCAGTAGAACCTGTTCGCGCCCCTGGCGCCCCGTGATCAGGGCCAGCCAGTTGCCGCTCAGTCCAGGGGAATGGCTGGTGCCTCCTCGGGCGAGCTGGAGGTTGAGGCCTTGCAGCGGCCTCAGGTTGCCGCCCAGGCATCCCCCCAGCAAGCAGGAGAGCCCAAGCGCCGCTGCCAACAGGAACCTTCGCGTCATCGCGTCAGCCCGCCGCCGCCGCTCACGGGCTGCCCCGGGGCCAGGTCTGGTTCGAGCAGTCCGCTCAGGTCAAAGACCTCCACGCGGGCTTGGCCGTTGTCGAGCACCTCTAGGGCCACCCGGCGTGCATCGGGGGCGAGGCTGAGCCGTTGCGGTTCGCGGCCGGCCGGCAGCAGCAGCGGGTGCAGTTGTCCGTTGGCCCGATCTTCGATCACAGCCTGACGGCGCGGTCCCTGCTGCACCACCAGGGCCAGGTAGCGGCCGTTCCAGCTCAGGGAGGGCGAGCTGTGGGGCTGCTGGCGCCGCAGGTGGCGCAGGGGGAGCACCTTGCCGGTGCTGCGCTCCTGCAGCATCACCGTGCTGCGCCCTCCCCGTTCCACCACCGAGGCCAGCAGGCGGCCATCACCACTGACGGCGGGATCCTGGCGGGCTTCCTGGCCGATGCCCAGGAGCGCCGCCGGCTGGCGACGCACTCCCCAGGGGGTGCTGCAACCCCAGAGCCACAGGCTGGTGCTGAGCAGGGTGGCGATGCCGGCCCAGCGGCCGCGGCTGGAGGGATGAACGGACAAGCCCAGGGCCGTCAGTCGTCGAAGCGGGAGCTGTTGTCGCGCGGGGCACCAGCTGGCGGCCGCGGGGTCGGCCGCAAGGGGCTGAAATCGGCATCACTCACAGCTGCGTCAGCCGGAGCGTTGCTGGGGTTGGGCCGATTGCTGCTGGGGCGCTCTTGATAGGGAGAGCCTTGAGGAACCCCAGGGGCAGGGCGCCGACTGGAGCGAGGCATGCTTTCGGCGGCAGGGGCAGCGGGCCTGCTGCCGCGGCGCTGGTCGTCGCGGCCCTGGCGACGGGAGCCGAAATCCGCGGAGGCTGCAGCGGCGGCGGGTGGGCCACCCGCCCGGAACCGGCTCGGAGTGTCTGCGGGGCCGGGTTCCGGGCGTTCGCCCCGGGACGCTGCCCGCTCGGGGATGGCGGCTCGGGCTGCAGGTCGGCGGGGGCGGTAGAAATCGTCCTCCTCGGGACTTCCTTCGTCGTAGCCATCCTCCCGGGAGCGGATCCGGCGCCGCAGCGGCTGGGGTTCGTCGAAGCGGTCCACGCCCTCACCCCACTCCCTGCCACCCCCCATGCGGGGCTTGACCGGGGGCTCGTCGTCGTCGAAGTAGGAGGAGCGGCGGGCCTGCTCGGTGGTCACGCCCCGCAGGCGCACGCTCTCGTAGGCGAAGAACACCGTGGTGCCGGCCAGCAGGAACTGGCCGAACTGGAGGATGGGGTCGAGGCGCCAACCCTGAAAGAACAAAATGCCGCCGCAGAGCAGGCCCACGGCGGCAAAAAACACGTCGTAGTCGCGCGCCAGGGCTGGCTTGAAGCTCCTCATGAAGTAGAGGAGGGCTCCGCCAACAGCCAGCACGATGCCGACAATGCTGGCCCAATTCAGGCTGGCGTTAACCACAGATCAAGAGGCCCTGTGTGGCCACTGTAGGCGGGTTGCTGGGAGCCGCTAGGGCTCCAGGGCCAGCAGCGGTTTAGAGCTTGCGGTCAACGCGGTCGTTCTGGCTGATCAGCACCAGGGCGATGCTGATGGGCACCACCACGATCACCGCACCCCACAGGAGGCTGCTCAGGAAGTTGGCGAGGGAAGGGGTCATGGCACCGACTAATCCGTGGCGGATCCTAGGCAGTGATGGCGACTTCCTACGATCAAGTCCCAGCTGCTTAGAGCTTTGTGACGGGACCTGAGCTTCTCTCCCTGGTCCGCCCGGCTCTCCCCGGGGTGCATCTGCTGCTGGGCCTGCTGCTCTCGGGCTGGACGCTGCTGTTCCTGTTCCGCATCGTGCTCACCTGGTATCCGCAGCTGGATCTCAGCAAGGGAGCCCTGCGGCTGGTGGGCTGGCCCACGGAGCCGCTGCTGGGCCTGACCCGCAAACTGGTGGCCCCCATCGGCGGCGTGGATGTCACCCCGGTGATCTGGGTGGGCTTGATCAGCCTGGTACGGGAGCTGCTGGTGGGTCAGCAGGGTCTGGTGACCCAGGTGATGATCCGCGCCAGCGTGCTGCCGGTCTGAGGGCGGTGCTGCTCCGGGCTCACTTGCCCATGTGCGGCAGCATCTCCTGCTCCACGAATTTGGTGTGCACATCACCCGCCTGGAATTCAGGGCGATCCAGGAGCTGCAGGTGAAACTCGATGGTGGTGGGAATGCCCGTCACCGCGCATTCCGAGAGGGCCCGTCGCAGCCGCCGGAGGGCGTGGTCCCGGTCGGTGCCCCACACGATCAGCTTGCCGATCAGGGAGTCGTAGAAGGGCGGGATCTCGTAGCCCGTGTACACGTGGCTGTCGAAGCGCACCCCGGGGCCGCCGGGGGGCAGCCAGCCGGTGATCTTGCCGGGGGCCGGCCGGAAGTTCTGGCGCGGATCTTCGGCATTGATGCGCACCTCGATGGCGTGACCGGTGAGCTTGATCTGGTCCTGGGTCAGGGAGATGGGCAGCCCGCCGGCGATGCGCAGCTGCTCGGCAATCAGGTCAACGCCGGTCACCATCTCGGTGACGGGGTGCTCCACCTGGATGCGGGTGTTCATCTCCATGAAATAGAAGGCGCCGCTGCGATCCACGAGGAACTCCACGGTGCCGGCGCCCTCATAGCCAATGGTGCGGGCAGCGGCCACAGCGGCGTCGCCCATCTGGCGGCGTAGGTCGGCGTTGATGGCCACGCTCGGGGCTTCCTCCAGCAGCTTCTGGTGCCGGCGCTGGATGGAGCAATCGCGTTCGCCCAGGTGGACCACATTGCCGTGGCGATCGGCCAGCACCTGCACTTCCACGTGCCGGGGCCGGTCGATGAATTTCTCCATGTAGAGGCCTGGGTTGCCGAAGGCGGCTTCCGCTTCGCCCTGGGCGGCCTTGAACAGATTCTCTAATTGATCGGGGCCGGGCACCAGGCGCATGCCCCGGCCACCGCCGCCGGCGGTGGCCTTGATCATCACCGGGTAGCCCATGGCATCGGCCAGGCGGGCGGCTTCAGCCACGCTTCCCAGCAGCCCTTCGCTGCCGGGGATGGTGGGCACGCCCACCTTCTGCATGGTGGCCTTGGCGGTGGACTTGTCGCCCATCGAGCGGATGGCTTCGGGCGAGGGGCCCACGAAGGTGAGGCCGTGGGCCGCACAGATTTCGGCGAAACGATCGTTTTCCGCTAGGAAGCCGTAGCCGGGGTGAATCGCATCGGCGCCGCGGGAGGTGGCGGCGGCGAGGATGTTCGGAAGGTTGAGGTAGCTCTTGCTGCTGG
Source organism: Synechococcaceae cyanobacterium (assembly GCA_947461705.1). Taxonomy (GTDB): domain Bacteria; phylum Cyanobacteriota; class Cyanobacteriia; order PCC-6307; family Cyanobiaceae; genus Vulcanococcus. The sequence continues at coordinate 44,249 of CANHMF010000001.1, forward strand.
GCGCGTCGCCGACGCACACCGCCTCATCGGCCAGTTGAACGTGCAGCGCGTTCTTGTCCACCGTGCTGTACACAGCCACGGTGGGGATGCCGAGTTCTCGGCAGCTGCGCAGGATTCGAAGAGCGATTTCGCCACGGTTGGCGATCAGCAGTTTGCCGATGGGCATCCAGTGGCAGTCCGGCAGATCCGGCAGCGCAGGCCGTTGGGGACTGTATCAGCGCTCACCGGGATGAGGCCCGCCGGGGAGGTTGCCTGGGGGCTGTCAGGGCGACTTGCCGGGCGATGGGTATATTGCTCGGACGGAGCGCCCCAGGGCTGCTTCCTCCCCTCATCTGATTCGACTGATCCTGCGGTTCAGTTGGTCAGAACCCGTCTCAACCCCAGTGGCTAGAGACGTTCTGGTTTGGCCCCGTGGCCAGGCCTGCATAACCACGCGGATGTGGTGGAATTGGTAGACACGCACGTTTGAGGGGCGTGTGACTTCGGTCTTGCGAGTTCAAGTCTCGCCATCCGCATTTAAAATCTCCCTCTCAGATCCCCGTTGACGCGTTCTGTGAGTGGTACAGCTGGCGTCTGAGCAGCAGCCCGCGACGGCAGCCCGTGCCGCCATCGTCCTGGTCTGCAATGGCCCCGGGGAACTCAGCACCTGGGTGCGTCCCCTCGCCCAGCGTCTGCACCGTGAGCTGCCCCTGAGACCGCGGGAGCCGGCAGCTGGCGTGGATCTGGATCTTGTGCTCGTGCCGTGTCCGAATGCCACGGGTAGCGAGCACCGCGTGGCGGCCGGCATGGAGCTGTTCGCGCGGATCCTGCCGGCCTCACGCTTCTGGTGGCTGCTGCTGCGGCCTCGCCGCTACGGCCCCTGGCCTCGCCAGGGCGTGGTGGTGTTCCTGGGAGGTGATCAGTTCTGGACGGTGCTGCTCTCGGCGCGGCTGGGTTATCGCCACCTCACCTACGCCGAGTGGGTGGCCCGCTGGCCCCGCTGGAACGACCGCATTGCGGCCATGGGGCCCGCCGCCGCCAATCGGCTGGCCGCCCGTTGGGGCAAGCGCTGCACTGTGGTGGGTGATCTGATGGCCGATCTGTCGGAATCGGCCCAGGGGGATTCCCCCTTGCCCCCCGGCCAGTGGGTGGCCCTGTTGCCGGGCTCCAAGCGGGCCAAGCTGCAGGTGGGCATGCCCTTCCTGTTGGACACGGCCGATCGGCTGGCGGCGGTGAATGGCGCCACGCGCTTTCTGTTACCGGTGGCGCCCACCACCAGCGTGGCGGAGTTGCTCGCCTACGGCAGCCCCATTCACAACCCGATTGCCGCCCACTACGGCGCTGGCGATCTGGAGCTCATGGACACGCCCCTGGGCCAGGCGCTGCAGACGGCAGCTGGCACCACCATCCTGTTGATCGAGCAGCAACCGGCCCATGGGGTGCTCAGCCAATGCCGTCTGGCCCTCACCACGGTGGGGGCCAACACCGCCGAGCTCGGTGCCCTGGGAGTGCCGATGATCGTGCTTGTGCCCACCCAGCATTTGCACGTGATGCAGGCCTGGGATGGGGGCTTGGGGATCCTGGCCCGTCTGCCCCTGCTCAAGTGGTTGCTGGGGGCTGCCCTCACGGCCTGGCGCATGCGGCACCATGGCTTCCTGGCCTGGCCGAACATCTCCGCGGGCCGGCAGGTGGTGCCCGAGCGGGTGGGGGCGATCACCCCGGCGGACATCGCAGCGGAAGCTGCCGACTGGCTTGCCCATCCCGAGCGTCTGGAGGGCATGCGCGATGACCTGCGCAGCCTGCGGGGCCAGCCCGGGGCCGTGGGTGCCCTTGCGGCACTGGTGCGGGAGCTCTTGCCGCCGGCCTCGGAATCCGCTGCCTAACTTGAGCGCACTGCCGTTTTCCCCTCGCGATGGCCGACGCCACACCCAACTCCTGTGCCGCCTTCGGAACGCCGCAGGGCCACGCCGAGCGGGCCGCTGACCACGAGCAGTGGCGCGACAAACTCACCCCCGAGCAGTTCCAGGTGGCCCGTCTCGGCGGTACGGAGCGGGCCTTCACCGGCATCTACTGGGACAACAAGGCCCAAGGGATGTACCGCTGCGTGTGCTGCGGCAGCGAACTGTTCAGCTCCGACACCAAATTCGAATCCGGTACCGGCTGGCCCAGCTTCTGGGATGGGGCCAAGCCCGGTGCCATCAGTACCCATCAGGACGTGAGCCACGGCATGGTGCGCACCGAGATCAAGTGCGCCAACTGCGACGCCCATCTCGGCCATGTGTTCCCCGATGGCCCCACCCCCACGGGCTTGCGCTATTGCGTGAATTCAGCCTCCCTGGCTTTTGAGGCCCAGCAGGACTGAACCCCTCACCAGGGGTCGTTGCCCAGGTCGCGCCGGCGCGGTGCGGGGCTGTCGTAGTCCAGCGGCTCCACGTCCAAGGGGCCGTCATCGCGGATGTAGCGGCGCCCGCCCGGGGCGGCCTGGGGGTTGCGGGGCCGCTCCTCCCGCAGGGGCTCCTCGTCGAGGTAGCGGCGCTGGCGCAGTGGCTCGCGCTCGCGGCGCTCCTCCACTTCCACGTAGTCGTAGGCCTCGTCGGGCTCAACGCTGCGGGTGGTGGCCGGCTGGATGCGGCGCTGCTGTTCCTGGGCGGTGGGCTGCCCGGCCGCCAGCTGGTTCTCCACCGGCACCATGTTGAGCCGGTAACGCTCGCGCTCCTCCTGCTCCCAGCTGGGTCCGCCCACGCCGAGCTTTTCCAGCAGGCCGGTGCCCAGCTGCTTGAGCTTCTCCTCGGCCCCCTCGTAAACGATGATTCGATCGGGTCCGCTGCTCACGATTTCTTCCACGGTGAGCTCCCAGGTGCTCAGCACCCCTTCGCCGAGCAGGGGAACCCCCAAGGCGCCAAGCACCAGGCTGGTGAGCTCGCCGGTTTCGATGTCAAAGCTGAACCCCAGCACCCGGCCCAGCTGTTCGCCGGCCTCGGTGACCACCTGGCAGTTGATCACCTTGCTGTAGCGATCGGGGTTGAAGCCCTCGGCCAGGGAATCGGCCGAATCCACCAGGATCACGTCGCCCACCTGGCGGATGCTCTCCAGCGGCATCCAGCGGGGTAATCCCGGCAGAAAGCGGGTCAGGGGGTTGTCCCGCAGGCCTAGGGCCACCACCTCGCGGCGGTCAATGTCCACCACCACCTCGCCCACCACACCGAGCCGCCGGCCGGTGTCACGGGTGATCACCTGGGTCCCCATCAGCTCCGAGCGCAGCCAGAGGCGATCGCTTGGCGTGGCGGCCGGTGTGGCGGTCGGGTCGCTGCCGGGGGGTGTCGTTGTCATGGGCGCATTGTGGCCGAGAAGCTGGATGGGAGTGTTCAGGCCGCCGGTGGTAATCCCACCACCTGGGTGTGGGCACCGCGGGCCTGGGTCACGCCGATGGTGCGGGTGGCGGCCGCGATCATGGGGCGACGGTGGCTCACCACCATGAACTGGGCCTGATCGGCCTGGCGTGCGATCAGGCCCGCCAGCCGCTCCACGTTCACGCCGTCCAGGAAGCTGTCCACTTCGTCCAGGGCATAAAAGGGCGAGGGGCGGAAGCGCTGCAGGGCAAACAGAAAGCTGAGGGCTGTGAGGGATTTCTCGCCGCCACTCATCGAGGCCAGCCGTCGGACGGCCTTGCCCTTGGGGTGCGCCACCAGGCTCAAGCCGCCCTCGAGGGGGTCCTGGGGGTTCTCCAGTTGGAGGAAGCCCTCGCCATCGGAGAGGCCCGCGAAGATCTCGCGGAAGTGTCCATCCACGGCGGTGAAGGCCTCCATGAAGGCCTCCTGGCGCAGGGTGGCCACGGTCTCGATGCGCAGCAGCAGTTCCTCCCGTTCCTTGCAGAGCACGTCGAGGCGGTCCTGGAGGTCGGCCAGGCGCTGCTCCAGGTCTTCGAGTTCCTGAAGGGCCAGCATGTTCACCGGTTCCAGCGCTTCCATGCGCTGCTGCAGGCTGCGCAACTCCGCCTGCAGGGCGTCCAGCCCGTTCTCGCGCACCTCGGCGGGAACCTCCGGCAGGGGATCGGGCAGCTCTTTCTCCAGTTGGTCCAGCCGTAGGGCGGCGCTGCGCTGCTGCTCGCCAAGCGACAGCAGTTCCTCCCCCAGCCGCTGCAGTTCCCATTCCTTCTGCTGCAATGTCTGCCGCTGATTGGCGAGCTGCGTCTCCGCCTCATCGCGGGCGCGGCGCCGCTCGCCAAAGCGGGTCTGCAGTTCCCGCTGCTGTACCTCCAGGACGGCCCGTTGCTGCTGGTCGGCCTGCTGCTGTTCCTTCCATTGGCTGCGTTCGGCCACCAGGGCATTCACGGCCTGGGCCAGGCGCTGCTCATCGGCCCCCAGGGCCTGCAATTGGCTGGCCACCCGCTCGGCGGCCAGGCCCCGTTCCCGCCGCGCCGCCAGCAGGTCGTCCCGCAGACGCCGGGCCTCGGTGAGCTGCTGATCGGCGCTCTCGAGTTCCTGTTGCAGTCCCTGCCAGCGCTCGCTGTCGCCGGAGGCCTGGGCTGTGGCTTCGGCGGATTCGAGCGCGCTGAGCTGCTGCTGCAACGGGGCCAGGTCCGTGGCCAGCACCAACAGCCGCTCCTGGGCGGCCTGGAGCTCGACTTCGATCTGCCCGATGCGCTGGCTGAGCTGTTCGCGGCGCTGGAGCAGGGGGTCATGGGAGCGCTGGGCGGCCTTGCGTTCCGCCTCAAGGGCGGCGCGCCGCTGTTCATGGCGGCTCAGGAGGGGCCTCAGTTCCTCCAGCTGGCGCCCCAGCTCCGCTTCTTTGCGGCGGCTGGCCACCAGGGTTTCGCCCAGCTCCAGCAGGCGGCGGCGCAGGGGCTCGGCCTCGTCGTGATCACTGGCGGTGCCGAAGCTCAGCTGGTTGCCCCGCTGCTGGAAGCTGCCGCCGGTCATGGCGCCACTCTTCTCCAGCAATTCACCGTCGAGGGTCACGGTACGGCAGCGGCCCAGCTCGCGGCGGGCGCTGGCCAGATCCCGAAATACCAGGGTGTCGCCGAATACGTAGCGGAACACTTCGCCGTATACCGTCTCGAAACGCACCAGTTCCACGGCGCGTCCCACCAGGCCATCGCCGCCACCACTGCGGCCCGCGGCCGCTCCCCGCTCGAAGGCCGCGCCCGCACCCGCACCGCTGCCGCCCCGGATCTTGTTGAGCGGCAGGAAGGTGAGGCGCCCGGCTCGGCGACTCTTGAGCAGGTCGATGGCGCGGGCGGCGATGCGGTCGTCGTCCACCACCACCTGGCCCAGGCGTGCCCCGGCGGCCACCTCCAGCGCCAGGCGGTGGGCATCCTCCACCTCACCCAGCTGGGCCACGGGGCCGTGGATGCCCTCCAGCCCCGCCTCCAGCAGCAGCCGCAGGGCGCCGGTGCCGCGGCTTTCCTGCAGGGTCTCGCGCCGGGATTCCAGCCGGGCGATCTCCCGTTCCAGGTTGGACTGCTCCTGCTCCAAGCGCTGGCGGGTGCGCTGCTGCAGCGCCAGGGCCTCCACCAGCTCCTGGGCCTTGGCCTGCTCGGCCTGGAGGGCGTTCAGGAGCTGCTGCCACTCCTCCTCCAGCTGGCTGAGGGAGCTGGCTACCCCCTGGCTGTTGGCGGCGTCCTCCTCCAGCTGCTGGCGCAGTTCCGCCAGGCGTTCCTGCTCCTGGCGCAGCCGTTCACTCAGCTGCTGTTGCTCCGCCAATCGCGGGGACACCTGCCCCTGCAGCTCCTGGCGCTGGCGGCTGCGCTGTTTCTGCTCCTCCAGCCAGCTGCCGCTGCGGCCGGCCACCTCGCCCAGCCGCCGGCGTGAGAGTTCCACAGCGGCCTCGGCGGCGCGGCAATCGCCTTCGGCCTGCTCGAGGCTGGAGCGGTCGTCCGCGGCGGCCAGTTCCCCCTGCTGCTGACGCAAGTCGCCCTGCTGGCGCGCCAGCTCGTGGCGTTGGCGTTGCAGCTCTTCGGCACTCAGCTGGTGCTTCTCGGCCTGGCGCGCCAGTTCGCGGCCCCTGGCCTCCAGGCCTGCCAGTTCCGATTGCACGGCCAGCAGGCTGTCTTCACCGAGGGCCTTCACCTCGGCCTGCAGCAGTTCGAGGGCCTGGGCGGCCTGCTCCAGGGCGGCGCGGCCCTCGCTCACGGCCGTGCGATCGGCGTCCTGTTGTTTGGCAAGAGCCTCCTGGCGGCTCTTGAGGCTGCGGACGTCTTCCTGGGCCTGCTCGAAGCCCAGCACCTGCTCCTGCAGGCGGCCCAGGTGGTGGCGCTCCTTGAGGCCCTGATAGGTGCGGGCCTTGGCGCAGTCGCGCTCCAGTTTCTGGCGCGAGATCAGCAGCTCCTGCTGCACGATGGCGCAGCGCTCTTCGCGTTCCTGCACCTCCTCGAGCTTGCTGCGGGCCTGTTCGATGCGGGAATCGAACAGGGCCACACCGGCCAGTTCATCGATCAGGCCCCGCCGGTCGCGGGCACTCATCGACACGATGCGGGTCACGTCGCCCTGCATCACCACGTTGCTGCCCTCGGGATCCACCCGCAGGCGCCGCAGCTGGGTCTGCAGCTGTTGGAGGTTGCAGGGCACACCTTCCGCGCTGTAGCTGCTGCTGTAGGTGCCGCCTGGGGCCACCCGCAGCTTGCGGGTCACGCTCCATTCCTTCTGGCCAGGCTGAATCCAGGGGCCCTCCGCCGGCGCCTCCAGCCCGGCTTCGGCCTCATCGGGCCGCCAGTCGCTGAGGTCAAAGCGCACGGTCACCACGGTTTCCGCGGCCTTGCCATCCCGCAGCACGGCGCTGTTCACGAGGTCGGGCAGGCGCTCGGCCCGCATGCCGCGGCTGTTGGCCAGGCCCAGGCAGAAGAGCACCCCATCGAGGATGTTGCTCTTGCCCGATCCGTTGGGGCCTGTCACCACCGTGAAACCCGGTTCGAGGGGGATGGTCATCGACCCCCCGAACGACTTGAAATGCGTGAGCGCTACCTGATTGATGTGAACCAATAGGCCCGAGCGCCGAGCACCCAGAAAGGTAGCCCAAGCACTGACGATTTCAAGCCGACGTCCCTACGGTGAGGACAGTCCCGCGTCAACGCCGTCGCACCATGGACTTAGACACCCCAGCCAACGGCTACGACTCTGAAGTCGGTACGGCCGTTTCAACCCCGCCCGAAGCCAGCCGCGATAGCGGCGACGCTGCTCCGCGTCCCGCGGCACCGGCCCTGTTCCGCGAGCGCTTTGAAGCGCTGCTGCCGATCATTCAGAGGGAATGGCCGGAGGTGGCGCGCCACACGTTGGAAGCCACCCGCGGCAGCTTGGATCTGGTGGTGGACGTGATCGCCCGCCAGACCGGCCGCACCAGCGAGGGCGTCAAGGCCCAGCTGATGGACCTGGTGCATGTCACCACCGATCAGGCCCACCACCTGGCCGATTCGCTCAAGCCCCTGGAAGATCAGCTCGAGCATCTGCTCGATGAGCTGAACACCAGCCTGCGGCCCCGGATCGAGAAGCCTGTGCGGGAGCGCCCGCTCATGGCCCTGGGAATCGCCGCCGGGGTGGGTCTGCTCACCGGCCTGCTGCTGGCATCCGGCCGCCGATCCGCATGACCACGAGCAACGGCAATGGGGCTGGCGGGGAGCGGCCCAGCGGGGAGCGCCGTTCCCGCGGACTGCCCCTGCAGGCCGCCTCCAGGGTCACCGGGCTGGTGACCTCGGTGATGGATCTGCACGTGCGCATTGCCCTGCAGGAGGCCGATCGGGAAAAGCGCCGTCTGATCAGCGGTGCCGTGCTGCTGATGGGGGGGCTGGCCACGCTGCTGCTGGCCCTGATCGCCGCGGAACTGGCGCTGGTGCTGTGGTTTCACCTGGGGCTGAGCTGGGGCTGGATTCAGGCGGTGCTGGTGCTGGCGGGCCTCAATCTGCTGCTCACCGGCCTGTTCCTGCGGCTGGGGGGCCAGATGACCAAGGGCCCCTATCTGCCCGAAACCATGGCCGGCATCACCAAGACCACCCGGGCCCTGGTGGGCCGCTAGCGGATCTCGTACTGGAGCCAGCGGCAGTCGATGCCGCCATTGCTCACGGGCAATTTGCGGCTGGCTTTCATCCGCAGGGCTCCCGTGAGTTCGGGGTTGCCGCTGAGCAGCCACAGGGTCCAGCCACCGCAGCGCTGCTTGAGCATCTGGCCCAGGTCGCTGTAGAGCTGTTCGAGGGCCTCGCCCGCCCCGATCCGCTCGCCATAGGGCGGGTTGCACACCAGGATCCCTGGAGTGGTCGGGGGCACGAAGTCGCGGCAGTCTCCGCGCTGCAGCTGCAGCCAGCGGGCCACTCCGGCCTCCTCTGCATTGGCCTGAGCCTGCTCCAGCACCTCCGGATCCGCCTCGTTGCCCACGATCGCGGCCAGGGGGATGTCCCCTGGCAGCTCTGCGCGGCCCAGGCCTTGGGCGGTTGCCACTTCCTGGCGCCACAGACCGGCATCGAAATCCGGCCAGCGTTCCAGGGCAAAGCCTCGCCCCAGGCCAGGGGCGCGCCCCAGCACCTGGCAGGCCGCCTCGATCAGCAGGGTGCCGGAGCCGCAGAGGGGATCGGCCAGGGGCACGCTGCCGTTCCAGCCGGTGAGGGCAATCAGGCCAGCGGCGAGATTTTCCTTTAGCGGCGCCAGACCCATGCGGGCCCGGTAGCCCCGGCGATGCAGGCTCTCGCCACTGCCATCCAGGCTCAGGATCGCCTCCGGGGTCTGGCCGGGGCGGCCTGGACTCAGGTGCAGGTGTAGGGCCAGGTCGGGGTTGTCGAGGTTCACCGAGGAGCGCGCGCCCCAGGCCTGGCGCTGGCCATCCACCAGGGCGTTCTTCACCTGCAGGGCGCTGTAGTGGCTGTGGTTGAGCCCGGGGATGCTGCCGCTGGCATCCACGCGGAAGCTGGCCTCGGGAGGGAGCCAGAAGCCCCAGTCGGCCGCCTCCTGCACGCCCCGGTAGAGGTCGTCGCGTCCGCGGCAGGGGAAGGCCGCCAGCTGGCGCAGCAGTCGGAAGGGCAAGCGGGCCTGCAGGTGCAGGCGGTAGTACGTGGCCAGATCCGTCTGGCAGCGCACCGCCCGCCGCAGGGGTCTCACCCCGGTGGCCCCCAGGGCCGCCAGCTCAGCGGCGGCCGCCTCCTCCAGCCCCGGTGGCACCACGGCCAGGCAGGGGAATGCCGCTGTACGGGATGGCGTCCAGTTGCGTTCGGTCATGCCCACCCCACCTGCTGCCTAGTCCTGCTGCCACAATGAAGGAGTCCGGTTTCGGCCGGACTAGGTGGCTCACACCAGTGTTTCGGACAGCGGTTCGATTCCGCTCAGCTCCATTCCCCCGCTCTCGGCACTGCCGGGGCTTTGCCGGGGCTGCAATGGTTTCGACGGGGCATAAGGAGGGTGACTGAAGCCTGCTCGGTAAGAGCAAACACGTAACAGCGAACAACATCGTTCGTTTCTCCCGTCAGACCGCCCCTGTGGCCGCCTGACCCTAGTTAGGGAGATGGGGTAGATCAGCCTTATCACCCAAATGATCCGTGGGGGCTGGAAGGCCCCTTTTTAGTGGCTAGGGACTGGGATCTCGGTTCCTCTCCGATGCGGTGGCCTCCTGTGACAACGCGGCACGGTCTAGTCCGAGGTGTTCAGGTTCGGCGTCGTCGCGGCAGTAGCTCTTTGCTGTCGACACCGGACGTTCTACAAACGCAGCAGCAGGCGGGCCAGATCGCGGGTCGCCAGCCAGCCGTCTGGGGCGGTGATCAGCAGGGCAACATCGGCATCGGGGCGAGCCTCCATTGGCTGCTGCAGCTGGGGCTGCGGATTCCTCATCAGGTGGGTGTCCCTTCGGGTGCGATGGCCCAAATGGCGGAACCCTCTGTCGTTCCGCCAACCTGAGTCTCCTCAGCGCTGGCCCCAGCCCATGACGGTGAATCGGGAGAGGCTGGACAAGCTCGGTCGCTTTCTGCTGCGTGGCCTGCGCATCGGCGCCAGCACGGTGTCGATCGTGGAGCTTCTGCGCAACGACTGGACGGGCGGCATCAGTGCTGGGGTGGCCTGGCTGGTGTTTGTGCAGGTGGAACAGCGGCTGCCGCCTGTGCCCCAGGCGCCCGAGGACTGATCTGCAGCTCGGCGTAGCCGGTGGCGGGATCCAAGTCCCGGTGAAACGCCCACTCCGGCAGCAGCCCCAGCACCAGTTCAGCGGTGGTGCGCACCTGCGAGCCGGTGCACAGGTGACCGCCGATCACCGCTCCGGTTCTGTCAGCAACAGCGATGTGCAGGTGGGCGCCGTCGGGCGAGAGCGTGCCGGTGAGGCTGAGGATCTCCAGGTCGCCCCGGATCGCGGTGCTCTCCTGTTGGCCTGCCAGCCGCAGCTGGGCCACCGACAAGCTGCCGATGCCAAGGAGCACGCAGCCGGCCGATTCGCCTTGCTTGCCGATCCAGGCCTCCAGCGCCAAGCGCAGGTCGTCGCCCGGTTGCAACCGCAATGGCACCACCTTCATGGCAGCGGCTCCTCCAGCAGCGATTGCACCATCACCAGGGCATCCACGTAGCCCAACTGCTTGTGGCGGAACGCTCCGGGCAGGGTGCCGATGATCTGAAAGCCGTTCCGCTGCCAGCAGTGGATGCCGGCGGTGTTCGTGCTCACCACCAGGTTGAACTGCATCAGCCGAAAACCCAGCCGCCGGGCGGTCTGCAGCGAGTGCTGGCAGAGGCGGCTGCCGATGCCCTGGCAGCGTGTCTGCTCGGCCACCACATAGCCGGCATTGGCCACGTGGGCACCCAGGCAGAGGGAATTGGGCTTCACGTAATAGGTGCCCACCAAGAGCCCAGTCCCATCCGTGGCCACCATCACGGCCTGGGGCTGCTCCACCCACAGCAGTTGGGCGTCGGCCTCGCAGATCTGAGGATCGTGGGGGAAGGTTTCGCCGGCGCGGAACACCGGCTCGAGCAGCGCCCACACCGCCGGCCAGTCGTCCGCCTCATAGGGGCGGATCTGCAGTGGGGGTGCCACCAGGACCACAGACAGCAACGCTCAGAGCGGTGATCTTCTCGCGCTTGGTTGCTGCCACCACGACTGGTTCTGGGATGGCGTCAACCTGGGTATAGGCCGGATGTCAACCGAGCCCGTGCTGAGGAAGCCCGTCAAGATGGAAATCTGTCGCTGCAGCGGCCGCAGGCTGTGCAGTGAACCAACGGTCTGGACAAGTCCAGCCAATCGCGCATCCCGGGGCCGCGCTGTAACCCGATGCAAGAAGGTTTCTCTGGGCTTTTTTTATTTCAGCGCTGGTGAAACCGTTGTGCTGTTGCTGCTGAATCCACTCCATACCCTCAGTTCTTCCAGGCTCAGCACCCCTTCGCGCCGTTCGCCGTTGAGATCCCAAGTGGGAAAGGCGCGGATCTTGGCGGTCTGGCAGCGCTGCCGGCCGTTGTCGTCCTTGTCGCACTCGATGTAGGGCAGGCGCCGGCCGGCCTCGGTACCGAACAGGTTCTTCTGGCTGAAGCAGTGGGGGCACCACCAGGCCCCGTACACCACGGCACCCTGGCGACGCAGATGCTCCACCAGGGCCATCTGCTCAGGCGTGGATGGACTCACGGCTTCGCCCACAGCGCTGGCATCCGAGCCAGCGGCCTGGAGTGGATCGCTGGTGCCGCTGAGGCCTCCCACCAGCAGGGCGGTGATGCAGGCCAGTCCCAGGTTGCGCCAGAGGCGCTGGCGACCGACTGAAGGAGCGGGCATCGGCACGATCCAGGCGTTGGACTGACGTTACGGCCTCTTTTTCAGCTTGCGTCGCCGTTGAATCCGGCTTGGCGTTCGGCCTTCCGCCCCCACCGCTTGCTCTGGGAGCGGTGTTCAGCTGGGACACTGGGAGGACCGTTGACCACCGAGACAGCAGCTGCCATGGGCGCCGACGGCTATCGCGACTATTTCAAGGTGCTCGGTGTCGATCGCGGTGCGGATGCCGACACGATCAAACGCTCGTTTCGCAAGCTGGCGCGTCAGTACCACCCGGATGTGAATCCCGGCAATCAGGGTGCCGAGGCCAAGTTCAAGGAGATCAGCGAGGCCTATGAGGTGCTCTCTGATCCCGATAAGCGCCGGCGCTACGAGCAGTTTGGCCAGTACTGGAATCAGGCCGGTGGTGGTAGCGGCATGGGTGGTGTGGATGTGGATTTCGGCCGGTATGGCAATTTTGACGACTTCATCAATGACCTACTGGGTCGCTTTGGTGGCCCGGGTGGTGGGGCTGGATTTGCTGGAGCTCCGGGCGGTTTCGGAGGATTTGGCTCGGGGTTTCCCGGTGGATTCGGAGCCCCCGGTGCCAGTGCTGGTCGTGGCGTTCCGCTGAATCTCGATGCGGAGGCCAGCATCAACCTCAGCTTTGCCGAGGCCTTCCGAGGCTGCGAGCGCACCCTGGCTGTGAATGACGAGCGGGTGCAGGTGCGGATCCCTGCCGGTGTGAAGCCCGGCAGTCGCCTGCGTCTCAAGGGCAAGGGCAATTTGCAGCCGGGCACCGGTCGTCGCGGCGACCTCTACCTCAACCTGCAGGTGCAGGAGCACCCGATCTGGGTCCTGGAGGGGGATCAGCTCAAGGCCGACTTGCCCCTCAGCCTCGATGAGCTCGCCCTGGGTGGTGAGTTGCGGGTGGCCACCCCCGATGGCGAAGCCACGGTGACGGTGCCCCCCGCCATGGCGGTGGGTCGTAGTTTGCGGCTGAAGGGCAAGGGCTGGCCCCGGGCAGGTGGTCGTGGGGATCTGCTGTTGAGCCTGAGCCTGAAGCAGCCCGCCAGTTACAGCGAGCAGGAACGCCAGCTACTGGAGCAATTGCGCGCTGCGCGTAGTTCTGATCCACGTTCCACATGGCTTCAGGACGCGAGACTCTGAAGGCCATCACCTTCGAGCGACCTGGCTCATGACAGCTCTCTTGAACAGCTTGGGCCAGCGCTTCTAGGCGCTGTTGCTCGTGATTGCCCTGGCCATGGCGGGACTCTCAACGGTGGTGCACGCCGGCACGCGCAATTCGGGCCTCGGGTGCCTTACCGCTGGGGCTTGGCCTGCATGTGAAGAATCCCTATGGCCTGAATTTGAGCGATCAGAGCTTTCTGGCCACGGCTGGTTCTGGTTGGAATGGGGCGATGAGGTGGGGGCAATCCGTGAGCGCGAACGGCTGGAGCCACAGGATTTGGTTGAGTTCGAGAATGCGATTGAATCGGGCCAGTGCCTGGATATCGTTCCCGATGGAAGACGTGCCACTCTGTGCTCCGATGGTATCTATTATCAGGTCTTTAAATTCTCGTCCAAGTTTTGTGGCTACGGCATTCTTCGGTGCCGAGCGCCGTTCGATAAGCTGCTCCTCCAGATTCGTCTCGAGGTTGTCCTGGATCCAGGCGGTTTTGGTGGCAGGTCGCTTGTGCTGTACTCGTTGGGCGATGCTCGTTCGCTGATTGGTGGCTCCAGCGATATCAGTGGCTTCGGCCTTGAGGCTGTTGATGCTCGCGCATTTACCCATGAGTAGCCTGCTGGTTTTGGGCGCCAAGGTGGGGAGGCTTGCAGTGGTTTGGTGGTGACATGCGAGTACAGTATTGAGGCCTAGATGGCGTTTTTCAAGTGGTTGTTGCCGCTCGCGATTGTGATGTCCATTGTGATGATGGCGCCTTCGCTGGAAGAGGCTCTGGGGGATGTGGGGCTGACTATTCTTTCTGGGGCGTTATTGAGCCTTGTCTTTCTTCGTGAGGCTTGTAAGTCTGGATTTCTCCCTGCTCTTGTCTCGCCTGTCTCGACGAGATTTATTCCTATTCCTATCTGGTTTGTTTGGTGCTGTTCGTTTGGTTTCTGGTGGGCACCAACGCCCATGCCAGGGCCTCGGCTGGGTTCATGGAGCTGGTCATCAGGCGTGTGAACCGCTTGGACGGCATTGATCAGGGGAGCGCTGTGATCGGTTCCCTGGTGCTGGTCGTGCTCGGTTGGTTCGTCTGAGCTCGCGGCGTCCAGCTCTCTAAGATCCCCCAGAGATTTTGGCCCTGCATGGAGCTCAGCTACCGCCCCCGCCGGTTGCGTCGTACGCCTGCCCTGCGGGCCATGGTGCGGGAGACCCACCTCAGTGCCGCCGATTTCATCTATCCCCTGTTCGTGCACGAAGGGGCCACGAACGAGCCGATCGGTGCCATGCCCGGCTGTCAGCGCTGGAGCCTGGAGGGGCTGGTGCAGGAGGTGGGTCGCGCCTGGGACCTGGGCATCCGTTGTGTGGTGCTGTTCCCCAAGGTGAGCGATGGCCTCAAAACTGAGGATGGCGCCGAGTGTTTCAACGAGGGTGGCCTGATCCCCCGCGCCATTCGCCGGCTCAAGCAGGTGCACCCGGGCATGGCGATCATGACCGATGTGGCTCTCGATCCCTATTCCTGCGATGGCCATGACGGCATCGTGAGTGGTGAGGGTGTGGTGCTCAACGATGAGACCGTGGCGATCCTCTGCAAGCAGGCCGTCGTCCAGGCCCGCGCCGGTGCCGATCTGATTGGCCCCAGCGACATGATGGATGGCCGTGTTGGCGCCATTCGTGAAGCCCTCGATGAGGAGGGTTTCGAGCACGTGGGGATCATCAGTTACACAGCCAAATACGCCTCCGCTTACTACGGACCCTTCCGCGAGGCCTTGGATTCGGCGCCCCGTGCGGCAGCCGGGAAGTCGATCCCCAAGGACAAGAGCACCTATCAGATGGATCCGGCCAATGCCCGAGAGGCCATCACCGAGGCCCAGCTCGACGAGCAGGAAGGCGCCGACATCATGATGGTGAAGCCTGGGCTGGCCTATCTCGACATCATCCATCGCCTGCGCGAGGAGAGTGAGCTGCCGATTGCCGCCTACAACGTGAGCGGCGAATACGCCATGGTGAAGGCGGCCTCAGAGAAGGGCTGGATCGATGAGCGTGCAGTTGTGCTCGAGACCCTGCTGTGCTTCAAGCGGGCCGGTGCTGATCTGATCCTCACCTATCACGCCTGTGATGCGGCTGCATGGTTGAAGCAGGGTTGAGCTCGCTGCAGCCCAGGCCAAGGCCCCCCACGCGTTTGGTGGTGGATGGTTTCTTTGTGGGCTGGGTCTATGGGCCCTGGCTCGTGGCGGCCATCACCTTTGTGATGGCCCTGCGTCTGTTGATTGATGCGGATTTCAGCAACCATGGTCATGGCTGGGGATTGATCGGTAGTGCTGCGATCTGTTTCTCCATCGGTTGCGTCTGCAAGACCTCCTGGGGCCTGGCCCAGCGCAAGCGATGACCCGCAGTCAGCTGCGCCTGTTGGTGACCCTGCCTTGGATTGCATCCGGGGTGGTGCTCTTGGTGGTGACCAAGCTCCAGCAGGGGGGCGCCCAGGTGCACTGGTCGTTGTTCGGTAGCGGCATGATCTGCTTCTCGATCGGCTGCCTCGCCCGCACCAGCCTCGGTCTGGCCCAGCCCCCCCGCCCGGGCCGCAGACCCTGATGCTCCCCCGTTGCTGGGTGCTGAGCCTGCTGGCGTTGTCATCCATGGCCCTGCCGCCGTCTGCCTGGGCCCAGCAGCGGCCGCCTTCGCCGGCCCTGCTGCGCAGCCTCGAGGGTTTTGCCCGCGATGTGCAGCAGTTGGATCAAACGGGTCCTGACGAGAACCCCGCGGCCCCGCCGCCCCCGTTGCGCGAGGCAGAGCTGCCGGTCCTCGATCTGCCGGCCCCTTCAGCCCTGGCGCTGCCGAAACAGGCGACGGCCCTCACCATGCAGCGTCGGGTGCTGCTCTCGCTGCCCCAGGCCCTGGCCCTGGCGGTGCGCAACGACCCCGATCTGGCTGAGCAGGTGGCGGCCGTGCGGGAGCGCCAGGGGTTGCTGGCGGCGGTGCAGGGCCGCCTGCTGCCGGAGTTGGGCCTGGCGGTGGGGGGTGCCTTCAGTCAGCTGAGGGCTTCCAGCGTGGTCTGGCAGGACAACGCCGGTCTCTATCCGGCGGACTCGCCCTTTCTGGTCAAGCCCAAGGGTCGGAACACCATCCAGACCAACCGGGGCCTCGGCTATGCCGCGCTGCGACTCGATTACGAGCTCTTGAGCTTTGAGCGCACCGCTGCCCTGGGGCAATCGGGCGCCAGCCTGGGGGAGGCGCGCCAGCGCTATGCCAACCGGGTGCGACAGCTGCAGCTGGAGGTGAGTGAGGCCTACTACGGGCTGCAGTTGGCCGATCAGCTCTGGCGGATTCGCCAGGCCGTGACCCTCAACGACACGGTGGTTCGTGATCAGGTGGCGGCCCTCAAGGCCAGTGGCCTGGTGCCTCGGGTCGACCTGCTTCGGGCCGAGGCTGATCTGCAGCAGGGCCGCTTCCGCCTCTCCCAGGCCGATGCCCAGCGCCTCAGCCGCCAACGCCAGCTCAGCAATCTGATCAACGTTCCCTTCGACGTGACCCTGGTGGCACCGGAGGCGATCCGCCTGCTGCCGCCCTGGCCCCTGGATCTGCAGCAGACCCTGATCCGCGGCTGGACGGAGAATCCCCAGTTGCTGGCTCTCCAGCAGGCTCGCCAGGCCCTGCTGCTGCAGGCCGATCGCCAGGCGGCCAGCCTGTTGCCGAGCCTGCGGCTCTTCGCCCAGGCGGGGGTGGCCGATGGCCTGGCAACCCGCCCTCTGGTGAAGCTCGAAGGCTGCTGTTCGGAGTCCGTGATTCCCCAGGTGAACACCGGCAGTGCCGACTGGGCAGCCGGCATCAGCCTGAACTGGACGCTGTTTGACGGTGGGGTTAGCGCGGGCCAGGTGAGCGCCAGCCGCGCTGCGGCCCAACGCACCGAGCAGGCCAGTGCGAGGGAGCGCAATGCCATTCGCCAGCGCCTGGAGAGCGCCTACTTCGATCACACGGCATCACTGGATCAGATCCTGGCGGCGCGGGCCGCCTATCGCGCCGCCCGTGAGGCCTTCCGCGATGTGCGGGCTCGCTACCAGCTGGGCCTGGCCGACTACACCGATGTGAGCGACACCATCCGGCGGCTCACCGAGGCGATGGAGGCCCGCGCTGAGGCGGTCACCCTGGCCAATGTGAGCTACGCCCGCCTGCTGCGGGAACTGCTGCCGGTGTCGGATCGGCCGGATCAGTCGGTGCTGCTGCCGCTGGTGTTGCCCTGATCCAGCCGCCGGTTGCGCCAGGCCAGGCTGCGCCACAGCAGCAACACCAGCAGGGCCGCAAACCAGAACCACACCTCCGGGGCGTTGGCGTGCAGCAGCACCACCAGCAGCGCCAGCTGCAGGGCTACAAAAGGCAGCTCCCGCCGCAGGGGAGGCTGTAGCCGATCCCAGATGCTCATTGTTGCCTCAGTTGCGGGGTGGCCTGGCGCTCCTGGTGCAGGGTTCGGTAGCTGCCGGTGAGGTTCCTCAGGGCGGGCACCACATAACTCAAGGGCGTGCGCCATTCCACATAGCCATGGGCCTTGAGGGTGAGGCCCTCTCGGATCGGGAACACAGTGCTGCCCTTGGACAGGGTCCAGCGGTAGCCGTCGCCCTGGATGGGGTGGCGGCGCAGGCTGATCTCAGCGCGCATCACCGGGCCGTCCTTCACCAGGGATTCGGCCAGCTGGGGGTTGCCCATGGTGGTGTCCACGTCTGCACTGGTGGCCGGCAGCAGGCTGACCCGCTCCACGACACCCAGCATCCCGCCGAAGCGGGCGCGCTCCTTCCAATCCGGCACCACCTCCACCGGTAGCCCCTCGGGTAGGCGGCGTGCATCGGCGGGGGCGAAATAGGCCACGGCCTGCAGACCATCGGCCTTGGGGCCACCGAGGGTGCCCAGGCGCTGGCCGGCCTTCACCGTCTGGCCACGCACCACCTGAATGTCCAGGATCTGGCCGTCGCGTTCAGCCAGCAGCGTGCCGTCGTAGCGCAGGCGGGTGCGGGTCACCTGGATGGAGCGGCGCAGCTCGTCAATGCGGAAGCGGCGCTGCAGCTGAGTGGTCTCCACCTCCAATTTCACTGTTTGGTAGGCATCGATGGCCTCCTTTTCGCGGATCTTCAACTCCGCTGCGGAAAGTTCGAGCTGCGTGGCCCGGTCTGCGGTGGACACCACCTCCTGGGCCAGGGGCGCCACCACCTCCTGGCGGGCCAGATAGCGGAAATCGCTCACCTTCTGCTCGTAGGTGGCCCGCAGCTCGCGGTAGCGGCCCAGATCCCTTGCCAACTTGGCCAGGGCTGTGTCGCGGACCCGCTGGGCCGAGGCCAGGCGGAGTCCGTCGCGGCGGTTGAGGTCGTCATTGAGCCGGACCAGCTCCCGCAGGTCGCGCTCCTGGCGCCGCAACTCCTGCTCGAGGGTGGGTAGGTAGAGCTCCAGCAGCGGCTGGCCGCGCCGCACCCGCTCGCCAACCCGGACCGGGATCCGCAGAATCTGTCCCGGTGCCCTGGCATCTATCACCGTGGCTCCGCCCGGCACGATCAGCACGCCGCGGCCCACCACCTCGGTGGGCACGCGCCAGAAGCAGAACCAGATGGTTGTGAGCAGGCCCACGCCCGCTAGGACCAGCCCCACCTGGCCTTCGGGATCGGCGGCGGCACGCAACAGGCGTCGGCGCATGGGCTCAGGGCTGTCGTCCCAGAATGGGGCCAGACAGGCAGATCGCTGATGACACCCCCGCCACTCCATCGCCTGGGCCATGTGGCTCTGCGCGTCCAGGACATGGAGCGTGCCAAGGCCTTCTACAGCGCCCTGGGCCTTCGCCTCACCTGGGATGCCGCGGACTGGGCTTACCTCCAGTGGCCTGACACCGGCGAGGGCATAGCCCTGCTCAGCCCCGACTACAAGGCAGCCGGGCCCCACTTCGCCTTCCATTTCCAGCAGCGCGCTGAGGTGGACCAGGTCCATGCCCAGTTGGAGGCGGCGGGTCACCCCTGTGGCCCCGTGCATGATCATCGCGATGGAACCGCGTCCTTCTATTTGCAGGATCCCGAGGGCAACTGGCTGGAGATGCTTTACGAGCCGGCTGAGGGCCTGCCTTCCAACATCGGTGCTGCACCCATTGCCGCTGGCCGGGTGTGAGCGCAGGCGCTGTGCACGACATCCAGGCTGAAACGCTGGAGCTCCTGGAGTGGGCTCGCCTGGGGGAGCATGTGGCTGGCTTTGCCGGCACGACCGCCGGCCGCAGCGTCTGCCTGCAGCTCCCCCTGGCGCCGGATCGGGCCGAGAGCCAGCGTCTGCTGGCTGAAACCACCGAGCTGCTGGCCCTCGATGGCCTCACCGAGGGTGGGCTCAACTTCCAGGGCGTGGTGGATCTGAGTCGCACCCTGCAGCTCTGCGCCAAGGGCGGCATCGCTCCGGCTGACGACCTGCTCGCCGTGGCCACAACCCTGGCGGCAGCGCGGCGCCTGCGCCGCCAGATCGATGATCCCGATCTGCGCCCCGTGACCACCGCCCTGGTGGAGGAGCTGCGCACCCTGCCGGAGCTGGAGCAGCGCCTGCGCTTCTGCATCGACGATGGCGGCCGGGTGGCCGATCGGGCCAGCCCCCCCCTGGCGGAGCTGCGGCGGCAGATCGCTGCCACCCGTGCTGATCGCCGCGATCGCCTCAATGGGCTACTGCGGCGCTTCGCCGCCCTGTTGCAGGACAGCGTGGTGGCGGAGCGCAACGGCCGGCCGGTGCTGGCGGTGAAGGCCGGAGCGGCCAGCCAGTTGCCCGGCCTGGTGCACGACAGCTCGGCCTCCGGCAGCACGGTGTTCATCGAGCCCCAGGCGGTGATTCCCCTGGGCAATCGCCTGCGCCAGCTCGAGGGTGAAGAGCGCGAGGCGGAGCTGGCGGTGCTGCAGGAGCTCAGCGGCTTGGTGGCCGCCGAGCAGGAGGCCCTCACCCACCTGCAGCAGGTGCTGGTTCAGCTCGATGCCGGCGTGGCCCGTGCCCGCTATGGCGCCTGGCTGGGGGCGGTGCGGCCGCAGCTGGAGGGCGATGCCTTGGCCCCGTTGGTGCTGGAGGGCCTGCGCCATCCCCTGCTGCTCTGGCAGGAGCGGCGTCAGCAGGGCCATCCAGTGGTGCCCGTGGCCGTCACAGTGGGCTCCCCGCTGCGGGTCGTGGCGATCACGGGCCCCAACACCGGCGGCAAAACGGTGACCCTCAAGAGCGTGGGCCTGGCGGCGCTGATGGCGCGCGCCGGCCTGTTTCTGCCCTGCAGCGGCACGCCCCGCCTGCCCTGGTGCGCCCAGGTGCTGGCGGATATCGGCGATGAGCAGTCGCTGCAACAGAACCTCTCCACCTTCAGCGGCCATATCCGCCGCATCGCGCGCATCCTCGAGGCCTTGCCGCCCACCGGCAGCGACCTGGCGGCCACCGCCGGCGCTTCGCTGGTGCTGCTGGACGAGGTGGGGGCCGACACCGATCCCAC
>CANHMF010000002.1 GCA_947461705.1 Synechococcaceae cyanobacterium
ACCGCTTCCACATAGTCCACCACCAGCCCCGCTGAGGCGAGCTCAGCGACCACCTGCGCCATGAGCTGGCTGGGGGTGGCGCTGCGCTGTTGCCGGGTGGCCATCAGCGCCCGTGGCAGGGCCGCCGCCTGCTGCCGCTGCTCCGCCGTGAGATAGCGGTTGCGGGAACTGAGGGCCAGGCCATCGGCCTCCCGCTGGGTGCGGCAGCCGATCACCTGCACCGGCAGGCCCAGGTCGGCCACCACCCGCCGCAGGATCACGAGCTGCTGCCAGTCCTTCTCCCCCAGCAGCAGCGCATCGGGGCGAATCAAGCCCAGTAGCCGCGCCACCACGGTGGCCACGCCATCGAAGTGTCCAGGGCGTCGGGCACCGCAGAGCCCCCGTTGCAGCGAGGCCGGGGGCTGCAGCCGGGTGAGCTCCGCGTCGCCGTCGGGGTAGAGCTCCGCCACGCTGGGAGCAAACAGGGCTTCAGCCCCTGCGGCGGCGGCCAGTTCCGCATCGGCCGCCAGGGTGCGGGGGTAGTGGTCGAAATCTTCGCTGGGCCCGAATTGCAGCGGGTTCACAAACACGCTCACCAGCACCCGGGGCGTGCGGCCAGTGGAGATGGCGGCTGCCCGCCGGATCAGGCTCTGGTGCCCGGCATGGAGCGCCCCCATCGTGGGCACGAAGTGCAGGGGCGCATCGGCGGCCTGCCGGCGCCAGTGCAGCAAGTCAGTGCGGGTGTGCAGCAGGCGCACCGGGACTCCCGTTGGGCCCTGACACTACGAGTGGGGCCCGCAGCAAAAAAGCCCACCCGCCGGAGAGGCGGGTGGGCTGAGCGGGATGCCTGGGGGCGCCCTAGGCCTACTGGAGAACTTCCAGCTTCACCTGGGCCACACCACTGGCGACCACACCGAGTTGGTTGGCGGCGCCATGGGCCAGGTCGATCACCCGGTTGCCGTGGAAGGGGCCTCGGTCGTTGATGCGAACCACGGCCGTGCGGCCGTTCCAGAGGTTGGTCACCCGCACCTTGGTGCCGAAGGGCAGGGTGCGGTGGGCGGCGGTGAGGGTGCCTGGGCGGAACACCTCGCCATTGGCGGTGCGGTTGCCATAAAAACCAGGGCCGTACCAACTGGCTTGGCCATTGCTCACGGAGCGCACCGTCGGCTGAGCCGGAGGGGTGGCAATGGGCAGGCTGGGGGCCGCAGGCTTGAGGGGCTGTTCCTCGATGGCTTGGGGGGCCTCCACTTCACGGATGGCCACCTCAAAGCGGGATTCGCTGGTGACAGGGTCCACCCGGCCGGTGGTTGCGAAAGCAGGGGCCAGGACGTTGCTGCCAGACAGCAGGAGGGCGGAGCCGCTCAGGAAAATCGTGCGACGCATAACAAGCGAAACTCGCTGCGGTGAACGCAGCAGCCACTGGGAAAGACGTGGCCCGCTAGCGGTGTAAACGCTCCAGCTCTTTGGAAGAGTTGATGGAGTGAACCGCCCTGCGAAGTTCCTATCGGGAATTGACGACTCAGCAAAGTTAGGGGCTATCTGCAGGAGATCTGATCAAGAAAGGCCCGTATTCCATCGATCAGGATTCACTATCAAAGTGCTGAGCCCTGGCCTGGCCTGAGATCTGCGCCTGTCAAGTCCCGCCTGGCCATCAGCAAGAGCGATCGCGTCCATAAGGCCGGCTGATCCTTGCTTGGGTCAATCGGCCGACTGTCCACTCCCTCGGAGGTCTTGGGCCGGGGTTTCAGGCGCGCGGCGGGGCAGGATCGGGTTAGGAGATTGATGGGATCACGCATGGACTACCGCACAGCCGGTGTGGACGTGGTGGCTGGACGGGCGTTTGTCGAGCGGATTCGCGCCAGCGTCGAATCCACCCGCAGGCCCGAGGTGGTGGGCGGTCTGGGTGGGTTCGGCGGCCTCTGCCGTCTGCCGGAGGGGCTCAAGAAGCCCCTGCTGGTGTCCGGCACCGATGGCGTCGGCACCAAGCTGGAGTTGGCCCAGGCCCATGGTCAGCACCACGGTGTGGGAATCGATCTGGTGGCGATGTGCGTCAACGACGTGATCACCAGCGGCGCCCAGCCCCTGTTCTTTCTCGATTACATCGCCACCGGAAAGCTCACCCCCGAGGCCATGGCCGAGGTGGTGGAGGGCATCGCCGATGGCTGTCGCCAGAGCGGCTGCGCCCTGCTGGGGGGGGAAACGGCCGAGATGCCGGGCTTCTACGGCCCCGGTCGTTACGACCTGGCGGGCTTCTGTGTGGCGGTGGTGGATGAGGACGCTCTGATTGATGGCCGGGCGGTACGGGCCGGCGATCGCCTCGTGGCCGTGGCCAGCAGTGGCGTGCACAGCAATGGCTTCAGCCTGGTGCGGCGGATCCTTGAGGCCCACAGCGTCGGTCCGGATACCCCGCTGGTGGCCGGCGGGCCGCCGGTGCTCGAAGCCCTGCTCACGCCCACCCGTCTCTACGGATCCCTGGTGCAGGCCCTGCTCACGGCCGGCGTGCCGCTGCATGGCATGGCCCACATCACCGGCGGGGGCCTGCCGGAGAACCTGCCCCGCACGCTGCCGGCCGGGGTTCACGGCCGCATCGATGCCACCAGCTGGGAGCGCCCGGAGCTGTTCCGCTGGCTGCAGCAGAAAGGGGAGGTGCCTGAGGCCGATCTCTGGAACACCTTCAACCTCGGCGTGGGCTTCTGCCTGGTGGTGCCGGAAGCCGCCGTGGCCCAGGCCCTCGCGGTGTGTGATGAGCAGGGGCATCAGGCCTGGCTGCTGGGGTCGGTGGAGCAGGGCGAAAACCTGGATGCGCCCCTGGCGGGTTTGCCGTACTGAGGCCCCTGGCGACACCTGCCAGATTGCTTCAAGTGTGCAGCGTTTGCTGCTGAACAGGCCTGGGATCCCTAGGGTGCCAGCCAGCAGAGGCTGGCGCTCGGCACGACCGAGCGTTCCCCAGCTGAAGAAGAGGCGCTCGCGCCCGACAGATAACAACCGCGTCAATAGGTCCATTGGTATGTCCTTTAGTTCCCCTTCGGCTGCGTCTGGCCTCAATGGCACGGGCTCGGGCTTCAACGGCACCAGTCGCATCACCCGCCGGCGCAGTTCTGCCGGCCCGATGCCGCCCAACCGCCCCCAGCGTCCGCGGGAGGCCTATCCCAGTCGGGGTACGGTGCGGCCCACCTTCCTCACCCTGCGGGACCACGGCAAGGTGTTCGTGGCGGATCTGCCTCGGCTGTCCGACGGCCAGTTGGCCCACGTGGGCAAAGAGGCCCGCGAAGTGCTCGAGAGCCTGAGCCGTCGCCTAGAGGAGCTTGAGCTGCAGGGCACGCTCACGCCGCTGGAGCAGGAAACCCGCATCCGGGCTGCCACCAAGCGCGATGTCACCGAGCGCTTCATTCGGGCCGTGGAAGATGAACAGGAGCAGCGGCGCTCCAACCCCGCCCTCAAGGCTGCTGCGGGAGAGTCGTTGGCGCGGGCCTTTCTGGAGATTGCCCGCCATCGCCTGGCTGGGGCCACGTTCGATTCCTTGCTGCAGGAGGCCCTGGCCGCTTGCGATCACAGTGGCGAGGTCGCCGATGAAGAGCCGGACGTTCCTGCCCTGGCCCTGGCTGAGCCTCCCCGCCCTCGGGTGGTGAGCCTCGTGCGTCATGGCGAGGTGGCAGCGGCTGCGGAGCCGGAACGCGAGCGCCTTCCCGTGGTGCTCACCCCGGATCCATCCCCGGAGATGGGCCGGATCTGAGGGTTCAGGCGCTCTGAAACGGATTGGCCGGCATGCGTGGCCCGTCTGCCAGCACCAGTTGATCCAGGGCGCCGCGTTCGCCGGCGTTCAGCTGCCAGCTCCAGGCTGCGGCGGCCGCCTCCACCTGTTCGGGGCTGCGCAGGCCCGGAATCGGCATGGCGCCATGGGCTCGACACCAATTCAGCGCCACGGCTGCCCGCCCGCCGGGGCGGTCGCCGCCAATGCTGTCCATCAGCTGCAGCAGTGGGGTGAGACGGGGACCCAGTCGCCGGAACAGGGCCCCGCGCGGCCCCCTGGGCAGCGCCGTTGCCGTGTCGGTCCCGCCACGACCCAGAAGGCCCAGAGCTAAGGGGCTGTAGGCAATCAGCTCGATTCCCAGCTCACGGCACACCTCCGCCACTCCGCCAGGGCCGATGGCCTCGGGGGCCAGCAGGGAGAGTTGCACCTGCAGGCTGCTGATGGGCACGCCCCGCATCTGCAGGTCCGTGGCCACTTGGCGTAGCCGCTGGGGCCCCATGTTGGACACCCCCAGGCTCCCTACAGCTCCCTGCTCCACTAGGTCGGCGAGGCCCTGCAGCAGGGGGCCTTCCTGCCAGGGCGCATAGCGGGCCGTGCTCCAGTGCAGCTGCACCCGGTTGAGCTGCCCCTGCAGCCGTGCTTGGGAGGCGGCAAAGGCCCTGGCGTAACCGCGCCGCCCCAGCCGCCAGGGGAACGGGGCGAGCTTGGTGGCGATGCAGAGCTGGCGCCGCTGCTCGGCGCTGGCGGCTGCGGCGAACCGCCCGAGTAGCAGCTCGCTACGGCCGTTGAAGCGGCCTGTGCCGTAGGAGTCGGCGGTGTCGAAGAACTGGAAGCCAAGCGCCAGGCAGCGCTCGAAGGTGGTTGCCAGAGCCGCGTCGTCGCGCTCGGGGTCGTAACCCCACAGGAATTGATTGCCCCAGGCCCAGGTGCCAACCCCGATCCCCGGCGTGGGGGGCTTGTCGGTTGCCATGATCAACGTCCACGGGGCTGCAACTGCAGTGAAGTCTCTGCCCACACCGGTGTCCACGGGCCTTGAACAGAAGCCGCCTGCTGCAGAGCCCGCCTCCCCTGGGTCGGTGGATCCGGTGCTCTGTAACCACTGCGGCCGCACCGCCACCAACGGTCTGGTGTGTGTGGGAATCTGTGTGGCCGATTCGGGCTATTGAGCCCAGTCGCCGCAGAATGGCTCTGCCTTGAGCGCCTGCCGATGTTGTCCTTCCCGGGTCGTCGTCTGGTCAGGCCAGCGGGCCTGGCTCTGGCCAGCATGCTGCTCGCCGCTCAGCTGCTGCCGCCACAGGCCCTGGCCCGCGGCGGCCAGGAGGGTTTTGGTCGTTGGGAGCTGCGCAGCGACCACTGCAAGCGCAATCTTGCGGAGTCGTTGGCAACCTCGCCCTGCCAGGTTGTGCAATTGGATCAGCGCCAGGAGGGGCTGCTGAATGTGACGTTCCTGGCCCGTGGTGCCGAAAAGGGTGCCATCAATCAACTCACCTTTGTGGGTGAGCTCAAGCCCGGCAGCCTGGCGATGCGCTGCGCTCAGGCGCGCTGTACGCCCCAGGGGAGCATGCAGGCCCAGCTCAGTAGCGTCAGTGAGACTCGCTTTGATGGCCGCGGCATTGCCCAGGGGCTTCCCAGCGCCTGGCCGGTGAATGGCACTTGTCTGGTGGAGGACCGTCAGGTCCGTTGTGAGGCTAAGGCGCTCAGTGGAGAGGCCTGGACTGCTGAGGCAACGACACCCTGAGCGCTCTCTTTGTAGTGGAAGGCGGCACGCTGAGGTCATCACGTCAGTAGGAATACCTAGCGTTAGCTCGAATCGCGCACCATGCGCAGGGAACTCGCCCAGGGAAAGTGGAAGAAAAGATAAGGGAGTGTGTCATGCTGGCGAAGTCCCGATGGGAAAGGGGGGTCTGTTATGGCTGCCTCTCAAGCAGACGTTGAGCCACGAGACCGAGCTCTTTTTCGCTCCTCGCGAAGAGTGTCCGTCACCTTGTCCTATGTGGCCTATTCGCGATTGCTGAAGCGCAGTGATCAGGAGGGTAGATCGCTCAGTAATCTTTCTGCCTTTCTGCTGGAATCAGCGCTTGGATTAGAGGAGGAGCACTGATTTCACTGGTGCTCGTTCGGCTGGTGGCCAGCGGCGAGGATTGCCTGGCTGGCAACGCTGTTGTAACGCGAGCTTCCCTGGCCTGATTGCGCCCGTAAAGTTGAGTCCGCTTGGCACTGGGCGGTGGTTGATCTGGATGCCCTGACGGCGCTCGATGCGCTGCAGTGGTTGAGAACCGGGGACGAGGTGTCCAGGCGCTTTGCCATCAGTGCGGCTTCCGTGAGCAGGCAATCCAGGAAATGCCTGGATCTCTTTGGTCTTGATTTGCAGCGTGTGGATGGGGAGTGGAACACTCTGGGGGATAGCTCAATCCTTCTGCTTGAGCGCAGGGTGCATCAAACCGCGCGTTGGATGGGGCGGCGGCTGCTGAGGCTGGAGGCCACCTATTGGTCGGGGCCTTTGCTGTGTTCACCGGTTCCAGAGGGTTGGATTCTGGGTTTGTCGAATATTGTTGGCGTGCCCAGAAGCTTCCAGCTTGTTCGCGAGCGGATTGTGGATGTGTGCCTGGCTGCGCTGCCCGATTGTCCCTCTGAGGATGATCCTGAGCTGACGTCCTTGACCCTGTCTTGGATGCCGGTGTTCTTCATTGTGAGCGCAGGCCATCCATTGGTGGGCCGGCGTCATCTCACCTATGCGGATATCGCGGAGTACCCCACGCTTGGCTTGCCCGGTGGCGCCTATCCGCTGGTGGAGACATCGTTGAAGTCGATTGGTCTTTGGAACGATTTTGTTCGCATGTCGCGCTACCGGCGTGAGGCGTGGGAAGGGAAGACTGAGGCTGAACTCACGGTTGGCTACGGAACGGTGCTCAGCATGGAGGTGAGCGGTTCCGGTTTGGTGCCACTTCCCTTGCGCTTGCCCTTCGATTCAGGCGAGGTGATGGTGGTGCGAAGGGATTTCTGCGCCCATCCCAGGCTGCTGGCTCTGCGCGATCTGATCGTCGCCCGTCTGCGGCAGTTCGCCGAACGGTATCCGGAGATTCGCCTGGAGCCTCCTGATTCCCGGCCTAGCTGAGCCGACGGGATTCACCGCTATGCGAAATCTGCAAGATTTTGCGTGGATCGTTGAACTCCTCCGGAAGCTGCTGAATTGATGCCATAGTGCAGGTCCATTGCTTTCGGGGGCTTGGTTGATCTTGACTC
This sequence comes from Synechococcaceae cyanobacterium, assembly GCA_947461705.1. GTDB lineage: Bacteria > Cyanobacteriota > Cyanobacteriia > PCC-6307 > Cyanobiaceae > Vulcanococcus. The sequence continues at coordinate 6,974 of CANHMF010000002.1, forward strand.
CCTTGCGGCCCTCGATGGGTTGATCTGGTTGCGAACCGGGCACGCGGTAGCCAGCACCTTCTGTTTCAGTCAGTCCTTTGTGAGTCGAAGTGCGAGGAAGTGCGCCGATGTTTTCGAAGTTGAACTGAAAAAGGCTGAATCCGAGTGGTGCTTAGAAGGCGATCTGGTGCTGCTCAACCTTGAGCGCAAGGTTCATCAGCACGTCAGGTGGCAGAAGGGTCTTCCATTGCGGCTGGATGCGCAACATTGGTCGGGGCCCTTGCTTTGCACGCCGCCGCCTCCCGGCTGGATCACGGGCAACCTGAATTATCTGGAGTATCACAGGCCGTTGCACTTGCTGGAGCTGGGCGTGATCGATGCCTGGCTTGCCTCCTATCCCGATGCACCCTGCGGCGATGACTCGGACATCGTTGCGATCCCCCTGAGTCGGATGCCGATGCGCTTGGTTGTGAACCAAGGGCATCCTCTGCAGGCCCTTGGGCATCACATCACCTTTGCTGATGTGGCTCAGTACCCCTGCCTGCCGCTGCCCAATGGCGCGTTCCCGCAGTTCCAGGCCGCCTTGCAGCGGTGCGGGCTCTGGCAGGACTCAAGCCCCGCTGAGCCCCAGTCTCGCCGCCGGGGCTGGGCGGGGCAAGCTGGTGTGGAGGATCTTCTGGTTGGCTTCGCGACCCCCTTGGCCCTGCCTCTCTATGGAGAGTCTGTTGTGGAGCTCCCGCTGGATTTCCCCATGGTCGTTGGAGATGTTCTGCTGATCCGTCGGGAATTCAGTGATACCCCGCAAGCCCATGGTCTGGTATCCCAGCTGCGCCAGCGTCTGCGGAAGCTGGCCTCCACAACGCCGGATGTGGAGGTTCTGGAGGATTCAATGTGGAGCGGCTGTGAAGCGGCTGCAGGCTTAAACGAGTTGGATGGCCGTGATGTTGGTGTTTCGGGAACAGCCAAGATCCTCTGACATCCTCACGCAGGCCGCGCTGGGGCGGCCGATGCCATCGGGTTAGCGCTTGCTGCCTTCCACATCGGTGTCGGAGCCGTTCTGATGCCCGTTCATGTGCTTCTCGCAGGCCGTGGCGGTGAGCGTGCCCACAATGGTCACGGTGGCCAGGGCCAGCAGCAGGAGGCGTCTCATGGGAGTGAGCTCAATGCCCGAAGGGTATGCCTGCTTGCCCGGTTCTGCCACGGATACCAGCAGGTGCTCAACACAGTGCGTGGCGTGTCGGGGCACTGCACACCCGATCGTGGCCCCGATAGGGATCAAAAAGTAAGAGGCGGCACCCAGATTCGAACTGGGGGTAAAGGATTTGCAATCCTCTGCCTTACCACTTGGCCATGCCGCCGGTCAGGAGCAAACTCCCTGGCACGGATCGTATCAGCCACAAGATGCCCGGCCGTCTGCTGGTTCTGAGCAACGGCCATGGGGAAGACCTGATCGCCCTGCGGGTGTTGCTCGCCCTGCACCAGCGTTGCCCGCAGCTGGAGCTGGCGGTGTTGCCCCTGGTGGGGGAGGGCACGGTGTTTGCCGCGGCGGAGCAGGCCGGGGTATTGCGCCGCATCGGCCCCAGGCGTCAGCTGCCCAGCGGTGGCTTCAGCAACCAGAGCCTGACGGGCTTGCTGCGGGATCTGGCGGCCGGTGTGCTGGGGCTGAGCTGGCGCCAGTGGCGACTGGTGCGGCGCTGGGGGCGCCATGGTGATCCCGTGCTGGCGGTGGGTGATCTCCTGCCCCTTCTGCTGGCCTGGGGCAGTGGCGCTCCCTATGGCTTCATTGGCACTCCCAAGAGCGATTACACCTGGCGTAGCGGTCCTGGTTCGGCGGGCTTGGCCGCTCTCTACCACCGCCTCAAGGGCAGCGAATGGGATCCCTGGGAATGGGCCTTGATGGGGCACGCCCGTTGCCGTCTGGTGGCCCTGCGCGATGGCCTCACGGCCAGGGGGTTGCGGCGCCATGGCGTGAGGGCCCTGGCTCCGGGCAATCCGATGATGGATGGCCTGGAGGGCATCCCCCTGCCCGCCGCCCTAGCGGGGCACCGTCGACTGGTGTTGCTGGGCGGCAGCCGGATGCCCGAGGCCCTTGGCAATCTCGAGCGCCTGCTGCTGGCCCTCGATCCCTGGGCGCTCCATCCGCCAGGCCCACCGCCGGCTGCTGGGCTGCTGGTGTTGGCTCCCACCGGCGCACGGCCCAGCCTTGACGATTGCCAGCCGCTGCTGCTGAGCCTGGGCTACGCACCGGCGGCCATCCCGGATGGCACAGGGGCGCAGGCGGCCTGGGGCCGGGGGGCAGTGCTGCTGCTGATTGGCAGTGGCGGGTTTGGCCGTTGGGCCAGCTGGGGCGAGGTGGGAGTGGCGGCAGCCGGCACCGCCACCGAGCAGTTGGTGGGGCTTGGCGTGCCCTGTCTGTCGTTGCCGGGGCCGGGGCCCCAGTTCAAATTGGGCTTTGCTCAGCGGCAGAGCCGTCTGCTGGGCGGGGCTGTGGGGGTGTGCCGCAGTGCCGCAGAGCTGGCGGACCGGCTGGAGCTCTTGTTGCGGGAGCCCTCCGACCGCCGTGCCTTGGGCCGCATGGGCCGCCGGCGCATGGGCCGGGCGGGTGGCAGTGCTGCCCTGGCGGAGCTGGTGCAGCAGCGGCTGGTGGACACCGCCCGCGCCGCGGGATGATGGGGGGTGAGCCCATGCCCGCACCCGTTCGATGCCCGCACCCCAGGACAAGGACTTCGTGACGGCTTGCGGGCGGCTGGCCAGCCAGCTGAGCATCAGCATCGCCGCGGCCCGCCGCAAGGTGGAGCTGGTGGCCGCCAGGGAAGGGGTGCGGGACGCCGATGGCCGCCTGTTGATTGCCCAGAGGTTGCTGCTGGAATCCCAGGGGGTGAGTGCCGAATCCCGCCAGCTGCTGGATGTGCTGCTGGAGGCCGTGGCGGAGGAGGCCAACTACATCGGCGACGACTGATCCGCTCCCTGTGCGGCAGGCGCTCAGCAGCGGTGCTCGAAGATCGCCCCGAAGCGGCCGCGATCGAGCTCGGCGATCACTGGGATGCAGGCAAAGCTGCGGCGGGCCAGGTCCATGCGCTCCTCGCGTTCCAGCATCTGCGTGAGCCGGTCGCGGGCGGCCAGCAGATAGCGCACGTCGTTGGCGGCGTAGGCGAGCTGGGTGTCGCTGAGGTCCTCCACCCGGCCCCAGTCGCTGCTCTGGGCGCCCTTGTCGAGTTCCACGCCGCAGAGTTCCTGCACCAGTTCCTTGAGCCCATGCCGGTTGGTGTAGGTGCGGGCCAGCCGGCTCCCCACCTTGGTGCAGAACAGGGGCGCCACGGCGATGCCCAGGCCCTCCCCGAGGGCCGCCACGTCAAAGCGGGCGAAGTGGAACACCTTTTCGATCGTGGGGGCCTCCATCAGTTGCTGGAGCAGGGGGGCCTGCCGTTGGCCGCGCTGGATGCGGATGCAGCACACGTTGTCGTGATCGTCGCTGATCTGCACCAGGCAGAGCCTGTCGCGGCCGTGCACCAGGCCCATGGCCTCCGTGTCCACGGCCAGGGCGCTGGAGGCCCCCAGCAGGGCATGCCATTCGGCATTCAGATCGCCATCGAGAACGGCAAAGCGAGCGGGGCTGGAGCCGGCGGCCGGGGCGCTGTGGGGGGTGGTCATGGCTGGTGGGTGAGGGCCGGAGGTCCCGGCCTGGACACTGTGCCGCCATCGTCGCGGACGCCGAGGCCCCTCCGCCCAAAACCCAAGATCGTCTATCGCTTTTGGGATTCGAGCCGAGACTGGGCTAGTTGGTGGGTAGAGCGCGCTCCGATAGGCCGTGATGCGATCCACCCCTAAGCCCGCCCGCTCCGGCCTGGAGGTCATTCATGCCTTCTTCGCCCGGCCCGCCATTCAGCACCTGGGGCTGGAGCTGGCGGTGTGCTGGGTGCTGGAGCGCCTGTTGGAGGTCGACACCTATCCCACGGCCCTGATGCACGATCTCGCTGCAGCCCATCCCAAGTTGCGCCTTTCCGAGACCGTGTTGCAGCAGGCTCTCACCTTTTTGGATCAGCAGGGAGCCATCAGCAGCTATGCCCAGCGCTGCCCGAGCCGGGGTCGCCCCCGGCGGATGCTTCACCTGCTGGAGGGCAGCCGCGAGCAGGCCCTGGGTCTGATGCTGCCGTGGCATCACTGGTTGGAGGAGAATGAGTTCCACCTTCGTGTTGAGGCTGGGTCCCATGCCACCAGCTCTGGGCTCCACGCTGCTGCTCACGGTTCTGCTGGCTGTCGGCCTGGTGTTCTTCCTTCGGGCTGCCAGTAAGGACCGCACCACCGTGGTGGAGGTGCGCTCCTCCAAGCCCCCGCTGGAGGTGTTGCCCGGCATTGCCGACTGGTTGCAGCAGCGCGGCTGGACGGCCGAGGACGCCAACCCGGAGCGGCGTCTGCTGCGCTTCCGTGGCCAGGTGGAGGCCAGCCCTGTGCTGGCGGTGTTGCTCTCGCTCCTGGGAGGCGTGGGTGCCGGTTGCCTGGGCCTGGTACTCCGCCAGCTGTTGCCCCAGTTGGGCTGGTGGCCGCTGCTGTTGGTGGGCCTCGGGCCGCTGGCGGGGGTGATCTACCGCCGCCGGGCTGCCCGGGCTGAAACCGTTGAGCTTCGGCTGATCAGCCACGACACCGCCACCGGCAGCGCCCTGCGCCTGCGCGCCCACCGGGATGAACTGATTGCCCTGGAGCTGGAGATGGGACCGAAGCTGGGCCTGTTCAGCGACGGCAACCTGCTCAGTTCGCCGATCTAACGAATGGGCCGCCGCCTTCCCCTGTTGCCCCTGGTGCTGGGCCTGGGGCTGCTGGCTCCGGCCTCAGCCCAACCCCTGGCCAGAGCCAGCGCCAGGGAGAGTGAGAGCCTCACCGGCCCCCGCAGTGCGCTGCAGAAGAACTGGATCGGCCTGCGGACGTTGCCGGCAGCCACCGAGATCCTGGTGATGGCGGGCCATGCCGATTCTCAGGGGATCGCCGGTTCAGGCACCGCCGGAGCCGCGGTGGCGCTGGCGGGCTTTGCCCCCATGCAGTCCGGCATCACCGACGAGCTCTACTGGAATCTGGCGGTGGCCCAGGCGGTGGTGGCCCGCGGTCAGTTGCGGGGCCTCGACATCCGCTACTACGAGCCGCCGCTGCGCACAATCCACCACCAGGACGATCCGCGCACCAACTGGAGCGTGGGCCAGCGCCATGTCCGCAATGGGGGCTACGCCCTCGAGATTCACTTCGATGCCTACGGCTCGAGTGGCATCGGCTCCGGCGTGATCCCGGCCCTGCAGGGCCCCTTCACACGGGTGGACGAAAGCCTGGCCGCGGCCTTCGGTGCCTATCCGATGTGGTTCCGTGGCGGCCTGGGCGGGCCTCGCCGGGGGGTCACCTTGCTCGAGATCGGCAAGCTCGAAGGGGCCTTGGAAGCCACCCTGCGGGATCCCAGCCGTCGTGAGGCGGCCATCGCGTTCATCGCCGATCGCGTTGCGCTGGCCCTGGTGGGGGGCCTGGATCAGCCGCTCGCTAGCCCACCGCCCCGTGGGGTTGGCAGCGTGCCGCCAGGGAGGGGTCGCTCAGCCAGTTCTGGGGGCGGGTGAACAGATCAGTCAGCAGGGCCTCGCGGCTGCCGGCTGCGGCCTGATAGCCGTACTCCCAGCGCACCAACGGCGGCAGCGACATCAGGATCGACTCGGTGCGGCCATTGGTCTGCAGGCCGAAGATCGTGCCCCGGTCGAACACCAGGTTGAACTCCACGTAGCGGCCGCGGCGGTAGAGCTGGAAGTCGCGCTCGCGGGTGCCGAAGGGGGTGAACTGACGTTTCTCGGCGATGGGCAGATAGCTCGGCAGGAAGGCGTTGCCGCAGGCGGAGGCCAGCTGGAACAGCTGTTCCCAGCTCTGGCTCACGGCCCCGACGGCCTGGCTGGCGGCCGCCGCGGGGCCGTTCGGATCCTGCCCCTTGTACAGCACGCCACGGGGATCCTGGTAGTCGTAGAAGATGCCGCCCACACCGCGGGTTTCCTGGCGGTGCTTGAGGAAGAAATACTCGTCGCACCAGGGCTTGAACACCGGGTAGTAGGCCGGGTTCACGCTGTCGCAGGCGCCCTTGAGGGTGCGGTGGAAGTGCTGGGCGTCTTCCAGGAACGGGTAGTAGGGGGTGAGGTCGGCGCCGCCGCCGAACCACCACACCGGCCCGGCCTCGAAGTAGCGGTAGTTGAGGTGAACGGTGGGGATATATGGATTGCGGGGATGGAGCACCATCGAGGTGCCGGTGGCAAACCAGCGGTGCCCCTTGGCCTCTGGCCGCTGGCTGAGAATGGACGGGGGCAGTTCCGAGCCCTCCACCTCCGAGAAGTTCACACCGCCCTGCTCGAACACGCGGCCCTGCTTCATCACCCGGGAGCGGCCGCCACCGCCTTCTGGGCGCACCCAGCTCTCTTCGGCGAAGCTGCCCACGCCATCGAATTGCTCGAGGCCGGCGCAGATGGAGTCCTGCAGGCCCATCAGCAGGGCCTTGGCCCGAGCCCGCGAATCGGCGGGAGGGGCCTCCAGGGCCGGCGCGGCGGGCATGGCGTCGGCGCTGGCTGGGCGGAGCCCGGTCACCTTGTTCTTCGCGCGGGACAGCAGGCCCTTCAACATCAACGCCACACCCCAGGGGGTGCCAGATAAGCGCCTCACCTTTTCAGCCCGCGGCCCCGGCGCACAAGCTCTCGAGAGAGTTTGTCATCACGATCATGGAATGTCTGGACCTGAAGGCGCCAGAACGGGGCCCCTAGGATCCAGGCCCTCGCTCAGTTCCGCCGGATGGCCAGCGCCGATCCAGCTCTCGCCCAGGCCCTCGCCGCGCTTGAGCCCCTCCAGGATGCCGGCAGTGGTCGCAGCCTGCTGGCGTTGGAGTGGATCCAGCAGGTGCGCCTGCAGGGCAGTCGTGTGGTGTTCCGTCTGGCGCTGCCGGGCTTTGCCAACAGCCAGCGGGAGCGGATCGCGGCGGAAGCCCGCACAGCCTTGCTGCAACTCAGCGGGATTGATGACGTTCAGATCGAATTGGCACAGCCCGCTGAAGCGGCGGCGGCCCATGCCCATAGCCATGGCGGCGCCCCCATTGGTGCCGCGGGCCACGGTGGTGGTGGTCCGGAGCGCCAGCCCGTACCCGGGGTGAAGCAAGTGATTGCCGTGAGCAGTGGCAAGGGCGGCGTTGGCAAGAGCACCGTGGCGGTGAACCTGGCCTGCGCCCTGGCGGCCAGTGGCCTCAAGGTGGGCCTGCTGGATGCCGACATCTACGGCCCCAATGCCCCCACGATGCTCGGGGTGGCCGACCGCACTCCCGAGGTGCGGGGCAGCGGCAACGAGCAGATCCTCACCCCGATCGAGAGCTGTGGCATCGCCATGGTGTCGATGGGGTTGCTGATCGCCGAGAACCAGCCGGTGATCTGGCGTGGACCGATGCTCAACGGCATCATTCGCCAGTTCCTCTACCAGGTGGACTGGGGCGAGCGGGATGTGCTCGTGGTGGATCTTCCCCCCGGCACGGGAGATGCCCAGCTCAGCCTGGCCCAGGCCGTGCCCATGGCCGGTGTGATTGTGGTCACCACCCCGCAGACCGTGTCTTTACAGGATGCGCGGCGTGGGCTGGCCATGTTCCTGCAGATGGGTGTGCCGGTGCTGGGGGTGGTGGAGAACATGACGGCGTTCATTCCGCCCGATGCGCCCGACAAGCGCTACGAACTGTTCGGCTCCGGTGGCGGGGCCCTGCTGGCCGAGGAGGCCGGCGTGCCGCTGCTGGCCCAGTTGCCCATGGAACTGGCGGTGGTTCAGGGCGGTGATGCGGGTCGGCCGGCGGTGCTCAGCGCCCCCGCCTCGCTCACGGCCGAGGCCTTCCGCCGCTTGGCTGATCGGGTTCTCGGCGGCGTGCCGGTGGCATGACGGTGCTCGGCCTCTGGGGCAGGCGCGCCGGCATGTTCGGCAGCGGCAAGCTGCGTCGCCGCGGCTGGCCGGACGGCGTGGACAAGCTGCTCTGGTGGATCCCCCTGGCGATGATCTTCATCGCCGGAATCCTGATCGCCAGCACCCAGCGCCAGGCCGATTACGCCGACTGGTATCAGCACTGGGTCACCGCTGCCGTGGGCATGGCCATCGCCCTGCTGTTGGCGCGGGTGCCCCTGGAGCGGATCAGCAGCTGGCAGTGGCCCATCTATGGCGCCATGGTGGCCAGCCTCATCGCCGTGCGGATCGTGGGCGTCAGTGCCCTCGGTGCCCAGAGCTGGATCAACATCGCCGGCTTCCACGTGCAGCCCTCCGAGTTCGCGAAGGTGGCGGCGATCCTGTTGCTGGCCAGGGTGTTGTCCCGCCATCCGGTGGAGCGCCCCGTGGATCTCCTGCGGCCTGTGGCGATGATCAGCATCCCCTGGCTGCTGGTGTTTGTTCAGCCAGATCTGGGCAGCTCGCTGGTGTTCGGCGCCGTGCTGCTCGTGATGATGTTCTGGTCGCGCATTCCCGGGGCGTGGGTGATGCTGTTCATGGCACCGCTGTTCACGGCGATCCTGGCCGGTGCCTTCCCCTGGCTGCTATTCGCCTGGATTCCGGCCATGGGCTGGTTGGCCTGGACATCCCTGCCCTGGAAACGGGTGGGGCTCGCTGTGGGGCTGGCTGTGCAGGCCGCCTTTGCCGTGGGGACCCCCTGGCTCTGGAACAACTTTCTGCAGCCCCACCAGCGCGCCCGGCTCACCCTGTTTCTCGATCCCTCCCAGGACCCCCTTGGCGGGGGCTATCACCTGCTGCAGAGCACGGTGGGGATTGGCTCCGGGGGCCTCCTGGGCACCGGTTTGATGCAGGGCCACCTCACGCTGCTGCGCTTCATCCCCGAGCAGCACACCGATTTCATCTTCAGTGCCCTGGGCGAGGAAACCGGGTTCATCGGCTCGATGGTGGTGGTGCTGGGGTTTGTGGTGTGGATCTGGCGGTTGCTCCAGATCGCCGGTAAGGCCCGCACGGACTACGAGTCGCTCGTGGTGGTGGGGATTGGGGCGATGGTGATGTTCCAAGTGGTGGTGAACATCAACATGACCATCGGCCTGGGGCCGATCACCGGCATTCCCTTGCCCTGGCTGAGCTATGGCCGCTCGGCCATGCTCGTGAACTTCATCGCCCTTGGCCTGTGCGCCTCGGTGGCTCGCCGCGGCATCTCCGCCCAGGGCCGCCGCTGATGGCGGCCTCAGCCAGCGGCAGCCTGGATTCCCTGCGGCAGCTGTTGGCCGCGGGTGTCCCCGCTGGCCGCAGCGACGAGGACAGCATTCGCCGCCAGTGGTGGGCGGCCCTCGCCACCCTTCAGGAGGATTTCCTGCTGCCCTTGCAGCCCCTGCAGGGGGTGTGGCTGGCCTCGCCCCTGCCGGCCCTCTATGAACCAGCCCTGCTCGCCCAGTTGCAGGGCTGGGTGTGGGCTCCGGAGGAGCTGGGGGACCTCTTCACCCAGGCGGCTCCCCTGTTGCCCAGCTCCCGGGCCGCCAGTGCGCCGCCGGCTCGGGAGGCCCTCGGTGGCTTCAGTCGGCTGCCCTTGGAGGAGGGCGATGGCAGTGATCCCCTGCTGCTGGTGATCACCCCCCAGCTGCAGGTGGCCATGACCCTGGCGGGCCCCCCCCAGGCGCGGCAGCTGGTGGTGCGCTTTGATCCATCCACCCTGTCGGCGGCCCTGACCCTGCTGGATGGGCGCCTGCAGCGCTCCGCTCCGCACCAGGGCAGACGGTTGCGGGAGGCGTTGCAGGGCCTCGGCCCGCTGCAGAGCGATGGCCAACTGGCGGAGGCGTTCTGGCCGCGGCTGGCGGAGCGGCTGGCCACCATGGCTCCAAGCGTGACCCTCCAGCCCCTGGTGCACCGCAGTGAGGGCCAGGAGGCGAAGCCTGGCCCCAGCAGTGAACTGGCCCTGCTTGAGGCCCTCACCCATGAGGTGCGTACCCCCCTGGCCACCATTCGCACCCTGATTCGCTCCCTGCTGCGCCGCGCCGATCTCTCCGCCCTGGTACGCCAGCGGCTGCAGCAGATCGATGGCGAATGCAGTGAGCAGATCGATCGCTTCGGCCTGATCTTCCACGCCGCTGAACTGCAGCGCCAGCCGGGTTCGGAGCCGGCTCAGCGGCTGGCCCGTACCGACCTGGCAGAGCTGCTGCGTCAGCTGGAGCCCCTCTGCCGGCACCAGCTGGAACGCCGCGGCCTGCTGCTGGAGCTCGAGATGGCGGCGGACCTGCCGCCGGTGCTCAGTGATCCCAGCCGCCTCGAGACCATGCTCGGCGGGTTGATCGATCGGTTCAGCCGTGGCCTGCCGGCTGGCTCGCGTGTGCTGCTCAGCCTACAGCCGGCCGGGTCGCGGCTCAAGCTGCGGCTCAGCGGGGCCGGTGACCCGGCATTTAGCGCCGAGCCGGAGGCTGGCGAACGCCGCTCCGTGGGACCTGTGCTCAGTTGGAACCCCGGCACCGGCAGTCTGCAGCTCAGTCGCCAGGCCACCCAGCGCCTGTTCCACAGCCTTGGTGGGCGGCTCACCGAGCGCTCGGGCAACGACCTCACGGTGTTCTTCCCCGTGGCTCCCGGCTAGGCGTTTGTTGACGGGTGTGAAGAGAGGGCTAGACCCGTCTGTCTGCCCCAAAACACGGTGCTAGCTTCCGAGCGAAACGGTCTGCCGATTCCCTTCTCAGGACCCTTCTCTGAAAAAGCCATGGCATTGAGCGGTCAACTCCCGAAGTACATCGGCAGCACGGGCGGTCTGCTCAACGCCGCTGAAACCGAAGAGAAGTACGCCATCACTTGGACCAGCTCCAAGGTTCAGGCCTTCGAGCTGCCCACCGGTGGCGCCGCCCACATGAATGAGGGCGAGAACATCATGTACTTCGCTCGCAAGGAGCAGTGCCTCGCCCTGGGTACCCAGCTGCGCACCAAGTTCAAGCCCCGGATCGAGGACTACAAGATCTATCGGATCTTCCCGGGTGGTGACACCGAATTCCTGCATCCCAAGGATGGCGTGTTCCCCGAGAAAGTGAACGAAGGTCGGGTGATGGTCGGGCACAACGCTCGCCGCATCGGTCAGAACGGCAACCCTTCCAGCATCAAGTTCACCGGCAAGAACACCTTCGATTCCTGATCGCAGTCCGGTTGCGCCCGGAGTGGCCACAGCCCAGCCAACCTCTATAAAGGCGGGGCCAGGCGCCCCGTTTTTTTTGCCTGCCCGTTGCCGTGATGCCTTCCCCCGATCGCGCCACCTTTCTGGACCAGGCCGCGGCGGGCAGCACCTTCATCCCAGTGGTGCGCTGCTGGCCGGCTGATCTGGAAACTCCCCTCACCACCTGGCTGAAGGTGGGAGCCGCCAGCGACCACGGCGTGCTGCTGGAGTCGGTGGAGGGCGGTGAGCGCATTGGCCGCTGGAGCTTTGTGGTGAGTGATCCCCTGTGGACCCTCACGGTGCGCGCGGATCGGGCTGAGCAGCGCTGGCGTGATGGTCGCTGCGACCACCATCAGGGCAACCCGTTCGACCTGCTGCGCCAGGCCCTGGCGCCCTACAGCGCTCCACCGGTACCCGGGCTTCCCCCGGTGGGCCAGCTGTTTGGGTTCTGGGGGTATGAATTGATTCGCTGGATTGAACCCAGCGTGCCAGTGCACCCCACGGCACCCGATGGGCCGCCCGATGGCTGCTGGATGTTGGCCGACAGCCTGCTGGTGTTCGACCAGGTGAAGCGCCAGATCACCGCGGTGGCCTACGCCGATCTCACGGCCGCCGCGGATCCGGCCGCCGCCTATGACGCTGCCGTGGCCCGGCTGGATGCCCTGGAGGGCCAGATGCATCAGCCCTTGCCCCCCGGCGTGACACCGCTGGACTGGCATGACAGCCCTGGCCTGGAGCTCGAGACCCGCAGCAATCGCAGCCGCGACGACTTCGAAGCGGCGGTGCTCACGGCCAAGGAGCACATCGCCGCCGGTGACGTGTTCCAGCTGGTGATCAGCCAGCGCCTGGACACCCAGATTCAGCGCGAGCCCTTTGAGCTCTACCGCAGCCTGCGGATGGTGAATCCCTCGCCGTACATGGCCTTCTTCAACTTCGGCGGCTGGCACCTGATTGGCTCCAGCCCTGAGGTGATGGTGAAGGCCGAACCCCTGGCCGATGGCAGTGGCCGGGTGAAGGCCTCGCTGCGGCCCATCGCCGGCACCCGGCCCCGTGGCGCCGATCCGGCGGAGGACAGGGCTCTAGAGGCCGATCTGTTGGCCGATCCCAAGGAGCGGGCCGAGCACGTGATGCTGGTGGATCTGGGCCGCAACGACCTCGGCCGTGTCTGTGAGCCCGGCACGGTGCGTGTGAGCGAGCTGATGGTGATCGAGCGCTACTCCCACGTGATGCACATCGTGAGCGAAGTGGAGGGGTTGCTGGATCCTCGGCACGATGTCTGGGATCTGTTGATGGCCTCCTTCCCGGCGGGCACCGTGAGTGGAGCCCCCAAGATCCGGGCGATGCAGCTGATTAACCAGCTCGAGCCCGATGCCCGGGGCCCCTATTCCGGCGTCTATGGCGCCATGGATCTGGGGGGCGCCCTGAACACCGCCATCACCATCCGCACCATGGTGGTGCTGCCCACTGCTGATGGCAGCTGGCGGGTGCAGGTGCAGGCCGGTGCCGGCCTGGTGGCCGATTCGGTGCCAGCCTCGGAGTACCAGGAAACCCTCAACAAGGCGCGCGGCATGCTCAAGGCTCTGGCCTGCCTGCAATGACAGGGACTCTTCTGCTCAAGGGCTTTGAGGTGGAGCTGTTCACCGGCCAGCCCGACGGGACGGTGGTGGGTTGCTCGGCTGAGGCGGCGGCGGCCCTTGAGGGCTTTGTGACCGAGCCCGATTGCCGCAATCTCGAGTACACCACCCCCCCGGATGCCAGCTACCCGGCCCAGCTGGAGCTGCTGTTGGAGCCCCGCCGGCGGCTGCGGTCGTGGCTGGCCCAGCGTGGGCTCACCCTGCTCCCCGGCAGCACCCTGAGCACGGGCGACAGCACCCGCTTCGAGCGCTCCAACCCCGACAACCCCTATCACGCCTACATCGAGGCCAGCTACGGCACCCGGGTGGTGACGGCCAGTGTGCACATCAATCTGGGCCTCACCGACATGGATGCCCTGTTTGCGGCCTGCCGACTGGTGCGCTGCGAGGCGGCCCTGCTGCTGGCCCTCAGTGCTTGTTCCCCCTTTGTGGATGGCCGCGTGAGCGGCGCCCATTCCCAGCGCTGGTTGCAGTTCCCGATCACGCCCGAGCAGGTGCCCCTGTTCACCAGCCATCCGCACTACATCGGCTGGGTGGAGCAGCAGCTGGCCCTCGGCACGATGCAGAACGTGCGCCATCTCTGGACCTCCGTGCGCCCCAATGGCGAGGACCGGCCCCACGATCTCAACCGCCTCGAGATCCGTATCTGTGATCTCATCGCCGATCCGGAGCTGTTGCTGGCGGTCACGGCCTTCGCGGAACTCCGCATCCATCAGCTGCTGCGTGACCCCGCCAGCCACGACCCGCTGCTGGCCAGCGTCCTGGATGCCGAGCAGCTGGCAGAGCTGGCTGACGCCAACGACCGCAGCGCCGCCCGCAGCAGCCTGGAGGCCCAGCTGCACCACTGGCGGACGGGGGAGCCGGTGATCGCCCGCGACTGGATCGCCGCAGAGCTCGAGGCCATGGCCCCGCTGGCGGCGGAGCTGGGCTTGCAGGGTGTCCTGGCGCCTGTGCAGCAGGTGCTCAGCCAGGGGAATCAGGCCATGCAGTGGCTGGCCGCTCACACTGCCGGTGCTGCGGTGGCGGCGTTGGTGGCCGATGGTGCGGTAGCGATGGCCGCCCTGGAGGCCAGGCTGAATGCAGGCCTTGCGACAGATCGGGCCGGCACTTTGGGATGATCATGGATCGCCCGCTTGCCGTGCCCACCTCCATGGGGCCAACCCTCGCTGCCACTGGCTCTGATCCAGAAACCAGCCTTGCGGCAGGTGCCGCCGAGCCGAGGGTGATGCGCCTGCTGGGTGAACGGCTCGAGCTGGTGGAAGACCTCTGGCAGACCGTGCTGCGCAGTGAGTGCCCCTCCCAGCAGGCCGAGCGTCTGCTGCGCATGAAGGAGCTCAGCAATGGCATTGATGGCGGCGCTCCCGATCAGGCCTCGGAGGCCGCCACCGCGGCGATCGTGCAGTTGATCCGCGACATGGACCTGGCGGAGGCCATCGCCGCGGCCCGGGCCTTTTCCCTCTATTTCCAGCTGGTCAACATCCTTGAGCAGCACATCGAGGAAGACAGCTACCTCGCCAGCCTCCAGGTCCAGCACCCTGAAGCGGTCAGCGATCCCTTCATCCCGCCGCTGGCCACCCAGACCGAGCCGGCCACCTTCCGGGAGCTCTTTGCCCGGCTGCGGGGCCTGGGTGTGCCGCCCGCCCAGATCGAGCAGCTGCTGCAGGAGCTGGACATTCGCCTGGTGTTCACGGCGCACCCCACGGAGATCGTGCGCCACACCGTGCGTCACAAGCAGCGCCGGGTGGCGGCCCTGATCCAGAAACTGCAGCAGAGCCAGCCCCTCAATGTGGATGATCGCCACAGCCTGCGCCAGCAGCTGGAGGAGGAGATCCGGCTCTGGTGGCGCACCGATGAACTCCACCAGTTCAAGCCCTCAGTGCTGGACGAGGTGGATTACGCCCTCCACTACTTCCAGCAGGTGCTGTTCGGGGCCATGCCCCAGCTGCGCCAGCGCATCCGCACGGCCCTGGCGGCCAACTACCCCGATGTGGTGCCCCCCAGCGATGCCTTCTGCACCTTCGGCTCCTGGGTGGGGTCAGACCGCGATGGCAACCCGTCGGTCACCCCGGAGATCACCTGGCGCACGGCCTGTTACCAGCGCCAGCTGATGCTGGATCGTTACCTCGCGGCGGTGGCTGATCTGCGCGATCAGCTCAGCATCTCGATGCAGTGGAGCCAGGTGAGCGCTCCCTTGCTCGAGTCGCTCGAGATGGACAGGCTGCGCTTTCCGGAGATCTATGAGGAACGTGCCGCCCGGTATCGGCTGGAGCCCTATCGCCTCAAAATCAGCTATGTGCTGGAGCGGCTCAAGCTCACCCAGCAGCGCAACCAGCAGCTGGCTGCCGCCGGTTGGGAAGCCCCGGGCGATGCCAAGCCAGCGCTGCCGGATTTTGGCCAGGGCTCCCTGGCCCCGGCCCCAGCTCCGGAACTCCACTACGCCTCCGTCACGGAGTTCCGCAGTGACCTGGAACTGATTCAGGACAGCCTGCAGGGCACGGGCCTGAGCTGTGAACCGCTGCAGGGCCTGATCGCCCAGGTGCACACCTTTGCGTTCTGCCTCGCCAGCCTGGATATTCGCCAGGAGAGCACCCGCCATAGTGATGCCCTCGATGAGCTGAGCCGCTATCTGCAGCTGCCCCAGCCCTACTCCGAGATGGATGAGGAGCAGAAGGTGCAGTGGCTGCTCACCGAGCTCAAGACCCGGCGGCCCCTGATCCCGCCGGCGGTGCAGTGGACGCCCGCCACGGCTGAAACCTTCGATGTGCTGCGCATGCTGCATCGCCTGCAGCAGGAGTTCGGAGGCCGCATCTGCCGCACCTATGTGATCTCCATGAGTCACACGGTGTCGGATCTGCTGGAGGTGCTGCTGCTGGCCAAGGAGGCCGGCCTGGTGGATCCCATGGCCCAGCGTTCCGACCTGTTGGTGGTGCCACTGTTTGAAACGGTGGAAGACCTCAAGGCCGCCCCGGCGGTGATGGAGCGGCTGTTCCAGGAGCCCTTCTATCGCCAGTTGCTGGTGAGCAGCAGCCCCACCACCCGGCCCCTGCAGGAGCTGATGCTCGGGTACTCCGACAGCAACAAGGATTCCGGCTTCCTCTCCAGTAACTGGGAGATTCATCAGGCCCAGATCGCCCTGCAGCAGCTCGCCACCCGCCACGACGTGGCCCTGCGCATCTTCCACGGCCGCGGCGGTTCCGTGGGTCGTGGCGGTGGGCCTGCCTACCAGGCGATCTTGGCCCAGCCCAGCGGCACCCTCAGCGGTCGTATCAAGATCACGGAGCAGGGTGAAGTGCTGGCCTCCAAATACTCCCTGCCGGAGTTGGCGCTCTACAACCTGGAAACCGTCACCACGGCGGTGCTGCAGAACAGCCTGGTCACCAGCCACGTAGACGACACCCCCAGCTGGAATGAGCTGATGGCGCGGTTAGCGGCCCGCTCCCGCAGCCACTACCGGGCCCTAGTGCATGAGAACCCCGATCTGGTGGCCTTTTTCCAGCAGGTCACCCCGATTGAGGAGATCAGCAAGCTGCAGATCTCCAGCCGTCCGGCCCGCCGCAAGAGTGGCGCCAAGGATCTCTCCAGCCTGCGGGCAATTCCCTGGGTCTTCGGCTGGACCCAGAGCCGCTTCCTGTTGCCCAGCTGGTTCGGCGTGGGAGCGGCCCTGCAGGAAGAGGTGGACGCGGACCCCGGCCAACTGGAACTGTTCCAGCGCTTGTATCAGCGCTGGCCCTTCTTCCGCATGCTCATCTCCAAGGTGGAGATGACCCTCTCCAAGGTGGATCTGGACCTGGCCCACCACTACGTGCAGTCGTTGGGACGGGCCGAGTCGCGCCAGGCCTTTGAGCAGATCTTCGAGGTGATCGCCAAGGAGTTTGTGCTCACCCGTGATCTGGTGCTGGCGATCACCGGCCACCAGCGCCTGCTGGATGGTGATCCGGCCCTGCAACTCTCCGTGGAGCTGCGCAACCGCACCATCATTCCCCTGGGCTTCCTGCAGGTGGCTCTGCTGCGGCGCCTGCGCGATCAGAACCGCCAGCCCCCCATGAGTGAGGCCGCCGCCAGCGATGACGGACGCACCTACAGCCGCAGTGAACTGTTGCGCGGTGCCCTGCTCACCATCAATGGCATTGCCGCCGGCATGCGGAACACGGGTTGAGGAGTCTCCTGAGCCCGTGCTGGATTCGCTCTTGATTCCCTTTCGCAGCCAGCCCCAGCCGCCGGTGTTGCCGGAGGGCTACAGCCTTGAAGCCGCGGCGCCTCCCGCGGCTGCGGAGCTCAATGGCCTGCTCGTGGCCTGCGGTGATCCCTCCCGCGGCTGCGAGCGCCTGGAGCAGGCGCTGGCCCGCAGTGCCTGGCAGCTCACCGTGCGCAACGGTGCCGGTGCATTGGTGGGCTTTGTGCGGGCCACCAGTGACCTCGCCCTCAATGCCAACCTCTGGGACCTCAGCGTGCACCCCAGCGAAACGGAGCACGCGCAGCAACTGCTGCTCGTGCTGGTCCATGGCGCGCTCGGCCGCCTGCGGCGGGAGTTGCCCGGTTGCAGCATTTCGGTGGCTGCGCCACCGGTGGCTCTGGAGGCCCTCCGGCGCCATGGCTTCGTGGTGGATCCCGGCGGCATCCGTGCCATGGGCTTGCATCTCTAGGCCAGTGGGCTGGGCCTAGGGATGAGGAGGATTGGCCTGCACCCTGCAGGACCGGAAGCCAACGAGCATGGAGGGACTCGAACCCCCGACATTCAGAACCGGAATCTGACGCTCTATCCAACTGAGCTACATGCCCGTGCAGGGATCGGATCCCTTCACGGGCCTTACCTTACCCGTCAGACGGCCCCAGACCCATTCGGCTGCATCGCCTGGAGCTGCTGCACTTCCGCAACTACGGCCGGCTCAGCCTGAGTCTCGAAGCGCCACGGCTGTTGGTGATCGGCAGCAATGGCGAGGGCAAGTCGAACTTGCTGGAGGCCGTGGAGTTGCTGGGAAGCCTGCGCTCCCATCGCTGCAGCGCTGATCGGGATCTGATCCAGCAGGGGGAGCGTCAGGCCCTGATCGCCGCCGACTGTGCGGATGGCGATCGGCTGGAGCTGGAGTTGCGTCGCCAGGGCGGTCGCCAGGCCCGCCGCAACGGCAAGCTGCTGGAGCGGCAGCACGAGTTGATCGGTCCGCTGCGCTGTGTGGGCTTCAGCGCCCTGGATCTCGAGCTGGTGCGGGGTGAGCCGGCCCTGCGGCGCCAGTGGCTGGATCGGGTGGTGCTGCAGCTGGAGCCCGTGTACGCCGAACTGCTCAGCCGTTATGGCCGCTTGCTGCGCCAGCGGGCCCAGCTGCTGCGGCGGGGCCTGGGCCAGGGGCATCTGGGGGATCTGCTGGAGGTCTTTGATCAGCAGATGGCCCTGGTGGGCACCCGTCTGCATCGCCGCCGCTTGCGGGCCCTCACGCGGCTGCAGCCCCTGGCGGCGGCCTGGCAGCAACGGCTCAGTGGTGGCCGTGAGCAGCTGCACCTGCGCTATCGGCCTGGCAGCCTGCTGGAGGGGGAGGAGGCCGAAGGCCCCTGGCGTGAGGCGCTGCTGCACCAGCTGCGGGCTCAGCGCGACACGGAGCTGCGCCTGGGCCAGTGCACCGTGGGGCCCCACCGCGATGAAATTGCCCTGGAGATCGGCGAACAGCCGGCCCGGCGCTATGGCTCGGCAGGGCAGCAGCGCACCCTGGTACTGGCGCTCAAACTGGCGGAACTGAACCTGGTGCATCAGCTCTGGGGGGAACCGCCGCTGCTGCTGCTCGACGATGTGCTGGCCGAGTTGGACCCCACCCGCCAGCAGCTGTTGCTGGAAGCCGTGGGGGAGGGCCACCAATGCCTCGTGAGCGCCACCCACCTGGGGGCCTTCAGCGGTGGCTGGCACGAATGTTCCCAGGTGCTCACCGTGACAGCCGGTTCCATCAGCTCCACGAGCTAGTGTTATGGGCTGTTTGCCTGGTTCTGATGACCCAAGCGGCCTGCCTCCACCCGAACCCGGGATGGACCGGAGCTGAGAGCACCTTCTCCAATAGCCCCCAAACACCCAGTGCCACCGAGATGGTGGGCAAACACTGCATCCTCGAGCTTTACAACTGCGATCCCGCCAAGCTCGACGACGAGGCTTTCCTCAGGAACGCCATCACCACCGCTGCGAAGCGTGCTGGCGCTACTCTCCTGAATCTGATCACCCATCGGTTTGACCCCCAGGGTGTGACGGGGCTGGCTCTATTGGCCGAATCCCATATCTCCATCCATACGTGGCCCGAGTCGGGTTACGCCGCTGTGGATGTGTTCACCTGTGGTGATCACACCATGCCGGAACGCGCCTGCATCGTGCTGAGCGAAGAGCTCAATGCCGGCAACTACAAGCTCAAGAGCTTCCGGCGCGAAACCCCTGGTTCCGTGGCTGGTGCCGAACGGGAGCCGGTGCTGGCGGCGGCCTGATCCGCCGTCTACCGGTCTGGAGCCCCTTCGATCGGAGGGGCTTTTTTGTGCCTGCTCCTCGGCTCTCGGCGATGGCGGCGGCGGTTCAGGGCGTCAGGTCGCGGTTGAGCTTGCCGCTCACCAGTCCCTCCAGGTCGAGGCTCACGGCCGAAAAGCCCAGCTCGCGGAAGGTCTGCACCAGCTCCAGTCGCGCCACGCGCTGCAGCAGGGCCTCCACCTGATGGCTGGGCAGTTCGATGCGGGCCGTTTCCCCCTGGCTGCGCACCCGCAGCTCCTGGAACCCCTGCTGCCGCAACCAGGCCTCGGCGGCGGCCACCCGGTGCAGGCGCTGGGCGTTGATGCTGTCGCCGTAGGGGAAGCGGGAGGCCAGGCACGGCTGGGCGGGCTTATCCCACCAGGGGAAGCCCAGGCTGCGGGAGATGGCACGCACGCCTGCCTTGTCGATGCCGAGCTCCGCCAGTGGCGAGCCCACCCCGCGTTCGCGGGCGGCCTCGATACCCGGCCGGTGGTCGCCTAGGTCGTCGCGGTTCACCCCGTCCAGCACTTGGGTGGCCGGGGCCCCAGGGGCAAGGGCTTCCCGCGCCACCAGGGCCAGCAGCCCATGCAGTTCGCGCTTGCAGGCGTAGCAGCGATCGGTGGGATTGCTGCTGTAGGCGGGATCCTCCAGCTCGGCTGTGGCGATCTCCCGGTGGCGGATGCCCATCCAGTGGGCCTGCAGGCGCGCTTCGTTGAGTAGATGGGGGGCGAGGGCCGGCGAGACGCCGGTCACGGCCAGGGCGCGATCCCCCAGCTGCTCCGCGGCGATGGCCGCCACCAGGGCGCTGTCCACGCCGCCGGAGTAGGCCACCACCACGGCGGGATAGCCAGCCAGGTGGGCACGGAGCCCGGCTAGGGCGTTCTCCAGCTCTGGGGGAAGGGCTTCAACGGCGCGATGCACGGGCCTCACCGGGCTGAAAGGGGCACGGCAGGGCCTATGACCCTCGTTAGGATCCAACGGTAAGTGGCCCGGCTATGGCCCCGCAGGCAACCACCGCCACCACCTCTAGTCGCAGCGGCACCGGCCGTGGCATTGG
Organism: Synechococcaceae cyanobacterium; assembly: GCA_947461705.1. Lineage (GTDB taxonomy): Bacteria > Cyanobacteriota > Cyanobacteriia > PCC-6307 > Cyanobiaceae > Vulcanococcus. The sequence goes on from CANHMF010000002.1 coordinate 27,247, forward strand.
GATCCGTACCGCTGCCGATAGCAGTGAGCGGGCCCGCGGCCAGTTGCACGTCTACGACGGAGAGGGCAAGGGCAAGAGCCAGGCGGCCCTGGGGGTGGTGCTGCGCACGATTGGCCTGGGCATCTGCGAGCAGAAGCGAACCCGGGTGCTGCTGCTGCGCTTCCTCAAGGGGCCCGGCCGCTCCTATGACGAGGACTCCGCCATCGAAGCCCTGCAGCAGGGTTTCCCCCACTTGATCGACCAGGTGCGCACGGGGCGTGGGGAGTTCTTCACGGCGGATGAGGCCACCCGCTTCGATCAACAGGAGGCACAGCGCGGCTGGGATATCGCCAAGGGCGCCATCGCCAGCGAGCTCTATTCGGTGGTGGTGCTCGATGAGCTCAACCCCGTGCTCGATCTGGGCCTGCTCGAGGCCGACGACGTGGTGCGCACCCTGGCGGCCAAGCCGCCGGGTATGGAGGTGATCGTGACTGGGCGCGGGGCTCCTCGCCAGTTGGTGCAGATCGCCGACCTGCATTCAGAGATGCGGGCCCATCGCCGCGATGACCGCCGCACCGCGGGCTTCGACTCCGACCTTGAGGCCGACCAGGTGCAAGGGCTGGAGGGAATCGAGATTTACACGGGGGAAGGCAAGGGCAAGAGCACCAGCGCCCTTGGCAAGGCCCTGCAGGCCATCGGCCGCGGCATCAGCCAGGACAAGAGCCATCGGGTCTTGATCCTGCAATGGCTCAAGGGCGGCAGTGGGTACACCGAAGATGCCGCCATCGCTGCCCTGCGGGAGAGCTACCCCCACCTGGTGGATCATCTGCGCTCCGGGCGCGATGCCATCGTGTGGCGCGGTCAGCAGCAACCGATCGACTACGTGGAGGCGGAGCGCGCCTGGGAGATCGCCCGGGCCGCCATCTCCAGTGGGCTCTACAAGACCGTGATCCTCGATGAACTCAACCCCACGGTGGATCTCGAGCTGCTGCCGGTGGAGCCGATCGTGCAGACGCTCCTGCGTAAACCGTCGGAAACCGAGGTGATCATCACCGGCCGCTGCAAGCACCAGCCGGCCTATTTCGACCTGGCCAGCGTGCACTCGGAGATGGTGTGCCACAAGCACTACGCCGAGCGTGGCGTGGATCTCAAGCGCGGGGTGGATTACTGACATCGCAGCACTGAGGCCGGGTCTGCCCCGGCCTCAGTGCTGCGGTTGTTCTTCAGTACCGGGGCACGCTCGGATCCACCTCCTGGCTCCAGGCGTCGATGCCGCCGGCCACGTTGATGCCCTCGATGCCGGCCCGCTTAAGGGCGATCAGGGCCTTGGCGCTGCGGCCGCCCAGCTTGCAGTGGGCGTAGAGGGTTTTGCCCGCCGCCAGCTGCTGGATGCGTTCCACGGCCGTGCCGTTCTCGATTTGATCGAGGGGGATCAACACGGCGCCGGGAATCACGGCGATGTCCGCCTCGGGGGGGTTGCGCACGTCGATCAGCACCAGGCCACTGGTGTCGCCATCCAGCACTGTTTTGAGTTCGCGCACGCTGATGCTCTCCACCGCGCCGGCCTCCTCCTGGCCCGGGGCGCTGCCGCCCACGCCGCAGAACTCCTGGTAGTCGATCAGTTTGTCGATCACCGGCCGCTCGGGGCTGGGCCGCAGCTTCAGCTCCCGGAACTTCATGCCCAGGGCATCGAACAGCAGCAGCCGGCCGCTGAGGGTGGTGCCGATGCCGGTGATGATCTTCACCGCCTCGGTGGCCTGGATCACCCCGATGATTCCGGGCAGCACGCCCACCACGCCACCTTCGGCGCAGGAGGGCACCATGCCCGGCGGCGGCGGCTCGGGGAACAGGTCGCGGTAGTTGGGGCTCTCGGCATCCAGGTTGAACACCGTGGCCTGGCCCTCGAAGCGGAAGATCGAGCCGTACACGTTGGGCTTGCCCAGCAGCACGCAGGCGTCGTTCACCAGGTAACGGGTGGGGAAGTTGTCCGTGCCGTCGCAGACGATGTCGTACGGGCGGATGATCTCCAGGGCGTTCTCGCTGGTGAGGGCCGTCTCGTAGAGATCCACCTGGCAGTGGGGGTTGATCTCGAGGATGCGGGCCTTGGCCGATTCGATCTTGGGTTTGCCCACCCAGCTGGTGCCATGGATCACCTGGCGCTGCAGGTTGGAGTGGTCCACCACATCGAAATCCACGATCCCCAGGCGCCCCACGCCGGCGGCGGCGAGGTAGAGCAGCAGGGGGGAGCCGAGGCCGCCGGTGCCCACGCACAGCACCGAGGCGGCTTTGAGGCGCTTCTGCCCCTCCATGCCCACCTCGGGCAGGATCAGGTGCCGGGCAAAGCGGGCCACCTCATCGGGGCTCAGCTGAATGCCGCTGGTATCGAGGGGAAGCATGGGCCTCTGGGCGCTTTCCAGGTCCCTACTCTCCCAAATGCCCGGTCGGGTTCAGGCGTCCGCGCACACAACCAGTTGCAGCGGTCTGGCCTGGGGCTCGTCCTCCCCCTCTCCGTCAGCAATCCACCAGGCCCCGAAGGCCTGAGCGCTGTGGGTCAGTCCGCTGCGGATCAGCATCAGCGTGGGCCCCACGCACAGCTGCAGATCGGTGGCCGAGGGCCTGGCGGCACTGCTGGGGTGGCTATGGGCCGCACCGATCACCCGGAGCTGCCGCTGGCGCGCCCATTTCTGGGCCAGCAGTTGCTCGCGTGGATCCAGGCCGAAGCGGTGCGCCCGCTCGCCGGGCGGTTCCCAGCAGTTCAGGCATGGCCACACCTGCGTGAGCTGCAGGTGGTCTGGAGCCTGGTGGCCCAGCAGCAGCGCGCAACCTTCCAGGGGGTGTGCGGCCTGAAACACCTGCTCCAGAACGATCAGGCAATGCCGATCTATGCGCAGGAGCTCTGGCCATGGGGCAGTCACCCCGATACCTTATGACCGCTGAACAATCAAGACGCCTGCCTCCATGACTGACGAGACCACCGATCTGAAGGAGCAGGTGAGCACCGTGGCTGAGGAGGCCGGCGCCAGCTTCAGTGAGCGCTACAGCGACATCCTCGGCAAGGTGAACGAGACCCTCGACAAGGTCGACTGGAGTCAGATGGGCCGCATCGGCAAGGGTGTGGGCGTGCTGGTGGCCGTGATCGTTGCCCAGGTGCTGATCAAGGGCGTGCTGGACACCATCAACCTGCTGCCCGTGGTGCCTGGGCTGCTGGAGCTGCTGGGCCTGGTGGTGGTGGGCCAGTGGAGCTGGCAGAACCTCACCACCAGCGAGAAGCGCAATGCCGTGGTGAGCAAGGTGCAGACCCTGCGCAAGGAATATCTCGGCTGAGCTGGTCGCCTTCTCGGCCTGATCCGTCGGCTGTCCTCGCCTCAGGCGATGGGTGGCCGACGGATCAGCGTTTGGATGCATTGCTGGGCCTGAGGCCAGTAGCTGCCGCCGAACAGGTTGGCGTGGTTGAGCAGGTGATACAGGTTGTAGAGCTTCACCCGCTCTTGGTGGCCAGGCTCGAGGGGCCACTCCGCCTGGTAACCGGCGAAGAAGACCTCGGGATAGCCGCCGAACAGCCGCGCCATGGCCAGGTCCACCTCCCGATCGCCGCGATACACCGCCGGATCAAAGATGGCGCCGGTGTCCCCACGGCCCGTGAGCAGGGCGGCATTGCCGCTCCACAGGTCGCCGTGCACCAACACGGGCTGCACTCGGTGATCCCCCAGCCATGCCGGGACCCGCTCCAGCAGGGTGTCGGTGCCGGCCAGCCGGTGGCCTGAGCGCTCGGCCTGGGCCAGCTGAACCCCCAGGCGCTGTTCGGCGAAGAAGGCCCCCCAGCTCGCGCGCCAGCCATTGCGCTGGGGGCCCATGCCGATGAAGTTGTCGGCCGTCCAGCCATAGGGCGCCGCAGGGTTGCCCGGTGCCGCAGACAGGCTGTTCCGGTGCAGCCGGGCCAGGCCCCTGCCGAGGCCAAGCCAGCCGGCGTCGCTGCAGTTGTGGGCCCCACGGGCCAGCGGGAGCCACTCCATCAACAGGCAGGCCTGCCCATCCACGCGGCCCCAGTGCAGGGGGCGGGGGATGGTGAGTGCCCCACAGGCCGCGGCGGCCAGGGCATGCAGGCCGTCGGCCTCTGCCTCCAGCACTGGCAGCAGGTCGGCGCGGTTGGTCTTGGCGAACAGCGGGCCACCCTCCGACAGCTGCAGCTGCCAGGCGCTGTGGATGCAGCCACCGCCCACGGGGGTGAGGTGCCGCACCGGCTGACCCACCAGGGCCTCGACCCAGGTGCTGAGCAGGGCCAGCCTCATCGCGTCACGACAGCCGTGGTGGCACTGCCAGCATGCCGCCATGACCATGCGCTGTGACGTGGCGGTGGTGGGGGCGGGCATTGCCGGACTCACCGCTGCAGCCCTCCTGGCCGCGGAAGGGCTGGAGGTGGTGCTGCTGGAGGCCCACAGCCAGAGCGGCGGTTGTGCCGGCACCTTCCGGCGGGGCGCCTACACCTTTGACGTGGGGGCCACCCAGGTGGCGGGCTTTGAACCCGGGGGCATCCACCAGCGGCTGTTCCGCCATTTCGGGGTGCCGTTGCCGCAGGCCGCACCCCTGGACCCGGGGTGCAGTGTGTGGCTGGCTGGCGAAACTGAGCCCATCCGGCTCTGGCGTGATCCCCAGCGCTGGCAGGCCGAGCGCCTGCGCCAGTTCCCAGGGAGTGCTCGGTTCTGGGAGCTGTGTGCGGCCCTGCATCGCAGCAATTGGGCCTTTGCGGCCCGGGATCCTGTGCTGCCCCCCCGCAATGGCTGGGATCTGGCCCAGCTGCTGGGGGCCCTGAGACCCGGAACCGTGGCCAGCGGCCTGTTCACGACGGCCACGATCGCCGATCTGTTGCGGCTGAGTGGCTGCGGTGGGGATCGGCGCTTGCGGCGCTTCCTCGATCTGCAGCTCAAGCTCTATTCACAGGAGCCCGCCGATCGCACCGCAGCCCTCTATGGCGCCACGGTGTTGGCCATGGCCCAGGCGCCGCTGGGCCTCTGGCACCTCCAGGGCTCCATGCAGCAGTTGAGCCAGGCCCTGGAGCTGGCCCTGGCCCAGGCCGGCGGCCAGCTGCGCTTGCGGCACCGGTTGGAGCGGCTGCAGCCCAACCCCCTGGGGGGCTGGAGCCTGGAGGGCGCCGGCCCGGCTCGGCGCCCCTTCCTGTTGGAGGCTGATGAGGTGGTTTGCACCCTGCCGCCCCAGGCTCTGCAGGGCTTGCTGGGTGCCGCCTTGCCCCGCGCCTATGGCCGCCGGATCGAGGCCTGCGGTGATCCATCCGGCGCCCTGGTGCTCTACGGCGCCGTGCCCCGGCAGCTGTTGCCCCCCGATCTGGGGCTGCATGCCCAGTTGGAGTGGCGGGATCCCGGCAACCTGTTCGTGTCGATCAGCGCCGAAGCCGATGGCCGGGCCCCGGCGGGGCAGGCCAGCCTGATCGCCAGCGTGTTCACCCCAGCCCGGCCCTGGTTCGGCCTGGAGGAAGCGGCCTATCAGCGGCGCAAACAGAAGGCCATGGCGGGAATCCTTGCGGGCCTCGAGGTGCTGCTGGGCCTGAAGCCTGAGCAGTTTCTGCATGCCGAGTTGGCCACCCCCCGGGGCTGGGCCGGCTGGACCGGCAGGCCCTTCGGCTTTGTTGGCGGATTGGGTCAGCACCCCAGCCGCTTTGGCCCCTTCGGCCTGGCCAGCCGCACGCCCGTGCCGGGGCTATGGCTGTGCGGTGATGCCATCTATCCGGGAGAGGGCACCGCCGGGGTGAGCCTCTCGGCGCTGATGGCCTGCCGGCAGTTGCTGGCGCGGCGGGGGCAGGCCCTGGAGATTGGGGCCTAGAGAAACTCCGGCCGCAGGGCCTGAGTGGCGGCGAGGGCCTGCTCCAGCTGCGGCCACTGCTCGCCCTGCACCAGGGCTTCCAGGCCATCCAGCTGCTGGCGGTAGTGCTGCAGGGCCCCCAGCACGGCCTCGCGGTTGCAGCGGGCCATCAGGGTGCCCAGCTCCGGGTTGCCGCCACCGATGCGGCTGGTATCGGCAAAGCCGCTGGAGGCCAGGTGCCGCACCAGGGCACTGGCTCCAGCCGCCGCCCCACCCAGAGCGGCGGCCTCCACCAAGGCGGCACTCACCAGCACGGGCATGTGGGAGATCAGGGCCACGGCCTGGTCGTGGGCGCTGGCCCCACAGGTGAGCCACTGGGCCCCAACGGCCTCGGCCAACTGCTGCACCGCTGCGAGGGCCGCGGGGTCGGTGCTGGCCTCCGGGGTGGCCACCCAGGGCCGCCCTTCAAACAGGCCGCGGAGGCCCGCTTCCACCCCTGCCTCCGCAGTGCCGGCCATTGGATGACTCGCCACAAAGCGGTCCAGCTGGCGCCACCGCTCCAGCACAGGAGCTTTCACGGAGCCCACATCCGTCACCACCGCCGCCGTGGGCAGTGCCGCCAGCAACGCCTCCGGGGGATGGAGCAGCCGGTCTAGGGGCAGGGCCAGCACGATCAGGCCGCAGTCCCGCAACACGGCGGGATCGGTGCTCACCACGGTGGCCAGCCCGCGCTCCAGGGCCCGTTCGGCGGTGGCGGGCCGGTGCACCAGGGCCTGCACCCGTGCTCCCTGCGCCAGCAGATCCAGGCCCAGGGAGCCCCCGATCAGGCCGAGGCCCACGATCCCCACGGGGCGCTCGCGCCACAGGCTGGTCATGGCTGAACAGTTCGCTGGAGCCAGCTTCCTACGATTTGCCGATGTTGGAAGCCCAGGCCCACCAACAGCTCAAGGCACTCCTCCGGCTGGAGGGGGAAACCCGCTGGCCGCATCACCTCACCCTGAGTCGGTTGGTGGCCCGCAGCTTGCGGCGCGCTGACCAGACCCTGGTGCGTCTGGCTCCGGGCAGTGATCCCAGTTGGTTGCTGGGCCTGCTGGTGCCCCTGGCCTTGAACGAGCAGCCCGTGGCCCTGGTGGTGAGTGCGGGGTTGCGGCAGCGGTTGCTGCAGGTGGAGCTGCCACGTCTCCAGGCCGTAGGGCTGCAGTTGCCCTGTTGGGAAGGGCCCTTGGCGCCACCCTCAGCGCGGCTGTGGCTGCTGGACCACCAGGGCTTGGTGCGGGCCTGGCGAGAGGGGTTGCTGGACCAGCGTCAGCTGGTGATCCCGGAGGCGGAGCTGCTGGAGCCGTTGCTGCGCGCGGCCCTGGGGGTGGTGATCGACACCGAGCACTGGGAGCAGTTGCGCCGCAGCCTGCCCGGCGCTGCGTCCAGCCTGTTGCAGCTGCATGAGCGCCTCAGCCGCCGGCTGTTGGCACGTCCCTGTGGGCCGCTGCAGCAGGCGCCCATCACCCCGGAGGAGGAGGCGCCGCTGCGGCAGCTGCTGGCGGCGCTCGCCCCCCTGCCGGATCCCTGGCCCCGCTGGCTGGCCGCCTCCGGCGATGGCTGGACCAGCTGGGCCTGCATCAACCCCACCCTGTTGCAATGGCAGTGGCACCGCCAGCCGCTGGACCCCCTGGGGGTGATGGCCGGGCTGCTCCACCAGCGCGGGGCCGTGCTGGTGGGCCAGCTCTCGGAGGCGGCCGGCCGCGGCATGGGCTTTGTGCCCCAGGTGGAGCTGAGCCTGGCCGATCCGCCCCTGCAGGATCCCCTGCCGCTCTATGCCCCGCCGGCCCAGCCCCTGCCCAACGCCCCCCACTACGGCGAGCACCTGCTAGCGCAGTGCCGGCGCCTGGTGTTGGGCCAGGCCGGCCTCACGGTGGTGCTGCTCGACGACGACGGCCTGCGGCGTCAGCTGGCCAGTGGACTGGCCGCTGAGTTCGGCAGCCGCGTGGGTCACGAGCTCACGGCGCCGGAGAGCAATGGGGTGATCTGCTGCGGCTGGCGCTGGTGGCTCGACCACCAGCACTGCTTGCCGCTCCCCTGCCAACTGGTGGCGGCCACCCTGCCGATCGCCAGCCTCGAGGATCCGCTCACGGCAGCACGGGTCGCGGCCCTGCGGCTTCAGGGCCGCGACTGGTTCCGGGAGTTGCTCCTGCCGGAAGCTCTCGGGAGGCTCCAGCGGGCGGTGGCCGGCCTACGCCGCAACGGGGGGCGGCTTGCTGTGCTCGATGGCCGCATCAAGCGCCGGGGCTGGGGCCGCCAGGTGCTGGAGGCCCTGGAACCCTGGGTGGCTTTGCAACGGCTGTTGCCCAGCTGATGACTTGGCGGGATCGGGCCCTTAGCCTGACCCCCACCAGTTGAGAGAGGGTGCGTGGGAGAAGCCAAGCGCCGTGCAGAGCAGGGTTTGCCGGCCCGGCCCAAGCCTGCCAAGTCCCCGGCGGCCAAGGGCGCTTCCTCCAGGCCAAAAGACACCTCCCCCCGCATTGCGCCATGGCTGCCCCTCACTCAGCAGCAGGGTGAACAGTTCGTTCAGGTCACCACCCGCGGGGCCTGGATTGGGATCGCCGCGTTGGTGCTGTTTTGGGTCACGGTGCGGTTTTTGGGGCCTGCCTTGGGCTGGTGGACCCTCGCCGACGGCTGATCCCTGGGTGGGCGAAACCGCACACAGGCCACGCCGGGAGTATTTCTACCCACCGAACTCTGAAGAAAACCTTAGGATTGCCGCACTCCTCGCTCGAAGGCCGATGTTCGCGCGTCTCGCCGAGCACTACCGATCCGTTGTTGAAGACCTGGTGATGAGCCTGCGTGCTCTCGCCGATGGCCTGCAGCAGCAGGGAATTGCTGCCACCTGTTACGTCTGCGGCGATGGCCGCGATGGCCATGGCGCCTCCTTCGTGGCCGATCTGGGCGACGGTCACATGGTGCGTTTTCTGGTGTCCGACTACGGGATCAGCTGGGTGGAATCCCGCAATGGCCATGAACTCGTGAAGTTCGAGGGCGCTGAGGCGATTCAGGAACTCGAGCGTGTGGCCAAGGCCCTGCGTGAAGACGTGATCTCTGCCGCTTCCCTGGCGAGTCACGCCTGACGCGCCTGCCCACACCTCGGGTGCGCGATGAACAAGCCCCCGGCAGAAGCTTGCCGGGGGCTTGTTGCTTGGCCATAGCCCGCTTAGCCAGCTGCAGGTAGGGCTTCGTCGCTCGTGCTGGCCGCTGTGGCGGAGCCAGCGGCGGCCAGTTTGGCGGCGGCGGCTGCCACCGGCTTGAGTGAGTCGCTGGTTTCACTCAGCTTCTGGCGCACCTGCACTTCAATCACCTCCTTCTGTGCGGGGTTCTGCTCCAGCCAGGTGATGGTGTTGTCGCGGCCCTGGCCGATGTTGTCGCCCTCGTAGCTGTACCAGGCCCCTTTGCGCACCACCACGCCGTTCTCTTCGGCGAGATCCAAGAGGCAGCCCAGGGTGCTGATGCCCCGGCCGAACAGAATGTCGAATTCGGCGATGCGGAAGGGTGGGGCCACCTTGTTCTTGGCCACCTTCACCTTGGCGCGGATGCCGTATTCCTCGGTGCCGCGCTTGAGGGTCTGGATGCGCCGGATGTCCAGCCGCACGGAGGCGTAGAACTTCAGGGCGTTGCCGCCCGTGGTGGTTTCGGGGTTGCCGTAGGTCACGCCGATCTTCTGGCGTAGCTGGTTCAGGAAGATCACCGTGCAGCCTGACTTGCCGATGTTGCCGGTGATCTTGCGCATGGCCTGGCTCATCAGGCGGGCCTGGCTGCCCACGGCCAGGTCGCCCATTTCGCCCTCGATCTCGGCGCGGGGGGTGAGGGCCGCCACCGAGTCCACCACCACGATGTCCACGGCGGCCGAGCGCACCAGCTGATCCACGATCTCCAGGGCCATCTCGCCGGTATCTGGCTGCGACACCAGCAGGTTCTCGATGTCCACGCCCAGGGCGGCGGCATACACCGGATCCAGGGCGTGTTCCGCATCCACAAAGGCGGCCACGCCGCCGCGGCGTTGCACCTCGGCGATGGCGTGCAGGGTGAGGGTAGTTTTGCCGGAGCTCTCCGGCCCGTAGACCTCCACCACCCGGCCTTTTGGATAGCCGCCACCCAGGGCCAGGTCGAGGGTGAGGGCCCCGGTGGGGGTGGTTTCGATCCGCATGCGGGAGGCATCCCCCAGGCGCATGATCGAGCCCTTGCCGAAGTTGCGCTCGATCTGGTTCAGCACCAGGCCCAGGGCCTTGTCACGTTCGGCGGCGGCGCGGGAATCGCTGGCGGCGCTGGCACGGGCGGATTTGGGATCGGAGGTCTTGAGATCCGAGGTCTTGTCGTCGGCGGGCATGTCTACGAAATCAGTGGGGGAACAGGCCGCGGATCAGGGGCCGGCGGAGGCCGGTGGCCATCCTCTGCGACCTCACAGGATGAAGTGCCACCACACGTGCCATCCGTTCGATCGGGAGCTGCTGGCCGGGAGCCGTTAGCGGCATCTTGTAGTACAGGCGTACCCTAGCGGATCAGGGCCAGTCCGCCAAGGGGGCGTCGAACTGCTCCGGGGCGAGCAGGCGGATGCCGTCGGGCAGCCCTTCGCGGTCTCCGGGGCCCAGGTATCCCCAGGACACCAGAAAGCAGCGCACGGCCTCCAGGCCAGGGGTGCGGCGCACGGTTTCCAGGGTGGGGCGCCGGTCTTCGATGAACCACAGGGGCTGTTCCTGGTCCTGGCTGAGTTGGAGCAGCACATCGGGTTTGCTGCCCTGCTCGTGGCCGAACACCGCTAGGGGTTCCAAGCCGATGGCCCCCAGCAGCTCCCGGGCAAAGGCGGCGCCCTTGGTGGTGAGTACCAGCCAGGAGCTGCCCTCGGCCTCCAGGCGCCGCAGCCGCTCCGGCACGCCTGGGTAGGCGCGGTGTAGGGCCAGCCAGGCAGCGGGGTTGTCCTGCAGGGCCCCATGGCGCAGGGTTTCCAAGGCTGTTTGCAGCGCCGCGGGCTCCAGGGCCCAGCGCTGCAGAGCTGCGGCGGTGCAGCCGTGGTAGTCCGCCAGATAGCGAGCCAGGTCGAGGTCTGGGCGGGAGAGCTCCAGCGCCGCCAGCACCATTTCCCAGCCCTTGTGGATCAGGGGTCGGAGCTGGCTGAAGGCCTCTGGCGCCTGGAGGGGCAGCTCCACGTCCGGGTGCAGGCTTTGGGCGGCGCTGCGGGCGCTCCACCAATATTCCGGCATGCCGTCCACAAGCACGCCGTCGAAGTCAAACACCAGCAAGGGGCCGGACTTCACGCAGAAATGGCTTTGAACTGGGCCGCTAGGATTCGAACCTAGGAATGGCGGGACCAAAACCCGCTGCCTTACCACTTGGCGACGGCCCAATGCGCTGTGGGTTGAGATCAACCGGAGCTGATCGCCGCGACGCCTGAACGTCGCAACCCGGAGCACTCAGATAGTTACCCACAGCGGGGCGACCTTCGTCAATCGGGCAGCCGGATCGAGCTCAGGGCGGGAAGATCCGCAGCCGTTGCTGGGGCCCGCTGCCGAACACCGCAGAGCGCAGCCGGTAGCGGGCCGCCAGTTCCGCCTGCATCTGTCGTATGGCCTCCTGGCGGGGCAGCAACTCCACCGGCCGCCCCTGGGGCAACACCACCTGCTCCACCGCCAGGCGGCACTCCTCCAAGGCCCCGTGGGCGTCGTCCTGCGCGGCCGTTGGGGCTGCAGGCGTGGGGCCGGTGCCGCCTTGCCGCTGCAGCAGCCGTTCCAGGCCCCGTTGGATTTGGGGCAGGGTGTCGGCTTTGATCACCAGGATCGGCACCCCACTGGCCTGCGCGCGCCGCCGCACCTCGGGATCGCGCCCCAGCTGCTGGCGAATGGACAGCACGGCATCGGCCTCCTCCACCAGCGGCACCTGCTGCACCGGCAGTCGCCGGCTGCGCACGGCCTGCTCCACCAGCTGTTCGCTCACCCCCGCGCAATAGAGCTGCAGGGGGTGGGCGTCACTCACCGCAGCCGTCTCCCCCACGGCTGAGCGCTCCTCCTGGTCGGGGTCCTGGCTGCCCTGGGGGTCCGGCAGGGGCACCGGGGCCAGGGGGGTGAATCTGGGGCGGCCCGGGGGCGGCAGCGGGGTGGGCGAGGGCAGGGCCCTGGGGGCTGCTGGCGGAGGGGAATCCCTGAGCTGGAGCTCGCCGTTGGCATCCAGCTCCCGCACCTGGGGGCGGGGCAGCTGCCCCCGCAGCAGCAGATCCACGGTGCGGGCCACGTCCCGGTGCACCAGCCAGCGATGGCGGCTGTGCATCTCCACCGCCAGCGGGAAGGTGGGCTCTGCAGCCCGTTCCAGCACGGTCTTTTGGGTGCGCCGGCGCCGGGCTTCCTCGTCGCCCAGGGTCACCGATTCAATGCCCCCCACCAGATCGCTGAGGGTGGGGTTCTTCACCAGGTTGGCCAGCTCGTTGCCGTGGGCGGTGGCCACGAGCATCACGCCCCGCTCGGCAATGGTGCGGGCCGCCTGGGCCTCCAGTTCTGTGCCGATCTCATCGATCACGATGACCTCGGGCATGTGGTTTTCCACCGCTTCGATCATCACCTGGTGCTGCAGCTCAGGCCGGGCCACCTGCATGCGCCGTGCGCGCCCGATCGCTGGATGCGGGATGTCGCCATCGCCCGCGATCTCGTTGCTGGTGTCGATCACCACCACCCGCTTGCCCAGGTCGTCGGCCAGCACCCGGGCGATTTCGCGCAGGGCGGTGGTTTTGCCCACGCCGGGCCGGCCCATCAGCAACAGCGACTCGCCGCTGTCCATGAGGTCCCGCACCATGGCCACGGTGCCAAACACGGCGCGGCCCACCCGGCAGGTGAGGCCCACCACATCGCCGGTGCGGTTGCGGATGGCGCTGATGCGGTGCAGGGTGCGCTCGATGCCGGCGCGGTTGTCACCGCCGAAGGCCCCCAGCTTCTGCACCACCGCGGCCAGGTCGGCCCGCTCCACCACGGCCTCCCCCAGCGCCACGGCCCGACCGGGGTAGCGGGCCTCGGGCACCCGGCCCAGATCCAGCACCACCTCCAGCAGCTGTTCGCGGGCCTCGGCGGGAGCGAGGGCCTGGCCCACCGCAGCGGGCAGCACCTCCAGGAGCCGGTCGAGGTCGTCGGTGATCCGCTGGGGCGTGATTGCTGCTGGCGAAGCCGACACGGGCGATGGGGTTTCTTGAACTGGCGTTCTAGCCATCAACGGCGTTGCCAGGGCGTGATCAGGTCCTGGGCGAGGGCCAGCGCCTCCTGCCAGAGCAGCGGCTGCTCCCGCAGGGGGATTCCGGTGGTGTCTGCCTGGACCAGCAGCGGCTGCAGCAGGCTGCGGGCCATGCCGCCGAAGGCCACGCCGGCCGCTCCGCTGTTCGCCGGCAGGCGCCGCAGCGTGGTGGCGTTGGTCCCCCCCGCCAGTTGCAGGGGGCCGGGCGGTGCCCAGGGGCGCAGGGCTGCCAGCAGGGCCACTGCCGCTCGCGCCGTGCCGGCGCCCACATCGCCGCTCATGGGCCGCCCATCCAGTTGCCAGAGGGGGCGGAAACCGGCGCCGCGCACCAGGGCAAAGCGTGGCCATAGCTCTGCCGCGAGCTGGCGGGCGCTGATCTGGTCGTTGCTGTCGCCAGCCGCCTTGGCCATGGCACCCCGCTCCAGGCCGCAGCTCACCGCCAGCCGCCGCAGGGCTATGCCGCTGGCCTGTACCTGGGCGAGCCGCTCGGCAAAGGCCCCCAGGCGCCCTGGCTGGGTGTGGATCTCGATGGCATCGGGCTCAAGTTCGGCCAGCAGGGGCGGCACCTCCGCTGCCGTGAGCAGTTGCTGGTGCTCGTCAATCAGCCCCAGGGGGCAGGCGGGCAGGCAGCGGCCGCAGCCGTAGCAGCGCTCGTCAAGCACCCCTCCCGTGGCGCCGATGGCCAGGGCTGGGCAGACCCGTCGGCAGGGCCGGGGGCAGTCCGGCGGGCACTGGCTGGGATCGAACCGGGCCTTGCGGAAGTGGGGGTCGTCGCCGTCGCTGAGGCTCACCATCAACCAGGGGGGCTGGGCTCCCCTGGCTTCGGCCCAGGCCATGCCGCGCCGCGCCGCGGCCACCACTGCCCGATCGGCGGCCACGTCAATGCAGTGCACCCCCGCCAATGCGTAGATGGCACAGAGGTCCTCGATGGCGGCGAGGTCCTGGTTGCTGGCGCCACAGATGAGCTTGACCCAGCGCCCCTCGGCCAGGGCCTGCTCAGCCGACAAGTTGCTGGAGCGGCTGCCAGCGCAGGGCGCGGGCTCCACCCATTTCCACCACGATCTTCAGCCGCGGCTCCCGCCGGGTGAGCTCCACCAGCGCGCTCAGCTCGGCATTGGAAAGCACCTGGCCCTCCAGCAACCACAACAGCACCGGGGCGGTGCCTTCAAACAGGTGCCCCAGCTGCGGCATGGCCATCTGCACCTCGCCCACGGCGGCCCCGCGGCCCACGCTCTGGTGGCCGAGGTGGGGGGGGCGCACACCGTGCAATTGGAGCAGGAAAGCCTCCGGATCGCCGAGGCCACGGGCTGAGGTCATCTGGGCTCGGTAGCCTGCAGCCCGGAGCCGGCGCAGCAAGCGAGTCTCGGCACCGCCCTCTAGGGGGGCAAACAGAGCCAGGGCCCCTGCCCGCTCGAGCTCCTGGCGAAAACCGCGGCCGGTGAGCAGCAGGGGCATGCGGACTGGAAAGCGCTCTGGCAAGTCTGGCAGCTGACTCCGGCAATAGGGGGGCAGGCGTTGCGGTACCATGGCCGCTTGTGCATCTGCAACTGTGCCCGTCCGCTAGCCGGGCCTCCAGCGCAATGCACCAGGTCGCCAGTGGTGGCGGCCTTCTCCGGCCAGTGCGGTTTCCCTTCTTCGGAAAGGAATCACCGCCGGGAAACTGCTCCGCGCACCCCTTAAAAGGTCCGGTCGAGCAAGTCCCAGCCCGCTGCGTCGACGCTGCTAGCCCAACCGAATCGTCTTGCTGGTGCTAGGTCCAACCGACCTGTCCCGTGGCTTCGATCCGGTCCCGACTGCGCAACGCGATTCAGCCACATCACCTGATGCCGCGACCTGTCGTCGCATCACGTGGTGGTCCTGCTGGCGTTTCTCCCCTCCTTATGTCCATCGGCATTCTTGGGAAGAAACTGGGCATGTCCCAGTTCTTCGACGACGAAGGCAGATCCATCCCGGTCACCGTGATCGAGGCGGGTCCCTGCCGTATCACCCAACTCAAAACCGACAGCACCGACGGTTACACCGCGGTTCAGCTGGGCTTTGGCGAGATTCGCGAGAAGCTCGTCAATAAGCCGGCCAAGGGTCACCTGGCCAAGTCCGGCAGCGAGCCCCTGCGCCACCTGAAGGAATACCGCGTCGACAGCGTCGACGGTCTGGAACTCGGCAGCGATGTCACCGTGGCTGCCTTTGAGGCGGGCCAGAAGGTCGATGTGAGCGGCGACACCATCGGTCGTGGTTTCGCTGGTCTTCAGAAGCGCCACGGCTTCAGCCGCGGCCCCATGACCCACGGTTCGAAGAACCACCGCGAGCCCGGTTCGATCGGCGCCGGTACCACCCCCGGTCGCGTCTATCCCGGCAAGCGCATGGCTGGCCGTTACGGCGGCAAGCAGATCACCACCCGTGGTCTCGTGATCCTGAAAGTGGATGCCGAGCGCAACCTGCTGGTGGTGAAAGGCTCGGTGCCCGGCAAGCCCGGCGCCCTGCTGAACATCCTCCCCGCCAAGCGGGTGGGCTTCAAAGCCGCGAACTGAGGAGGTAGGACATGGCTAACTGTGTTGTTCGCGATTGGCAGGGAAAGGAAGCCGGTACGGCTGCCCTCGACCTGAAAGTCGCCAAGGAAAGTTCCGCTAACGACCTGGTGCATCGCGCCGTGGTGCGTCAGCTCGCCCATGCCCGTCAGGGCACGGCCAGCACCCTCACCCGTGCCGAAGTGGCTGGTGGTGGTCGCAAGCCCTACAAGCAGAAAGGCACCGGCCGCGCCCGTCAGGGTTCGATCCGTACGCCCCTGCGCCCGGGTGGTGGTGTGGTGTTCGGGCCCAAGCCCCGCACCTACAACCTGGCGATGAACCGCAAGGAGCGTCGCCTGGCACTCCGTACCGCGCTGATGAGCCGCACTGCCGACATCACGGTGGTGAAGGGCTTTGCCGCGGGCCTGGAAACCCCCAAAACCAAGGAAATCATCGCCGCCCTGGGTCGTTTCGGCATTGCCGATGGCACCAAGGTGCTGGTGGTGCTGGATGCCCCCAGTGAGGTGGTGCGCCGCTCGGTGCGCAACCTTGAAAAGGTCAAGCTGATCGCCGCTGATCAGCTCAACGTGTTTGATCTGCTCCACGCCAACTCCCTGGTGGTGAGCGAGGAAGCACTCGCGAAGATTCAGGAGGTCTACGGCGATGGCTGAGCGTTTCACAGGACGGCTTGCGGACGTGATCCGTCGGCCGTTGATCACCGAGAAGGCCACCCGGGCCATTGAGCAGAACCAGTACACCTTCGAGGTGGATCACCGGGCTGCCAAACCCGACATCAAGGCCGCCGTTGAACAACTGTTCGACGTGAAGGTCGTCGGCATCAGCACCATGAACCCCCCGCGCCGTACGCGTCGCGTGGGCCGTTTCGCCGGCAAGCGTGCCCAGGTGAAGAAGGCCGTGGTGCGGCTGGCCGATGGCAGCGCCATCCAGCTCTTCCCTGAAGCCTGAGGGGTCTGAAGAATCATGGGAATCCGTAAGTACCGCCCTATTACCCCCGGCACCCGCACCCGGGTCGCCAGCGACTTCGCTGAAGTCACCGGCCGTGGCCGCGAGCGGGGCTTGGTTGTCGCCAAGCACCAGCGCAAGGGCCGCAACAACCGTGGTGTGATCACCTGCCGTCACCGCGGCGGCGGCCACAAGCGCCTCTACCGCCTGGTGGACTTCCGTCGCGACAAGCACGGTGTGGCCGCCAAGGTGGCTGCCATCCACTACGACCCGCACCGCAACGCCCGCCTGGCGCTGCTCTTCTACGCCGATGGCGAGAAGCGCTACATCCTGGCTCCGGCTGGGGTGGCCGTTGGCGCCACTGTGGTGTCGGGCCCTGAAGCTCCGATCGAGAACGGCAACGCCCTGCCCCTCTCGGCTATCCCCCTCGGTTCCAGCGTCCACTGTGTGGAGCTGTATGCCGGCCGTGGCGGCCAGATGGTGCGTACCGCTGGTGCCAGCGCCCAGGTGATGGCCAAGGAAGGCGATTACGTCGCTCTGAAGCTGCCCTCCACCGAGGTGCGTCTGGTGCGTCGTGAGTGCTACGCCACCCTCGGCGAAGTGGGCAACTCCGAAGTTCGCAACACGAGCCTCGGTAAGGCCGGTCGTCGCCGTTGGTTGGGCCGTCGCCCTCAGGTGCGAGGCAGCGTGATGAACCCCTGCGACCACCCCCACGGTGGTGGCGAGGGCCGCGCTCCGATCGGCCGTTCTGGCCCTGTCACCCCCTGGGGCAAGCCGGCCCTGGGTCTCAAGACCCGTAAGCGGAACAAACCCAGCAATCGGTTTGTGCTCCGGAAACGTCGCCGCACCTCCAAGCGGAGCCGTGGCGGACGCGATTCCTGATCAACCTCACCGCTTTGCTGTTCGTTTAAACCGCTATGGGACGTTCACTCAAAAAAGGACCGTTTGTTGCCGACAGCCTTCTGCGGAAGGTTGAGAAGCAGAACGCCGCCGACGACAAGTCCGTGATCAAAACCTGGTCCCGGGCTTCCACGATCCTGCCGATGATGATCGGCCACACCATTGCCGTTCATAACGGCAAGGCTCATGTGCCCGTCTATGTGACGGAGCAGATGGTGGGTCACAAGCTCGGGGAATTCGCGCCGACCCGCAACTTCCGGGGCCACATCAAGGACAAGAAAGGAGGCCGCTGAAGTCATGGCAAACACCCCGAATTCCACAACCCAGGCCTTGGCCCACGGTCGCTATATCCGCGGCTCCGTGTCCAAGGTGCGCCGGGTGCTCGATCAGATCCGCGGTCGCTCTTATCGCGATGCGCTGATCATGCTCGAGTTCATGCCCTACCGCTCCACTGGCCCCATCACCAAGGTGTTGCGGTCGGCTGTGGCCAACGCCGAGAACAACCTGGGTCTCGATCCCGCCTCTCTGGTGATCTCTTCCGCCACGGCGGACATGGGTCCCTCGATGAAGCGCTTCCGTCCCCGTGCCCAGGGTCGCGCCTACGCGATCAAAAAACAGACCTGCCACATCAGCATTGCTGTGGCTCCTTCCGCCTGACCCCCGAGGACACCGATCGATGGGACACAAGATCCATCCAACCGGCCTGCGCCTGGGGATCACCCAGGAGCACCGCTCGCGTTGGTACGCCCCCAGCAAGACCTATCCGACCCTCCTCCAGGAGGATGACCGGATTCGCAAGTTCATCCACAAGAAGTACAGCGCCGCTGGCATCAGCGACGTTCTGATTGCCCGCAAGGCCGATCAGCTCGAGGTGGAGCTCAAAACCGCCCGCCCCGGCGTGCTCGTTGGCCGTCAGGGCAGCGGCATCGAGGAACTGCGTGCCGGTATTCAGAAAACCCTCGGGGATGCGAGCCGTCAGGTGCGCATCAACGTGGTGGAAGTGGAGCGTGTTGACGCTGACGCTTACCTGCTGGCCGAATACATCGCCCAGCAACTGGAAAAGCGCGTGGCCTTCCGCCGCGTGCTGCGCATGACCATCCAGCGCGCTCAGCGCGCCGGTGTTCTGGGCCTCAAGATCCAGGTGAGCGGTCGCCTCAACGGCGCCGAGATCGCCCGTACCGAATGGACCCGTGAAGGCCGTGTGCCCCTGCACACCCTCCGCGCCGACATCGACTACGCCACCAAGGTTGCCTCCACCACCTACGGGGTGCTGGGCATCAAGGTGTGGGTGTTCAAGGGCGAAGTGCTTCCTGGCCAACAGGACAAGGTGCCCGTGGGTGCGGCACCCAAGCGCCGCGCTAGCCGTCGGCCCCAACAGTTCGAAGACCGTTCGAACGAAGAGTGATCAGGAGGCCTGAACCATGCTGAGTCCAAAACGCGTCAAATTCCGCAAGCAGCAGCGCGGCCGCATGCGCGGCATCGCCACCCGGGGCAACACCATTGCCTTCGGTGACTTTGCGCTCCAGGCCCAGGAATGCGGGTGGATCACCTCCCGTCAGATCGAAGCCTGCCGCCGTGCCATGACCCGCCACGTCAAGCGGGGTGGAAAGATCTGGATCCGGATCTTCCCCGATAAGCCGGTCACCATGCGTCCTGCTGAAACCCGTATGGGTTCCGGTAAGGGCAACCCGGAGTTCTGGGTGGCGGTGATCAAGCCCGGCCGCATTCTCTTTGAGATGGGTGGTGCCGACATCACCCCCGAAATCGCCAAAGAGGCCATGCGCCTGGCGCAGTACAAGCTGCCCCTGAAAACCAAGTTCCTGGCCCTGGCGGATCAGGAAGCTGCCCCCGTGGAGTCCTGAACCATGGCCCGTCCCGACATCGCCGAGGTGCGCAAGCTCTCTGACGGCGACATCAACACGCAGATCGACGGCACCCGCCGCGAACTGTTCACTCTTCGCTTCGAGCAGGCCACCCGCCGTCTCGAGAACCCGCACCGCTTCAAGGCCGCCCGCATCAAGCTGGCCCAGCTACTGACGGTGCAAACGGAGCGCCAGCGCTCCACCGCGTCCTGATCCCCCAAGGAGAACCAGTCATGGCACTCAAGGAAAGGGTCGGCACCGTCGTCAGCGACAAGATGGACAAGACCGTGGTGGTCGCGGTGGAAAACCGCTTCCCCCACCCCATCTATCAAAAGACGGTCAGCCGCACCAAGCGCTACAAGGCCCACGACGAAGCCAACGCCTGCAAAGTGGGCGATCGCGTTCGTATCACCGAAACCCGTCCCCTCAGTCGCACCAAGCGCTGGGCCGTGGCCGAGGTTCTGTCCAACACCAGCGCTAGCTGAGGAAATCTCCCGATGATTCAACAGGAAACTTTCCTCAACGTCGCTGACAACAGCGGCGCCAAGCGCATCCAGTGCATTCGTGTGCTGGGCACGAACCGTCGTTATGCCCACGTGGGTGACGTGATCGTGGCTGCCGTTAAGGACGCCATGCCCAACATGGGCGTCAAGAAGTCCGATGTTGTGAAGGCCGTGGTGGTTCGCACCAAGGCCACCCTCCGTCGCGACACCGGCAACTCGATCCGGTTTGACGACAACGCTGCCGTGATCCTCGGCAACGACAACAACCCCAAGGGCACCCGCGTCTTCGGTCCCGTTGCCCGCGAACTGCGCGAGCGCAATTTCACCAAGATTGTGTCCCTCGCTCCGGAGGTGATCTGAGATGGCCACTGCCACCCCCAAAGCCAAGGCCCAAGTGCGCATCAAGATGCGCATCAAGCAGGGCGACACCGTTCAGGTGATCAGCGGTAAGGACAAGGGCAAGACCGGTGAGGTCCTGCGCACCCTTCCCTACGAGAACCGTGTGGTGGTGCAGGGCATCAACCTGCGCACCCGCCACGTGAAGCCCACCCAGGAAGGTGAATCCGGTCGCATTGTGACCGAAGAGACCTCCCTGCACGCCTCCAACGTGATGCTGTACTCCACCGATAAAAAGGTGGCCAGCCGCGTGGAGATCGTGGTGGAGAAGGACGGCACCAAGAAGCGCCGTCTTAAGAAGACCGGCGAGATTCTCGACTGATTCGTGCTCTGGCCCCGGTGCGGTGTTGCACCGAGGCTGCACGCCTACATCTCTCGTTCACACCCCCTGTCCCTGTCCGCCTTCTGACAACGCCCAGAAGCGCAACCCCTTCCCCCCGTCATGTCCCTCAAACAGAGCTATCGGGAGAAGATCCAGCCCAAGCTGCTCAAGGATCTCAATCTCTCGAACATTCACGAAGTCCCCAAGGTGGTGAAAGTCACCGTCAACCGGGGCCTCGGTGAAGCCGCCCAGAACGCCAAGGCCCTGGAAGCCTCCATCCAAGAACTGGCCGTGATCACTGGCCAGAAGGTGTTGGTCACCCGTGCCAAGAAGGCCATCGCCGGCTTCAAGATCCGTCAGGGCATGCCGATCGGCGTTGCCGTCACCCTTCGTGGTGACCGGATGTACGCCTTCCTCGAGCGTCTGATTCACTTGGCACTGCCCCGCATCCGCGACTTCCGCGGTGTGAGTGCAAAGAGCTTCGACGGCCGGGGGAACTACACCCTGGGGATTCGGGAACAGATCATCTTCCCCGAGATCTCCTTCGACAAGATCGACGCCATCCGGGGCATGGACATCACCATCGTGACCAGCGCCCGTAACGACGAAGAGGGCCGGGCCCTCCTCCGCGAGATGGGAATGCCGTTCCGCAGCAACTGAGCCCTCTTCGGACCCGACCA
>CANHMF010000003.1 GCA_947461705.1 Synechococcaceae cyanobacterium
CGGAGCAGCACGTGGAGATCGTGGCCAGCCTGCCCAACCCCGAGGCCGCCGCCACCGACGCCCAGCGGGGTGAGGGCACCTGGGAGGCCTCCATTCAGGCGCTGCATCGGCTGCACGCCCTGGGCTATGGCCAGGGCCATCCCAACCTGCCGCTCACGTTGATGAGCAACCCCAGCGGCACCCACTTGCAACACCTCACGGCCTGCGATGAACGGGCCTGGAAACAACGCCTCCAGGCTGAAGCGGGTGTGAGCTTCGACCGCCTGATCGGCCTGAACAACATGCCGATTGCCCGCTTCCTGCAACAACTGGACAACGAAGGGCAGGTGAACGACTACCTAAACCGGCTGCGGGAAGCCTTCAACCCCTCGGCGCTCTGCGGGCTGATGTGCCGCGACACCCTCTCCGTGGCCCCCGATGGTGGTCTGTACGACTGTGATTTCAACCAGATGCTGAATCTGCCGATCAGCCCGATCAGCAACACCACGAATCCAACGATTGCCACCATCACCATCGATCACCTGCGCGACCGCGCCATTCAGTGGGGTAACCATTGCTTTGGCTGCACAGCTGGTCAGGGGAGCTCCTGCGCGGGATCCACAACGGGCTGAAACCTCCGGCCACAGCCCCTGGCGCCATTGTGGATGCCAACAGATGACCAGTCGGTCGCCTCATGGCAAGATCAATCATGTAGCCAAAAACAAACACAACCGCTACAGTCGAAGTCAAAACCGGCACTCAACATGCCCCAGATTTCGCCAACCAGCAATACCCCGGAAACTCTGGCCGCCAATATCTATTTCAAGCAAGAGATCGACTTCCGACAAGAAATCATCTACTTTCTGATCGTGGACCGCTTCTGCGACGGCTCCAGTGAAGAAGAAGAACGCGCCGGCGTGTGGGATCGCGGGCAGCGGCAAGGCTTGTACGACAAGACCTGGACGGACTGGGGACGCTACTGGGGAGGAAATCTCCAAGGCATTATCGATAAAGTTGATTATCTCAAGGGCCTTGGCACAACAGCCGTATGGCTGTCGCCACTGTTTGAGCAGGTTGACGACATGCAGTTCAACCGCGCTCCGATGCACGGCTACTGGACACAGGACTTCAAAAGAATCAATCCACGCTTCTTGCCACTGAATGATTCACCCAGCATCCATCAATCACAAACTCTCAAAAAACTCGTAGACACCCTCCACAACGCTGGCATCAAGATCATCCTGGACGTCGTCTGCAATCACAGCTCGCCGGACATCAATGGTGCCAAGGGCCGCCTCTACGACGACGGCAAGCTGATCGCAGACTACTACGACGACAAAAACAATTTCTACTACCACAACGGCGAAATTACAGACTGGGAAGACGAATACCAGCTGATCAACCTCGAAATGTGTGGCCTCGCCACCTTCAACGAAAGAAATATTGAATACAGGCAATACATCAAATCTGCGATCAAGCAGTGGCTCGATATCGGCGTAGACGCCTTACGCGTCGACACCATCAAGCACATGCCAATCTGGTTCTGGCAAGAATTCTCAACCGAGATGAAGAAACACCGGCCCGGCCTCTTCCTCTTTGGTGAATATGGATTCAGCAAACCCTGGGAGCAGCGCTCAGTTGAGTACGCCAACCACGCCGGCATGTCCATTCTCGATTTTGGACTCTGCGACGCCATTCGCTTCGCTTTTTCGGGAAGAGAACCCGGCGGCTTTCATCAAATCGACAAGATTCTTGGCTTCGACCATGTCTATCATCGTGCCAATGAACTTGTCACCTTCATCGACAATCATGACATGCCTCGCTTCCTGTCGATCGTTCCAGACAACAGGAAGCTCAGCTTGGCCACCATTCTGTTGATGACACTACGTGGCGTGCCGTGCATCTTTTATGGCACTGAGCAACATCTCAACAACGACACCAACGGCGGCGAAGATCCATACAATCGGCCCATGATGGAATGCTGGGACCAGGAAAGCCCCCTGTACATCCAGATCCAGAAACTAGCCGCCCTGCGCAACAGCAATCCCGCCCTAACCCTAGGATCCCACCAAACGCTCTACGTCAACGAGGACATCTACGCCTTTGAGCGCACCTATCGCGACTCCACAGCACTCACCATCATCAACAATGGGCCCGCTAGAACCATCACAATCAACAACCTTTCCCTGGCGAATGGTCACTATGTTTGTGCGCTCACATCCAGGCCCTTCACGGTGACAGACGGCAGCCTGGCGAACCTTCAACTCGACGCCTACTCCGGGCACCTGCTGCACCAGATTGGAGCGCCTCTAACTGGCGATGTGATCTGCACATTCCAGCTCAACGGTTTTTCAACGAAACCCGGGCAGTCCCTCGCCATCATTGGCTCAAGCACTGAGCTAGGCAGCTGGGATCACGCCAAAGCCTATGGAATGGAATACGTGAACAGCAACACCTGGATCGCAGAAGTAGCCTTCAATCGCAGCCAAGAGAATCAACTCATCGACTACAAATACATCGTGCAACAGGATGGCAACCCCATCATTGAATACGTCATAAATCGCCGCGCCTACCTACCGGAACAGGGGCGTGTGAAGCTCGACAACCAGTGGAATCGCAGTTAAAGCCCTACAGGCCGCAATCCATGTCGAACAACCAGTTCACAAGAACACTGCACCCCCATCACGCAGCCCATGGAGACCTTATGGCCTGATCAAACGCGCCAGTAACGCCAACTCGCGCCCCTGCTGTTGCATCAGCCCCCAGCGCACACGCCAGGGTGCCACGATAAACAGTCGCAGCATGGCGGCAATCAGCTGGGGGAGGCTGAGGGTGTTGGAGAGGAAACCAAACCACTGCTCCGCCGGCAGGCGGAAGAAGGTAGAAAAAAAGGCCCGCAGCTGATCCTCCGGGTAGCGCATCAGCTTTTCCAGGCCAAAGCGATACAACGCATGCTTGCGTTGCAGCTCCAGGGGCCAGAGGGCCTGCCAGGCCTGGTGCGACAACTGCTCAACCGCGAGCTCGGGCTGCCGCAATCCAGCGGCGATCACCTCTGCCAGGGCTGGAGCCCGACGCAGCAGTGAACCCACCATGTAGCCCGATGCGGGATGCACCATCGAGGCGGCACCGCCAAAGGCCAACACCCGCTGCCGGATGTCCGGCAGCGGCAGGTTCATCGGAAACAGACAGTGCTCCTCGTGCTGCACCTCCAGAACATCGACACCGCGGTGAGCCAATCGCCGCAGCAGTCGGTCCTTGAGCACGGCATAAGGGACGGCTGGCGCCAACGCCAGAGACGTTTCCTCCACGAAGAACATCCCCTCACCAACATCCATCGCATAGAGAAAGGTGGGCGGGCCGCAGCGGCACTCCGCCTCACTGAGGTGGTCGCAGCGATAGTCCATCAGCACGAACTGGCCGGGATCCACCGGCGGCACCGAAAAGCGACCCACGATGCCGTAGGCAGCCTGGCCTGCCACCGGCCCCTCATCGGGACGCTGCACAAAAGCAGCCCTGTGGCCACTGGCATCGATCACCAACCGGGCCGCGATCAAGGCGCCATCCGCGGTGACCACCCGGGAGCCACGGGCATCGTGCTCAATCGATGCCGCCACACCACGCTGCCAATGCACACCACCGCCTTGGCACTGCTCAAGCCAGTGCTGCTGCAGGGCGGTTTTGTCGAACAGCCCGTAGTCGATGCCGTGCTGCACGGCGGAGCTGGCGAGACCATCGCCGAAGTAACTGCGGGTGTCGCTCCAGCGATGGGCCAGCAGGTGCTGCAGGCCCATCGCATCCACCTCAGGCCCCCAGACCCCATAGGTGTTGGGCCAGGGAGCGCCGGGGTCCTCCGGGGCCAGACCTTGCACCGCAACACCGCGCTCGGCCAGAGCGCCGGCGATGCACAGGGCAGCGGGCCCTGCGCCGATCACCAGCACCTCCACAGGCGCCGCAGGCTGGCTCACAGGGACAGCTCCAGCACAGCTCTGTTGTTGGCCTGCAGACCAGCCGCCTCCAGGATCTGCTGCTCCGGATCGGCCAACACCTCGAGGCGGTGCTGGCCCGGCCCGAGCTCCAGCGGCACAGCGAAGTGTTCTTCACCTCCGGCCGCCAGCCAGGGCAGACGCAGATAGCGATGGCCGCTGTAGCGGTCGTTCACCACCACAGCCACCCCCACATCGCTCACATCCAACGCCCCACGGTTGCTGATGCGGAAATGGGCAGCTCCCTCGCCGTAGCGCAACTGGTCGACCGCCAGGTCGCTGGCGAGGGTGTGGATGCGCTGCAAGGGGTAGAGCACCAGGCGCTCCAGCTGCTCGAGGGTGGTGTCGGGGTGCTCGTGGTGCAGGTGGCCGCCGTAGCGGAGGTCGGTGCTGCAGCCATGCAGGTGCAGGTGAGCGCCGCTCTGGGGCACGGTGACGCGTCCCCGTTCAGGCTCGGTGTCGTAGAAGCCGCAACACTCCCACTGCAGGGAGCGTCCCAGAAAGCGGATCGGATCGGCCGGATCACCAGGATCCTCAACGGCCAGCCGGTAGTGCTGCAACGATTGATAAATGCTCTGTCCAGCCGCGGCCTCACTGACCTCGCTGCGGGCAATAGCGGTGTTGCGTCGCTGCTGGCCCATGCACAGCTTGGAGGCCACGGTGATCACCAGCCCCTGCCAGCGGCTCAGCAGCCGCAGGCCATAGATCGGCGCCTCGGGCAAGCGCCCCTGCCCCTGGAGCAGGGCAATCGCCTCCGCCACCAGCTCCTGCAAGGGCCGCCCCTGGCTCGTGCCGAGGGCTGCCAGATCCACCGGCGTGCGCAGGGCTGTGGCGTCACCGCTGAAGCACACATAGGGGAAGTGACCACTGCCCTCGCCAGGGCGAAGGGCCCGGATGCCTCCATCACTGGCCTGGCATTTCCAGATCGTGGTGTCGCCCCCGGGCTGCTGCAGAAAGGTGAGCTCGCCGTTGTCGATGCTGGTGGTGGTGCCCAGGCCCAGCACATCCCCCTGTAGCGGGATGCGCTCGAGGGGAAGGTGCTCGCGCACGTCCCCCTGAATCAGGTCGATCACCGTGTTAGCGATCCAGAACTCGACCGCCATCGGCGTTCAGGCCTCGGTGCTGACGGCGTCAGCCGCAGGGGCTTCCAGCTCGGTCTCTTCGGGAGCGGGGGGCACCAACACCACCTCGGAGAGCCGGTCGCCGGAATCCAGCTTCTGCAGCCGAACACCGGTAGCCGCCCGCGACTGCTGGGGCACCGCATCGGCCTGCATGCGCACGATCACACCCCGCTCACTCACCAGAAGCAGCTCCTCGCCGGCCCCGAGCACCTTGAGACCCACAAGCACGTCGCCATCGCGCCGGAACTTCATGCAGCGCAGGCCCATGCCGGCCCGCTTCTGCAGACGGAACTGATCCACCGGCACCCGCTTGCCCAGGCCACTGGCCGAAGCCACCAGCACCCAGGGGCCTTCGCTGGGAACCAGCTCCTCGCTGTCCCCATCGTCATCCTCGCCAGCGGCGGAGCCTTCCACCCGATCGGCGAGTTCCACCGGCAGCACATCCATACTCACCAGCTGATCGCCGGGGCGCAGGTTCATGGCGCGAACGCCGCGGGCCGTTCGGCCCAGGGGACGGAGCTCCTCATCGCTGAGGCGGAAGTGGATGGTCATCCCGTTGCGGGAACCGATCAGCACGCTGTCACCGGGCATGGCCAGCCGCACCCAGGTGAGGGCATCGCCCTCTTCCAGGGAGATGGCGATCAGACCATTGGAGCGGATGTTGGCGAAGGCCGAGAGCCGCGTGCGCTTCACATAGCCACCGCTGGTGAGCATCACCAGCACCATGTTGTCTTCGAAGGCGCTCACCGCCAGCAGCGAGGTGATCAACTCCTCCCGCGGGATGGGCAGCAGCTGCACAATCGGCGTGCCCTTGGCCGCCCGGCTGCACATCGGCACCCGATAGGCCGGAACGGAATACACCACGCCGCGGTCGCTGAACAGCAGCAGGGAGTCGTGATCGTTGCAGCTGATGAACAGCTTCACGGCCTCTTCACCCTGGCTCTTGGTGCCGGCCTTGCCACGGGTACCGCGGCTCGTGGCCTCAAATTCACTCACCGGCATCCGCTTGAGGTAGCCGTTCTCGGTGAGCAGCACCACCGAGCGCTCGTTGGCGATGAGATCGATGTCCTCAAGGCCACCCTCCAGGTCGAGGATCTCGGTGCGACGGGGCGAGTCGTAGCGGGTGCGGATCGCCTGCAGCTCCTCGGTGATCAAGGCCAGAACCCGCTCCTTGCGGGCCAGGATGTCCTTGTAATCGGTGATTTTGGCGAGCAGGTCCTCGTGCTCCAGGCGGATCTTGTCGGCCTCGAGGGCCGTGAGCCGCCGTAACTGCATCTGCAGGATGGCGTCGGCCTGGATCTCACTGAGACCGAACTGATCCTGCAGCTCCTGGCGCGCGGTGGCGGTGTCCGCCGCACTGCGGATCAAGGCGATGATCGCGTCGAGGTTGTCGAGGGCAATCAGCAATCCGAGCAGGATGTGGTCGCGCTCCTCGGCCTTGCGCAGCAGATAACGGGTGCGGCGCTCGATCGTCTCGACCCGGAACTCCAGGAACACCTCGAGCATCTTGCGCAGGGTGAGCAGCACCGGCTCCCCCTTCACAAGCGCCAGCATGTAGGCGCTGAAATTGCTCTGCAGCGGCGTGAGTTTGAACAGGTTGTTCAACACCACCTGCGGGTAGGCATCCCGCCGTAGTTCAATCACGATCCGCATGCCATCGCGGTCGGATTCATCGCGGATGTCGGCGATGCCCTCGAGCTTCTTGTCATTCACCAGTTCGGCGATGCGCTCGATCAGCGCCGCCTTATTGGTCTGGTAGGGCAACTCGGTGATAATCACCGCGTCACGATCGGGGCGCCCCTTGGCCTCCACGGTCTCGATCTGGGCCACGCCCCGCATGGTCACCGAGCCACGGCCGGTGCTGTACATCTCGCGGATGCCCCGTCGGCCGAGGATCTGGCCGCCGGTTGGAAAATCCGGCCCTGAGATGAGCGCCGTCAGTTCCCGGTCCTCAAGGTCTGGGTTGGCGATCAGGGCCAGAAGGCCGTCGATCAGCTCCGTGAGGTTGTGGGGCGGGATGTTCGTGGCCATCCCCACGGCGATACCCGTGGAGCCGTTCAGCAGGAGCTGGGGGATGCGGGCTGGCATCACCGTGGGCTCTTGCTGGGAGCCATCGAAGTTGTCAATGAAATCGACGGTCTCGCTCTCGATGTCCTCGAGCAGGCTGTCGGTGGTGAGGGCCCTCAACCGCGACTCGGTGTAGCGCATGGCCGCGGGCGGATCGTTGTCCACCGAGCCGAAGTTGCCATGCCCATCGATCAGGGGCATACGCATGGAGAAGTCCTGGGCCATGCGCACCAGGGCGTCGTACACGGCCGTATCGCCGTGGGGGTGGTACTTACCGAGCACCTCGCCCACCACACGGGCGCATTTGCGGTAGGGCCTATCGCTGGTGAGGCCCAGCTCGTACATCGCGTAGAGGATGCGGCGATGCACCGGCTTGAGGCCGTCGCGGGCATCGGGCAGGGCCCGGCCCACGATCACGCTCATCGCATACTCCAGATAGGAGCGCGACATCTCGTTGCGCAGGTCCGCCTGGATGATCCGCCCGTCGGAGTCTCCGGGAGTCAGTTCTCCGGGTCCGCTTGGATCCGCCATTCAAGACCGCCTTCGTTAAAACGCATTTTATCGACTGTTCCGCCAATGACCTCGTCACCGCGGACTGAAGTGGACCTGCAGGAGCGCCAGCGGCAGGGAACGCTGCGGGTCTGCACGGTGGCGGCCTTCCAGCAGCAGGTGGCCGCAGCGGGCATCACGGCGGCCTTCGAGGCCACCGATGTGGTGGTGGCCGCCAATGCGGAGTTCCATGACCAGGCCAGCCTGGTGCTGCAGCTGGGGCCCAGCGATCCCCCCATCCGCATCCGCCGTTTTCGTCTGGGCGGTGCCGAGGGCATCGGCGGGCATGGCAGCACGGACCTGGTGCTGCCCCTGGGGCGAGGGGGCGCCCAGGTGCTGACCTCACTGCTGGCGGGGCACGACCTCCCCCTCAGCGCCAGCGGCGAACCCACAGCCCTGCAGCCGCGCCAGGAGCTGGAAACCCGGCTCAGCCTCCATCGCATTGGTGCCGGCCGACTGCTGCTCCACCGCGGCATCAGTGAAAACGGCGTGGTGGCGGTGAGCAGCGCCGAAGGCCTCACCCGCACCCCCTGGGGGCCGCTGCTGGGGCCCTTCGCCACGGCCCTCTACAGCTGCGGCGGCAGTGGCAGCATCGGACTGGCCATGCCGGGCCTCTCGCTGCTGGGCCCAGGTTCGCCGGTGCTGGTGGGGGGAGCGATCGGCTGGGTCACCGGCAGCGGCAGCGGCCACAATCCGGCGGTCCGGCGCCTGGCCAGCGGTCATGCCGCCAGCCCCGGCATGAGCTGCAGCCTGGAGGTCGA
The DNA here is from genome assembly GCA_947461705.1 of Synechococcaceae cyanobacterium. GTDB lineage: Bacteria > Cyanobacteriota > Cyanobacteriia > PCC-6307 > Cyanobiaceae > Vulcanococcus. The sequence continues at coordinate 8,461 of CANHMF010000003.1, forward strand.
CCTGCACGCCCTGCGGCCAGACTGGGTACGCGCCACCGCCATGGAGGGCCACGGCAACGGCCTGCTGGTGGCCATCGCCGCGCCGATTCCCCTGGTCAACCCGAGCGTGGCCCGGCAGATGGCCAGCACGGATGCAGACCTGGAAGCCCCGGTGCTGGACTTCGCCATCCCGCGCCGGATCAAACCGAGCTTTGGCTCCATCAGCTACGCCCAGCTCAAGCAGGGAAGCCTGCCGCTGAATGGGCGCCAGCTGCGCTGCGCTCCGGCCCACAGTCCGCGCCTGGCCGCCGCCATCGCGGCGGAACTCTGCCAGCAGCTGCAATCTGGACAGTTCCCCCTGCGCCTCCCCCTGGTGCCCCTGAGCCAGCGGCCCGCCCTGATGCCCCTGGAGGGATGAACGGGCTGGTGCATCGGCTCTCCGCACCGCCCAGACCAGGGAAACGGCCGTAAGCTCCCCCATCGTTGAACGCACTGCGGACCCATGGCTGACGCTTCCTCCCCGTTGCCGCAGCCGGAGCAAGAGCCCGAGCAACTGGTGGAGCAGCCGGCAAACCCGCAGCCTGAACCGACCCTCCAGCAGCCCGTCACCACCGAGACAGCTCCAGCCATGGAGGTGGTGCAACTGGGTGACCCTGCGGCCGAGGCCGAGCCCACCTCGGAACCCACTCCGGAACCCACCCCTGAACCGGTGATTGCGGCAGCTCCTGAACCGGCAGCCCCGGAACCCACTCCGGAACCCATGGCCGTGCCCGAGGTGCCCACGGTGGTGAGCACCCTGGAGGTGCCAGCCCTGGAACGGCCCAGCGGCGGCGATGCGGAAGGCGGCGAGTGGGACCTGCTGCTGGACAAGCTGCGCCAGTGGATCGCAAGTGGCCAGCTGCAGCAGCTCTGGCAGACATCCCGCACACCGCTCACAGCCGCCGCTGCCCTGATCGGCCTGCTGGTGGTGCTCCGCATCTACGGCGCTTTGCTGGGCGTGCTGGACAGCCTGCCGCTGGTGCCAGGCCTGCTGGAACTCGCCGGCCTGGTGGCCGTGGTGCGCTTCGGCCTCAGCAATTTGGTGCGCAGCAGCGACCGCGAGAAGGTGATCGCCAACGTCAAAGGCCGCTGGGCGGCGTTTCGCGGCAATCGCTGAGAACAGCGCCCCTGGCAGGGAGTGGCTGGTCGGGCCGGTTGATAGCTTGGCCCGATTGCGTCAAGGTCTCCGGTGGACATTCAGCTCGGCCGCTCCCGTACCGTTCGCCGCGCCTACGGCATCGATGAAATTGCCCTGGTGCCGGGTGGCCGGACCGTGGATCCCGCGGTGACGGACAGCAGCTGGACCCTGGGCGGCATCACCCGCGAGATCCCGATCATCGCCAGTGCCATGGATGGCGTGGTGGACGTGGGCATGTGCGTGGAACTCACCAAGCAGGGGGCCCTGGGAGTCCTGAACCTGGAGGGTGTCCAGTGCCGCTACGACGACCCCAACCCGGCGCTGGACCGCATTGCCGCGGTGGGCAAAGACGAGTTCGTGCCCCTGATGCAGGAGCTCTACAGCCAACCGGTGCGGGAAGACCTGATCCGCCAGCGCATTGCCGAGATCAAGGAGAAGGGCGGCATCGCCGCCGTGAGTGCCACCCCGGTGGCGGCCCTCAAATTCGGCAAGGCCATCGCCGAGGCCGGCGCTGACCTCTTCTTCGTGCAGGCCACGGTGGTGAGCACCGAGCACGTCGGTCCCGAGGGCCAGGAAACGCTGGATCTTGAAGCCCTCTGCCGCGACTTTGGCGTGCCCGTGGTGATCGGGAACTGCGTGACCTACGACGTGGCCCTCAAGCTGATGCGCGCCGGCGCCGCCGGCGTGATGGTGGGCATCGGCCCCGGTGCCGCCTGCACCAGCCGCGGGGTGCTGGGCATCGGCATTCCCCAGGCCACCTCGGTGGCGGACTGTGCCGCCGCCCGCGACGACTACCAGCGCGAGAGCGGCCGCTATGTGCCGATCGTGGCCGACGGCGGCATCGTGACCGGCGGTGACATCTGCAAGTGCCTGGCCTGCGGCGCCGATGCCGTGATGATCGGCTCGCCGATCGCCCGGGCCGCCGAGGCCCCCGGCCGTGGCTTCCACTGGGGCATGGCCACCCCCAGCCCGGTGCTGCCCCGTGGCACCCGCATCAAGGTGGGCACCACCGGCAGCCTGGAGAAGATCCTGCGGGGCCCCGCCGGCCTCGACGACGGCACTCAGAACCTGCTGGGCTGCATCAAGACCTCCATGGGCACCCTCGGCGCCCGCACCCTCAAGGAGATGCAACAGGTGGAGGTGGTGGTGGCCCCCTCGCTGCTCACCGAGGGCAAGGTTTACCAAAAGGCCCAGCAACTGGGCATGGGCAAGTAAAGGCCGGCGTTAGCCTCGAGGCGTGCGGGCTTCGGCCCACACACTCCTCACACCCCCTGGCCCGGCGCGTCCGGGCTTTCTGTCTTCCGCTACTGCTGCACCCAGCAGCCACCATCCACGGTTACGACGTCGACGGTTACGACTTCAAGGGTGGTTGCATGCAACGCCGAACAGCGTTGCTAGATTCCCAAAACCCTGATCCCTCCTCGGATGTCCAGCGCCGCTGCCGTCACCGACGCCTCCTTTGAGCAAGACGTGCTCAAGAGTGATGTGCCCGTGCTGGTGGACTTCTGGGCCCCCTGGTGCGGCCCCTGCCGCATGGTGGCTCCCATCGTTGATGAGATCGCCAAGGAATTCGAGGGCAAGATCAAAGTGTTCAAACTGAACACTGACGAGAATCCCAACGTGGCTAGCCAGTACGGGATCCGCAGCATCCCCACCCTGATGGTGTTCAAGGGCGGCCAAAAGGTCGACACGGTGGTGGGGGCCGTTCCCAAGACCACCCTGGCGGGCACCATCTCCAAATACCTCTGATCACCTCCTCTGAGTTCCACCAGTTCTCCCGTCGCTCCCTCGGGACAAAGTCCCCTGGAGGCCCTGGCTGCTCTGCTCCAGGGCCATCCCCAGCGCCGCGCCATTGAGCGCAGCATCGTGACCCTGCTGGAAATCTCGCGCACCAGCAGCGATCTAGACGAGTGGCGGCTGATCAGCGGCGCCCTGGCCGACATTCGCGACGGCTTCCATGTGTTTCAGCCCCACCGCCACACCCGCAAGGTGGCGGTGTTCGGTTCGGCACGAACCCAGCCCTCCGACCCCTCCTACCAACTGGCCGAAGAGCTGGCCGCAGAGGCCGTGCGGCGAGGCTTTGAGGTGATGACCGGCGCGGGCGGCGGCATCATGGAGGCGGCAAACCGCGGAGCCGGCTGTGACAACAGCATCGGCCTGAATGTGGAGCTGCCCTTTGAGCAGCACGCCAATCGCTTCGTGAGCGGCTGCGAAGGCCGCCTGCTGCACTTCCGCTATTTCTTCACTCGCAAGCTGTTCTTCCTGCGCGAGAGCGATGCCCTAGTGGTGTTGCCCGGCGGTTTCGGCACCTTTGATGAGCTGTTTGAGTCGCTGACCTTGATCCAGACGGGGCGCACCCCGCCAATCCCCCTGGTGATGCTCGCTCCGGCCGGCGATGACTTCTGGCCAAGCTGGCTGGAGGAGATGCAGGAGGTGCTGGTGAACCGCGGCCTGATCTCCGCCGAGGACACCGCCCTGCTCAAGCAAGCCCGCAGCGCTGCCGAAGCCATGGATCACGTGTCCCAGTTCTACCGGGTGTTTCACACCGCCCAGTTCGCTGAAGACGTGATGGAGCTGTTGCTCCATACCGCCATTTCCGCCGAGGCCCTCGACAGCCTCAACCACGACTTCAACGCGCTGGTGGACGAAGGCGCCATCAGCCAGGGCGAGAGTTGTGACGCCCACGGCATCCTGCGGCCCTGCCTGCGCTTCCATCTCGATAAGCGCCGCATCGGCCTGCTCTATCGCCTGATCGACCGCCTCAATGGCCTGGAGCTGCCCGCCGCGACCGCAATCGAGCAACCTGGCCAACGTCTCTGCGCCACACCTCCACGCCCATGACCCGCATCGGCCTGATCGACTACGGCATGGGCAACCTGCACTCGGTGCAGCGGGCCTTCGAGCGGCTGGGTGCCGAGGTGACAACCGTGCACTCCCCGGACGCCATGGCCTCCTGCGCAGCCCTGGTGCTGCCGGGCGTGGGGGCCTTCGATCCAGCGATGGAACGGCTGCAGGCCTCGGGGCTCGTACCGGCCATCCAGGAATGGTGTGCCGCTGGGCGACCCCTGCTGGGCATCTGCCTGGGCTTGCAGCTGCTGTTCGAGGCCAGCGATGAGGGCAGCGCCAGGGGCCTGGGCCTGATCCGGGGACGCGTGACCGCGCTGCCCCGCAGTCCGGGCCATCCCATTCCCCACATGGGCTGGGCGCCCCTGCTGCCCGCCAGCCCCAGCCCACTGCTGCCCGCAGGAACCCCTACCGCCTGGGTGTATTTCGTGCATTCCTACGCCGCCGTGCCCAGCGATCCGGCCTGCATCACCGCCCAGGTGGCCTTCGGCGACGTCGCCGTGACGGCCGCTCTCTGGCAGGGCGCCGTAGCCGCCTGCCAGTTCCACCCTGAGAAATCGAGCCTGGCGGGCCAGCAGATGCTGCAGCGCTGGCTCAACTGGGTGGCCAAGCCGTCATGAGCCTGCGCCTGAGCGGTGGCCGCAAACTGCAGAGCCCCCCCGGCAGCGTGGCCCGGCCCACACCCTCCCGCGTACGACTGGCTGTGATGAACATGCTGGCCGCAGAACTGCCCGGCGCCCTCTGGCTGGATCTGTTTTGTGGCAGTGGTGTGATGGGCTGCGAGGCCCTGCAGAAAGGGGCGGCAGCCGTTGTAGCGGTTGACCAGGACCGGCGCATGCAGGCCACAACCCGCAGCAATCTCCAGGCCGTGGCCAGGGGGTTGCCCCAGCCCGTGCCGGTGGAGGTGGTGGCCCAGGACGTGCTGCGCTGGCTCGGGGCGGGGGCGCAGCAGCGCTGTAGCGGCTCCCCGATGGCCCAAGGCTTTGATCTGATCTATGCCGATCCGCCCTACAGCGCCGGGCTCTACGGCACCGTGGCCGCAGCGGTGGCGGACGGCAGCTGGCTCAAGCCGGGCGGCCTGATGCTCTGGGAACACGCCAGCGCCATCCAACCTGAGATTCCTTCAGGCTGGATGGCGGTGAAGCACAAGCGCTACGGCACCAGCTCTGTGCTGATGCTGCAACAGAGCTGAGAGCAAGGCCCCGATGGATCAGCCCCCCAGGGCGCTGCCACGGCGGTACTGATTCCAGGCAGCCACAAACAGACCGGTGAGGGTCACGGGAATCAGACCGAGCACGATGCCGCAGAGCAGGGGTTCGATCATGGGTCTGGTGCAACCGGTAGGCGTTGCACAATTCTCCCACGGCCCGGGTGGGCAGTGTGACCACCGCGCAACAACTGTGACCGCAGAGCCAACGCCAACCCCCGTCGACGGCCCCAAGCGGGGCCTGATCTCCGCCCTGGTGCTGCTGGCCACGGCCTGTGTAGTGCTGGTGCTGGCCTTTGCGTTGCCGGCAGCCCGCAGCGATCCCTACACCCGCAGCACGCTGCAGCTGGGGGGCTCGATGGAGCGCGGGGAGCAGCTGTTTCTGATCAACTGCGCCGGCTGCCACGGCATTGCCGCCCAGGGGCTAGTGGGCCCCAACCTGCATGGCGTGGCCGAGCGCAAGAACAACCGTCAACTGATCCAGCAGGTGGTGAGTGGCCGCACGCCGCCAATGCCCCGCTTCCAGCCGGAGCCCCAGGCCATGGCCGACCTGCTCGCCTACCTGCATCAGCTCTCGTGACGCTGGCGGTGGTGCTAGTGGAGCCGGCGGGCCCCCTCAATGTGGGCAGCGTGGCCAGGCTCTGCGCCAACTTCGCCATCGATCAGCTGCGCCTGGTGGCGCCCCGCTGCGATCACCTCGGCGAGGAAGCGCGGCGCATGGCTGTGCATGGTGGCTGGCTGCTGGAGCAGGCCTGCCTGTTCACCGACCTGGCCTCGGCCGTGGCGGATTGCCGCCGGGTGGTGGCCACCAGTGGCCGCATCGAGCAGGAGGGCCTGCCCCTGAGCGCCCCCCAGGAGGGGCTTCGCTGGCTGCTAGGCGGCAAGGATTCTGATGGCGGCACCGCGGCCGCTCCCACGGCGGCGGCTCTGGTGTTCGGCCGGGAGGACCGGGGCCTGAGCAACGATGAACTGCTGCAGGCCGGACGGGTGCTGCGCATCGCCACCGGCCCGGCCTACGCCTCGCTAAACCTCTCCCACGCCGTGGCGATCTGCCTGCACGAGCTGCAGCAGCAGCGCCAGGCCCCGGCGCCGGCCATGCCCCCAGGGCCCGAGCTGACCGGGGAACCCTCGGCCAGGGGCAACCTCGAGGCGGCGCTGGCCGACGCCGAAGCGCTACTGCTGGATGTGGGCTTCCTCTATCCCCATACCGCCCACGCCCGCATGGCCAAAGTGCGCGCCCTGCTGCAACGGGCCCAAGTCAGCGACGAGGACGTGGCCCTGGTGCGCGGCATGGTTCGCCAACTGCGCTGGGCAGCCACCAGAGAGACCCCTTAAGGTCTGGCCCGATCCCGTTCCGATCAGCGTGAGCTCCAGTCGCCCCCCTCGCCCTGGCAACGGCAGCGCCTGGGGCCCACCCCTGCGGCTGGTGTTGCGCCTGCTGGTGATGGGCGTGGGGCTTGGGCTGATCAGCGGCACGGTGTTGAAGCTGCTGGCGCCACGGCTGGCCCAGGGCGCCGTGGACATGCCCAGAGCCAATCCCGGCGCCACCTCCCCCCTGCAACCCCTGCAGCGGGGCCTCAGCCTCGGGCGCTTTGAGCCCCGCAGCGAACTCACAGCCCTGAGCCAGAAATGGGCGCAGCTGGCCGCCGTTCACAAGGACCTCAAGGCCAGTGGCTACCTGCTCGTGCTGGACGACGGCCGCTTCGCCCAGCTCCAGGCCGAACTTCCCCTGCCGGCCGCCAGCGCAATCAAGACGCCGATCCTGCTGGCGGGCCTTGAGGATCTCGACGCCGGCAAGCTGCGCTGGAACGAACCCCTGCCGCTCACGAAGGAGGTCATGGGAGGTGGGGCAGGCTGGATGGCCAGCAAACCCCTCGGCACCCGCTTCCCCTTCTACGAGGCGGCCATGGAAATGATCCGGGTGAGCGATAACAGCGCCACCAACCTGTTGATCAAACGGCTCGGGGGCAAGACGGCCCTCAACGCGCGCTTCCAGGCCATGGGGCTGAGCGGAACTGTGATCAACAACTGGCTGCCGGATCTGGACGGCACCAACACCACCAGTTCCCACGACCTGGCCCGGGCCATCGCTCTGGTGGACACCGGCGAAAAACTCAGCCCGCGGGCCCGGGATCTCTTCCGCGAAGTGATGGGCAAATCCCGCACCAACACCCTCCTGCCCCTGGGCCTGCTGATGGGCCTGGGGGGCGACTCCCCCGATCCCGACAGCGACCTGCTGGCCCATGGCATCACCGTGCTCAACAAGACCGGTGACATCGGCATTGCCTACGCCGATGGTGGCCTGATCGAACTGCCCAATGGGCAACGGGCCGTGGCGGCCTTCATGGTGAAGGGCCCCTTCAACGATCAGCGCTCCACCGACCTGATCCGGGCCATGGCCGCAGAAGTAGCGAAAACGTTGATCGGCCGCAGCAGCAGCGGTTCCCAGCCCCGAGCCAACACCCCATGATTCCTCCCCTGCTGCTGGCGGCCCTACCGCCCTCTGCCGCCCCCACCACGCTGGTGCGCCCCCAGACCGTGGCCCCATTGCCTGGCTCCCTGGACGGGGTGCTCGTGGTGAATGACAACAACCCGGAGCTGATCACCGCGCCGGGCATCCTGCTGTCCACCTTCCCTACAGCCGGTCGGCCTGAACCGACAGCCCACCTCGATGTGGCCCTCAACGGTCGCTTCGACCTGTTCAGCCACCACGTGTACGCGGGCAAGCCCGAGAGCCTCGATTCCACCCTGTGGCTGGCGGTGCTGGCCCAACCCCGGGGCACCGAGTCCGTGACGCTCAGGTTGCTGGCTGGATCCACCGCCTTGTCCCAGGCCACGGACCGGGTTCAGCCATCGGCGCCATTCCTGCCCCTGCCGGCCCTCCTACCCCAGGACGGCAGCACCTTCTCCGGCCCCGGCAGCCGGGTGGCCACGGAACTGCTGAACCGCCAGCGCAGCCCGCTACTGCCGGATCAGTGGCAACTACCGCCAAACCGGGCCAGCACCCTCGTGGTGCTGCCCCTGCCGGTGAAGGGCCTGGACCCCCTGCTGAATGGCCGCAACCTGCAGCTGCGGTTGCAGAGCAGCGGACCGGTGAGTATGGCCACGCTGGCGGCCTTCGGCACGGGCGACCAGCCACCACCGCCGGAGAGCTGGGCACCGTTGCTGAACGGGCCTCTGAGCCCCAAGGAACACACACCAACGCCACGAGGCAGCAAGGGCCAACTCATCTACTCACGCGTCAGCGGCGTGCAGGTGGGCAGCATCTGGCGCGCCAGCCTCACCGACCCCGGCAAGCGCTGGCTGAGCGCCTCCCGCGCACCCATGTCCTGGCCGATCAGCTCGCTGGAGCGGGGCAGCCTGGGGAGCGGCCAGGTGCAAACCGCCGAACTGCAGGCCCTGTATCCCGGCACCGCCTGGGCGGCCCATGGCAACTACGGCGTGGAGTACGACCTCTCCATCCCCCTGCGCAACGACAGCAAGGCCCCGCTGCAGCTGCAATTGGCCCTTGAATCGCCGCTCAAATCCGACCAGGCCCTGGGCGGGTTGCGCTTCAACACCACCCCGGGCAAGGCCGTGATGTTCCGCGGCACGGTGGAGGTGAGTGGCTTGGACGACGGAACGGGCAAGCCCATGGGCCGGCGCGGCTTCCACCTGATCCAGCGGGCCGGCCAGCAGGGGCCGCCCCTGGGCACGGTGAGCCTGGCCCCCGGTGCCCAGCGGCAGCTGCAGGTGCGGCTGATCTATCCCGCCGACGCCACCCCGCCCCAGGTGCTGAGCCTGTTGCCTGTGAAACAATCGCCAGCTAACCCAGCCAGCAGCCAACCGTGACGCAAGCCCGCAAGCGCCGGGTCTTCCCCTTCACCGCGATCGTGGGCCAGGAGGAGATGAAGCTGGCCCTGCTGCTCAACGTGATCGACCCGCGCATCGGCGGCGTGATGATCATGGGCGACCGGGGCACCGGCAAATCCACCACGATCCGCGCCCTGGCCGACCTGCTGCCAGAGATCGACGTGGTGGCCGGCGATCCTTACAACAGCTCGCCCCAGGATCCGGATCTCCAGAGCGCCGAGGTGCGCCAGCGGGCCGAGCATGGCGAGGCACTGCCCACCGAGAAGCGCCAGGTGCCGATGGTGGACCTGCCTCTGGGAGCCACCGAAGACCGCCTCTGCGGCACCATCGACATTGAGAAAGCCCTTAGCGAGGGCGTGCGGGCCTTTGAGCCGGGCCTGCTGGCGAAGGCCAACCGCGGCCTGCTCTACGTGGACGAGGTGAACCTGCTGGACGACCACCTGGTGGACGTGCTGCTGGATTCGGCCGCTTCCGGCTGGAACACCGTGGAGCGTGAGGGCGTGAGCGTGCGTCACCCGGCCCGCTTCGTGCTGATCGGCTCCGGCAACCCCGAGGAAGGTGAACTGCGGCCCCAGCTGCTCGATCGCTTCGGCATGAGCGTGGAGGTGCGCACCGTGCGCGACCCCGAACTGCGGGTGCAGGTGGTGGATCAGCGCACCAGCTTCGACAACGACCCCGACAGCTTCAATAACGGGGTGCAGCCCACCCAGGATGCGCTGCAGGAGCGCGTGATCGCGGCGCAAAATCTGTTGCCGCAGGTCCAGATCGACGACGACCTGCGCATCCGCATCTCCGCCATCTGTGGCGAGCTGGATGTGGATGGCCTGCGCGGCGACATCGTGACCAACCGCGCCGCCCGGGCCCTGGCCGCCTTCGAGAGCCGCACGGAAGTCACCGAGGACGACGTGGCCCGGGTGGCCGCCTGCTGTCTGCGCCACCGCCTGCGCAAGGATCCCCTCGAGCAGATCGACTCGGGCGACCGGGTAGTGAAGGTGTTCTGCAAGGTGTTCGAGCGGGCTGAAGCCAGCGATCGCCGCCAATTCGAGCTGGCCCTCGCCGCCTGAGGCGAGGCGACGCCATGCGCATCCTCGGTATCGATCCCGGCCTGGCCCGCGTGGGCTATGGGGTGATCGAGACCAGCGGGGGTGCGCAGCAGATGCTCGATTGCGGCATCATCCGCACCGATCCCGGCACAAGCGAAGGCGATCGCATGGTGGAAATCGCCCGGGATCTTCGGGTGCTAATCCGCACCTGGCAGCCCCAGCTGGCAGCAGTGGAGAAATTCTTCTTCTATCGCTCCAGCACCACCATCTCCGTGGTGCAGGCCCGCGGGGTGGTGATGATGACCCTGGCCCGCTTCCGGGTGCCGGTGGTGGAGTTCCCCCCCATGCAGATCAAGCTGGCCCTGGCCGGCCATGGCCACGCCGACAAGCACGACGTGCTGGCCGCCGTGATGCGTGAGCTCAACCTCAGCGATCCCCCCCGACCCGACGACGCGGCCGATGCCCTGGCCGTGGCGCTCACGGGCTGGTTCCAGCGCTGAGGCCGTGGACCCACAGCCACCGCGCCCCAGCAAGCCCCTCCTCCGCCGGCACTACCGCTCCCGCCGTGGGGCGCTGCTGGCGGGCACCGAGGCAAGGCTGCTGGCCCTAGCGGCCCAGCGCCTCCCGGACTGGATCCCGGCAGGCCGCAGGCTTGGGCTCTACTGGCCCCTGCCGGGAGAGGCTGATCTGCGGGGCCTCAGCCAGCATCCCCCCCTGCAGGGGGCGCTGGCCCTGCCCCGAATCGAGGCCGGGCAGCTGCGCTACCGCCCGTGGCAACCAGGCGATCCCCTGACCCCCGACGACACCCGCATTCCGGCCCCGAGCACAGGACCACTGCTGGAGCCCGAGCACCTGGGCCTGGTGCTGGCCCCGGCCCTGGCCTTCGACCGCGCGGGCATCCGCCTGGGCTACGGCGGTGGCTGGTTCGATCGCCTGCGGGCTGATCCGGCGTGGGGGGCGATTCCGGCCCTGGCGGTGCTGCCCAGCGGCTGCCTGGTGGAGCGGTTACCCCGGGACGCCTGGGACATTCCCTTCCACGGCTGGCTGGATGAAACCGGGCTTCACTGGCTGAAGCTGGCCTCAGCTTGAGGTGGCTAGCTGTGTAACGGCCGCCCACAATCCGCGCGCGAATCCCGGCCATTTGCCAGGATCACGGCATCGAACAGCTCAGCCGCAGTGGATCTTCAGGCCAACGACGCGTTCCTGTCTGCCACTGCCGCGAGTCGCGCCGGAAGCACCACCAAGCGCGGACCCAGCATCAGACTCTCCGCAGGCACGGCCGCGGAGCAGGTGCTGGCCTCGGAGCTGAAGAACCGCAACGAACCCTCGGACGCCCTGTCGATGATGGTGAGTTCAATGGTGCGCATGGTGCAGGCCGGAAAAACCAAGAGCACCGGCAGCCGCTGGTCCGCCTCCTGAGATTCACGCCATGTCCCGCCAGCTGATCGCCCCCCTGCTCGGCCTCGGCCTGCTGCTCGCGCCGGCCACAGCGCGGGCCCACGGCATCGAGAGCAGTCTCACCAGGCTGCAGGCCCTGAGTGATGGGCTGATGCTGCAGAGCCAGTTCTCGAGCGGCGAACCCACCCGCGACGCCTTGGTGCGCCTCGTGCCTCCGGGTGGTGCCCCCATCGAGCTGGGGCGCACCGACGCGCAGGGGCAACTGAGCTTTGCCCTGCCCAAAGGCGCCAGTGGTGATTGGGAGGTGCAGGTGGATGGCGGCGCAGGCCATCGCGACTACCTGGAGATGCCTGTGGAGGGCGGTCAGGCCCAACTCGATCGGGTGAGCCAGCACCATGGCCGCCCTTTGGGCCTGGCTTCGCTTGCGGGTCTCGGTGGCCTCGGAGCAGCTGCCATGCTGCTCGGACTGCAGCGCATCCGACGCCCCCGTTAATGGCCACCGGCAGCGAGAAGCTCGATCAGATTGTTGAGCGGCTGAAGACCACCAGCGATCCCAAACGCCGCTACGAGTACGTGCTCTGGCTGGCCAAGAAACTGCAACCCCTGCCGGACGACTACCGCAACGACGCCTTCAAGGTGAAGGGCTGCGTGTCCCAGGTGTATGTGGTGGGGCAACTGGTGGACGGCAAGCTCCACTGGCAGGGTGATTCCGATGCCGCCATCACCAAGGGGCTGCTGGCCCTGTTGATCGAGGGGCTGGAGGGGCTCGAGCCCAGTGCCGCCGCCAAGCTCGATCCCAGCTTCCTAGCGGACACCGGTCTGCAGGGCAGCCTCACGCCATCGCGGGCCAACGGCTTCCTGAACATCCTCAAGATGATGCAGGCCCAGGCCCAGGCTCTTGCTGACGGCTGACGCTCAGATTTCTAGGATCGCCGCTTTCACGGACACGCAGGCATGACCATCGGCATCGGCTTGCTCGGGCTCGGCACTGTGGGCGCCGGCGTGGCCGGCATTGTGGCGAGCCCGGAGGGGCGCCATCCCCTAGTGGGCGGCCTGGCTCTGCGCCGGGTGGCGGTGCGGGATCTCAGCCGCCCGCGGCCGGTGGAGCTGCCGGCCGCGATCCTCACCACCGACCCCGAGGCGGTGGTGGACGACCCTGCCGTGGACATCGTGGTGGAGGTGATGGGTGGCCTCGAGCCCGCCCGCAGCCTGATTCTGCGGGCGATTGCCGCCGGCAAACCGGTGGTGACGGCCAACAAGGCCGTGATTGCCCGCTACGGCGAGGAGATCGCCGCCGCGGCCGCCGCCAAGGGCGTGTACGTGCTGATCGAAGCTGCCGTGGGCGGTGGCATTCCGATCATCGAGCCCCTCAAGCAATCCCTGGGTGGCAACCGCATCCAGCGGGTGAGCGGCATCATCAACGGCACCACCAACTACATCCTCAGCCGCATGGCCGATGAGGGTGCCGCCTACGAGGCGGTGTTGGCCGATGCCCAGCAGTTGGGGTATGCCGAAGCCGATCCCGCCGCCGACGTGGAGGGCGGCGATGCCGCCGACAAGATCGCCATCCTCTCGGGCCTGGCCTACGGCGGCTCGATCGAACGGGCCGCCATCCCCACCGAGGGCATCAACAAGCTCCATTCCCGCGACGTGAACTACGCAGCCCAGCTGGGCTACGTGGTGAAGCTCGTGGCCACGGCCCAGTTCCTTGGCACTGATCCCGACGGCACGGTGCAGCTGGATGTGCGGGTGAACCCCACGCTGCTGCCCAAGGAACACCCCCTGGCGGGCGTGCATGGCGTCAACAACGCGATCCTGGTGGAGGGCGACCCGGTGGGCCGGGTGATGTTCTACGGCCCTGGCGCCGGAGCAGGTCCCACCGCCTCCGCCGTGGTGGCCGACATCCTCAACATCGCCGGTATCCGCGAGGTGGGCGGGCCCAATGCCGGATTGGATCCACTGCTGGCGGCCAACCGCTGGCGCCAGTGCCGGCTCGTGGATGCCGGCCTGACCCAGCACCGCAATTACGTGCGCCTGCAGACCGGCGACCAGGCCGGCGTGATCGGCAAGATCGGCAGCTGCTTCGGGGAGGAACAGGTGTCGATCCAATCGATCGTGCAATTCGAAACCAGCGGCAGTGGCACCGCCGAGATCGTGGTGATCACCCACGAGGCACCGGAGGCCCGTTTCCGCGCCGCCCTGCGCGCCATTGAGGCCCTCACGGACGTGGAGAGCGTGGCGGCTTGCCTGCGCACGTTGTAGGGAACACCGTCCCTAGCAACAGCACTGCACTCTGATGCAAAGTGGAAGCAAATCCGTAGACGGTTCGTCCCCATCCCCGCGTCACACCTCCATCCCCCGCCGCGTTCGAAGCGCCGCGCTCGATGGGAATCCCCTGACGCGTCCCCACTTTTGTAACGAGCCGAACACTTCACTGCAGAGCGACGCGGAACTGTGGCATCAGCCCCCTCCCCCCACGTCTTCCCGCTTCCCCTTCGATTCACTAACCCGCCACGCCATGACGCTGCATCAGGGTGACTGCATCCAGCTCACAAGCGACGACCACACGTATCAAGTGATCGGCGTCGACGACCGCCACGACCGCTGCTGGGTGCGCCGTTGGCCCCTCGCCCGCCACGGATCTCCAGTTTTTGAAATTTCACTGCAACAGGTGGCCGCCACCGGCCACTCCCGTCCTCCCCGCAAGCTCCAAGGGGCTTGAATACAACGGCTTCAACTGCGTGGCCTGCCCAGGCCTGACCCCATCCGCCCCGCTCCTCGCCACGCCATCGGTCTTGGGTTTGCAGCCCTGATGCTGCCGCTGGTCGGATGCCTGCCGCCCAAGCCAGAGGGTGAGCTGGTGGTGGCGAACAAGAGCAGCCTGGACTCAGTGGATCCGGTGGACGTGACCACCTTCGCCGGCACCCAGCTGCTGAGCGCCGTTGGGGATCCCCTCTACGCCAGTGATCCCGGCGGCCGCACCCTGCCACGCCTGGCCACGGCCCTGCCCCAGCTCTCCGCCGGTGGCCGCATCGCCCGCATCCCCCTGCGCCGGGATGTGCGCTTCCACGACGGCACCCGCTTTGATGCCGCCGCCATGGTGTTCAACCTGGAGCGCTTCCGCGCCCTGGGCAAGCTCGGCTACCTGCTGGACGACCGCATCGAGACCGTGCGAGCCAGCGGCCCCTACGAGCTCGAGCTCCAGCTGAAGCGTCCTTACAGCGCCCTGGCGGCGCTGCTGAGCTCCATCAACCTCACGCCGGTGTCACCGGCCGCCTACCGCAACCACGCCAAGCGCTCACTGGCCAACCGCTTCGTGGGCACGGGCCCGTACCGGCTCACGGGCTACACGCCCCAGCACCAGAAACTGGCTCCGTTTGCGGGCTACTGGGGCGCACCGCCCCGCAACCGCGGCATCCACCTAGTCACGCTGAGCAATTCCACGGCCCTGTTCGGAGCCCTGAGCAGCGGCGAAGTGGATGTGTTGCTGTCCCAGGGGCTGGAAAGCGATCAGCAGCGCTCCCTGGCGGAACGCGCCCGCCGCGGCCGTCTGGTGGAGGGCATGGGCCCGGCCGTGGAGATCGGCTATCTCACCCTGCTGAGCGATCGGCCACCGCTGAACGATCCGCGGCTGCGCGAGGCGGTGGCCCACAGCCTCAACCGCGAGCTGATCAGCCAGCGGGTGAGCTTCAACATGCGCTCACCCCTGCGCTCGCTGGTGCCCCCACCCCTACCCGGTGCCGTCCCGCCGCCATGGCCCGCTTACCAGCCCCAACGCGCCAGGGCGCTGTTCCGCCAGGCCGGCTACTGCAAGGGCCGGCGGCTCAACCTGCCGCTCACGTTCCGCTCCAACGTTCCCGCCGATCGCCTGTTCGCCCTCACCTGGCAAGCCCAGCTGCAGCGCGACCTGGGCGACTGCGTGCAGCTGGAGATCAGTGGGGTGGAATCCACCACCGCCTACCGGCAACTGGAGAAGGGCGCCTTTCCGATGATCCTGCTCGACTGGGTGGGGGACTATCCCGATGCCGACGTGTACCTGGCTCCGCTGCTGGCCTGTGAGACAGCCCAGGGCCACAGCTGCGTCAAGGGCAGCAGTGTGAGCTTCGGCAGTTTCTGGAGCGCCCCTGGCCTGCAAGGGCAGCTGCAGGCCAGCGAGGGGCTCAGCGGGCGTGCACGCCTGGAGCTGCTGCAGGCCATCCAGCGACGTGCCGCCCAGGGCAACGCCTACATCCCGGTGTGGCAGGTGGCCCCACGGGCCTGGGCCCAGCCGTGGCTGGCCCCCCCGCTGTTTGATGGCTCCGGCCGGCTGGTGCTGCAGGCCCTGCAGCGGAGGCCGAACCCATGAGCCGACGCAAGGATCTGCTGGCCTATCTCGTCAGCCGCCTGGCCCTGGTGCCGGTGATGTTATGGCTGATCGCCAGCCTGGTGTTCCTGCTGCTGCGGGTGGCACCTGGCGATCCGATCGATGCCCTGTTGGGCACCCGTGCGCCCCAGGAAGCCCGCGACGCCCTGCGCCAGCAGCTGGGCCTGGACCAGCCGCTGCTGGTGCAATACGGCCACTACCTCGCCGATCTGCTGCGGGGGCAGTTGGGGGAGTCGCTCACCAACCAGGAACCCGTCACCGCCGTGATCAGCCGCAGCCTGCCCGCCAGCCTGGAGCTGGGGCTGGTGGCTCTGCTGATTGCCGCGGTGGTAGGCCTGGCGGTGGGCTTCAGCGGCATCGCCCGGCCGGAGGGCAGGCTCGATCTCGGTGGCCGCCTTTACGGCATCGGCACCTATGCCCTGCCGCCGTTCTGGGCGGCGATGGTGGTGCAACTGATCTTCGCGGTGTGGCTGGGCTGGCTGCCGGTGGGGGGCCGCTTCCCCCCCACCCTGGAGCCCCCGAGTGGCAGCGGCTTCTACCTGCTCGACAGCCTGCTGGCCGGTGGCGGTCCCCCCTTCTGGGGAGCCCTGCGCCACCTGGTGCTGCCGGCCAGCACCCTCGGCCTGCTGCTGAGTGGGGTGTTTGCCAATGCCCTGCGCCTCAACCTGCGCCGAGCCCTGGACTCCGATTACGTGGAGGCGGCCCGCAGCCGCGGGTTGAGCGAACGGCGCGTGGTGCTGCGCCATGCCCTGCCCAATGCGCTGCTACCAGTCCTCACGATCACGGGCATCACCGTGGCGTCCCTGATCGGCGGCGCCTTGCTGATCGAAGTCACCTACTCCTGGCCAGGGATCGCCTTCCGGTTGCAGGAAGCCATCAGCCAGCGCGACTATCCCGTGGTGCAGGGGATCGTGGTGGTGGTGGCCGCCCTGGTGGTGGCCGTGAGTGTGCTGGTGGACCTGGTGGTGGCTCTGCTGGATCCGCGGCTCTCGTTTTAAGCCCTGGGCCTCAGTGCGCTGCGCGCAGGGAGGCCCGCCACTCCCGCGCCGCCCGGGCATCCAGCACATAGGCCTTCACCCCCCCCATCTGGCGCTGCTGGGGGGGGATGCTGCGGGGCTGCTGCTGTAGGCCCTGGAGGAATTCGCTGCTGAAGCTGAGCATCAAGGCCTGCACCCGCTCGGGATCCACCCCCACCAGCTCCTCACCCAACTGGAACAGGGCCTGGTCGCCCCGGCGCAGGCGCACCGGCGAAAAGTGGCTGCCACCCTCCACCAGCACCAGGCGGCTGCTGGCCGTAGCCGCAGGCAGAAACAGCTGCAGCTGTTCACTCAGGGGCGGCGTGATCAGATCGAGGCTGCCCCCCAACATCAGCACCGGGGCCCCAAGCCCCTGCAGACCGCGATGGGGCCACAACAGGCTGCCAAAGCCGTTGAACGTCACCACCCCGGCGATGGGCTGGGCAAGGGGCACCGGGGGCGGCAGGGGCACTTGGCTCACCTGGCATTGCAGCAGCTGGGAGAGATTGATCAGCGGCAGGCCCGCAAGGGCCCGCTGGCAGCGGCGCACCAGGCCGGGCTCGGGCCGCAGCCCGGCTGCCAACAACGAGGTGAGGCCCCCGAGCGAGTGGCCCATCAACACCACCGAACCCCCCAACCTGGGGAGCTGCCCCCGCTGCTGGGCCGCCACCACCGCCTGAAGATCCAGGAGGCGATCGGGCAGGGTTTCGGCCCCTGGCGGCAGCCGCCGGCCATCCAGCAGGTCCCGCACCGCCGCCTCATCGCTGCCCGGATGTTCCAGCAGCACCACCGACCAGCCGCGTTCCCGCAGGGCCAAGGCCAGCCAGGCCAGCTGACCCGTGCTGCCCCCCAGGCCCGGGGTGAGCAGCACCCAGGGCTGCTGGGGATGGGCCTCGCGGGCCTGCCAGAGCTCCAGCGCCAGGGGCTGCGGGCGATGGGCCACCGGCAGGTTCAGCCGTTGAGGGGCCTGGGCGGTGGCAGCGGCATCGGTGATGGGCGGCAAAGCCCCCTGCTGCGGCAGGGGCAAGGCCCGCAGAGCCTGCAGGGCCTGCTGTTGCTGCTGGAGTTGACGTCGCCACTGGGCTGCCAACTCCAGCAAGGCATCCACATGAAGAATGAGCCGGTGGCTGGGCACGGCCCGCAACAGCTCGATGGTGGTGACCTGCGGCTGCGTGGCAAGCAACTGCTGGAGGGAGGCCAGCAGCAGCGGTGCAGCGTTGCCCTGATCGGTGCTGATCAGATCGCCCACCTCCTCCAGCACCCGTTGGCCCGCCCAGCTGTTGAGCAACTGCTGCCCCAGGGAGCGATCGCGCACCAGGGGGGCCCGCAACAGCCGCAGCAGGTCGTCGCGACTGTTGGGCTCGATCAGGGCGAGCCATACGCCCAGATCACCCTGAGGGCGACGAGGATCGCGACTCCAGGCCTCCAGCTCCTGCAGGTCCACCGGCACCCGCAGGCCATCGAGCTGCACCTCCAGCTGATCTGCGGCACGGGCCGGCAGCGGCAGGGCAGCCCAAAGCCACGAACTGACAAGCAGACTGCGCACCACTACGGCGATGCGGCGACAGCGCGTTGGGACAGCCACAGAGGGAGTCAGCAAGCCGAAGCTGGTGGTTCCAGTTTCCCGCGCCGCTACGAGAACTGGCCATGGTTCGCCTGATAGCGAGCATCGGCGCCGGTGGGGTGCTCTATCTCACGCCGATGGTGTTCCACCGGGAACACTTCTCCGCCGCGTCGGTGGGGCTGGGCCTGGCCCTGGCTGCCCTCACCGGCACGGCAGGCCGCTTCGCCAGCGGAGTCCTGCTGGATCGGGGCCTGAACTGCTCGCTGCCGGTGCTGCTGGCAGCGGCCACGGCCCTGCTGGGGGACGGCCTGCTCCTGCAGGCCGACACCTTCACGGCCTACGTGATGGGCCAACTGCTGCTGGGCACAGCCATGGGGCTGTACTGGCCCGCCATTGAACTGGCGGTTCCCCTGAGCTCAGCGCCGCTGAGCTCCGCCCGGGGTTACGCCCTGGCACGCAGCGCCGATGCCCTCGGTATCGCCAGCGGCGCCCTGGGCGGCGCCGTGCTGGCGGCGATGGGGCGGCTACGGGGAATTTATGTGGTGGACATGCTCTGCCTCGTGGTGCTGGCCACCCTGCTGCTGCGCCGGCCGTTGCCGAGCCCCGCAGCCAGCGCAACCGCTGGCGTGAGGCTCCCATGGGGCCAGTGGCTACCACCTCTGCTGCCGCTGCTGGCTCTCTCGGTGGTGGCCACCGCCATTCCAGCCCTGATGCAAAGCGCCCTGCCCCTGGATCTGGTGCGGGGCGGGCTGGAGCGGGCGGCCCAACCCGAGAGCATCAGCGCACTGCTGATCGGCCTGCAACTGGGCTTGCTGCTGCTGCTGCAATGGCCCGTTGGCCGCACCCTGGCGGAGAAACCTGTGGTGGTGGGGCTGAAACTGAGCCTGCTGTGCATGGCCATCGGCACCGCCCTGCTGGCCCTTTCGGCCCTGAGCCGCCACGGCATCGGCCTAGTGGTGCTGGCCCAACTGCCCCTCGCCCTGGGGGAAGCAGCCTTTCTACCGATCGCCACCGAAGCGGTGGTGGAACTCAGCCCCCCAGACCATCAGGGCCTGGCCATGGCCCTGTTCTCCCAGTGCTTTGCCATCAGCGCCTTCGGCGCCCCCCTGATGGCAGGCGTGCTGCTGGACAGTCACCGGCATGGAGCGGTGCTGTGGCTGCTGGTGGCCTCCATCTGCCTCCTGGGGCTGGGGCTGCTGGGGCCCATCAGCCGCCATGCGAGGCGCTGAGGCTCAGGCGCTCTTTTCGGCGTTGCGCGGCGCCACCCAGGCCTCGTGGGGCAGGGGCTCGGTGCCGTATTCCCAGTCGTCGTAGTCGGGATCGTTGCGGATCTGCTGGTGCAGCTCCTTCTGAACGTCGAAATCGTGGGGATGGAGAGGCTCGCCAGCGGGGGCACCCGCGGGGGTGGAAGGCTGCTCGGCGGTCATCGGGTCCACAGGATCTCTGACCATTCTGGGGCCTGCGGCCGCCACCGGACAGTTGCCCCAGGGCGGCTCAGACGTTGAACAGGAACTCCATCACGTCGCCCTCGGCCACCACATACTCCTTACCCTCGGCCCGCAGCCACCCCTTGGTGCGCGCCTCCACCAGAGAGCCCGCCTCCAGCAACTGCTTGTAGCCGATGGTCTGGGCGCGGATGAAGCCCCGCTCGAAATCGGTGTGGATCACACCGGCCGCCTGGGGGGCGGTCATGCCGGCCTGGATGGTCCAGGCGCGGGTTTCCTTCTCGCCGGTGGTGAAGTATGTGCGCAGGCCCAGCAGGGTGTAAGTAGCACGGATCAAGCTCTGCAGGCCGCCCTCCTCCACCCCCAGGCCGGCCAGGAATTCGGCGCGATCCTCCTCGGGCAACTCAATCAGCTCGGCCTCCACCTGGGCCGAGATGCGCACCGTGCCGGCACCTTCCTTCTCAGCCAGGGCCGCCACCTCGTCGCAGTAAGCATTGCCGCTGGCCAGATCGTCTTCGCTCACATTGGTGGCGTAGATGATCGGCTTGGCGGTGAGCAACCCCAGGGGCTTCACCATCGCCGCTTCCTCATCGCTGAGCTCCACGCTGCGGGCGGCGCCGCCCTGCTCCAGCACCGCCTGGATGCGCTCGAGGGCGGCATCTTCGGTTTGGGCCTCCTTGCTGGTGCGCACCTGCTTCTTGAGGCGCTCGCGCCGCTTCTCCACCTGGGAGAGATCGGCCAGGCCCAGTTCCAGGTTGATCACTTCAGCGTCGCGGGCTGGGCCCACCGAGCCGCTCACGTGGATCACGTCGTCGTTCTCGAAGCAGCGCACCACGTGCACGATCGCGTCCACTTCGCGGATGTTGGCCAGGAACTTGTTGCCCAGGCCCTCGCCCTGACTGGCCCCCTTCACCAGGCCGGCGATATCCACGAACTCCACCTTGGTGGGAATGATCTCCTTGCTGCCGCTCACATCGGAAAGAAGCTGCAGGCGGGGGTCCGGCACCGACACGATGCCCGAATTGGGCTCGATCGTGCAGAAGGGATAGTTGGCGGCTTCGGCCTGGGCGTTGGCCACCAGGGCGTTGAACAGGGTCGACTTGCCAACGTTGGGCAGACCGACGATTCCGGCTTTGAGCATGGCTGGAATCTACGGGCCGCCGGTGATCCACCCCCGTTGACCGCCACAGTGGACGCCGCGACCAGGAAGACTGGAGCGAGCGCCGGCGACCTCCCATTCCTTCCGTCATGCTCCAACCCGCTCCCCAGCGCGAGGGATCCGAGCCGGCCGCTGGCAGCAAGGGGGCGCTGGCCTCGTCCAGAACGGGTTGGCTGAAGCGCCGCCGGATCTGGGCTGGCGCCCTGGCCGCAGCCGTTGTGGTGGTGGGGGGCACCAGCCTGGTGGGGCAGCGCCGCTCAGCCCAGCAGCAAACCTCCCTGGCGGATTACACCGTGGTGGCCCGGCAAGGGGCCCTGCCGGGGGTGATCACCGCCAGCGGCGAGCTGGGCGCCTACCGCAGCGTGAACGTGAGCCCCAAACGCCAGGGAGTGCTGCAGGAGCTCTACGTGGAGGAGGGCGACGCCGTAGTGGCCGGCCAACCTATTGCCTTGATGGACAGCGGCGACCTACGCGATCGCCTGCAGGAACTGCAGGCCCTGGAGAATTCCACCAAGGCGCAGCTGGAGCGCAGCCGCAGCGAACTCGAACGCAACAAGGGCCTCTATAGCCAGAAGGCCATCAGCCAGAACGACTACAGCCGGATTCGCAGCACCTATCTGGTGGACCTGGCAGCCATGCAAGCCGCCCAGCAACGGCTGGAACAGCGGGAGATCGAACGCAGCGAACTCACCGTTCGAGCGCCTTTCTCCGGGGTGATCACCTCCCGTTTCGCCGATCCCGGCGCCTTCGTGACTCCCACCACCTCGGCCAGCGCCAGCGCCGGGGCCAGCAGCTCCTCGATCGTGGAGCTGGCCCAGGGCCTCGAGGCCATTGCCAAGGTGCCCGAGAGCGACATTGGCCGCCTCAGGCTGGGGCAGCAAGCCAGCGTGCGGGTGGATGCCTTCCCAGACCGCCGCTTCGCCGCCCGAGTGCGCCAGATCGCTCCCCGGGCGGAAAAGCTGAACAACGTCACCTCCTTCGAGGTGAAGCTGCAACTGCTCAATCCGCCACCGGAACTGCGCATCGGCATGACCGCCGACATTGACTTCAACACCGGCCAACTGGCAGCCCGCACCCTGGTGCCCACGGTGGCGGTGGTCACCGAAGAAGGGCGGCCGGGGGTGTTGCTGGTGGGCCCCAAGAATCAACCCACCTTCCAGCCCGTCACCCTCGGCGCCAGCAGCGGCCGTGACACCCAAATCCTCGAAGGCCTCAAGCCTGGCGCTCGGGTGTTCATCGATCTCCCCCCCTGGGCCAAGAACAAGCGGGCCAAATCCTGAAGGAGCTCGGCCCCATGCCTTAAGGCTGGGAGCTGGGCTGCTGGAGGAAACGGCGACAGGATTCGAGAATGCGCGCGCTGGCCTGGCCATCGCCAAAGGGATTGTGGGCCCGGGCCATGGCCTCATAGGCCTCGCTGTTCTCCAACAACAGCGCTGTTTCACGCAGGATGTCGGCCGCATCGGTGCCAATCAGCTTGGCGGTGCCGGCATCGACAGCCTCCGGGCGCTCCGTGGTGCGGCGCAGCACCAGCACCGGTTTGCCGAGGGCCGGCGCCTCCTCCTGCAATCCGCCGGAATCGGTGAGCAAAAGAGTGGCTCCGCGCATGGCCGCCACCAGACGGTCGTAATCGAGCGGCTCAGTGAGGAAGGCGCGCGGATGGTTGCCCAGCAGGGCCTGCAGCGGTTCTCGCACGGTGGGATTGCGGTGCAGAGGCAGCAGCAGCGCCGTGTCGGGGAAGCGATCAAGCACCTGCAGGAAGCCGCGGCCGATCTCCTGCAGGCGCTCCCCCCAGTTCTCGCGCCGGTGCACCGTGGCCAGGATCACGCGCTGCTTGTCGACATCGAGGCCGGGCAGTTCGAACGGCGGCGCCTTCTCAGCCATCAGCAGCAGCGCGTCGATCACGGTGTTGCCGGTGATGCACACCTCCCCCACCACGCCAGAGGCACGGCAGTTCGCCGCTGAGACCTCAGTGGGCGCAAAGTGCAGCTGCGCCAGCTGGGAGATCAGCCGCCGATTGGCCTCCTCCGGGTAGGGATCCAAGATGTTGTCGGTGCGAAGGCCCGCTTCCACGTGGCCCACCGGAATCTGCTCGTAGAAAGCCGCCAAAGCAGAGGCAAAGGCCGTGGTGGTGTCGCCCTGCACCAGCACCAGCTCCGGACGGAACTGCTCAAATTCCTCCTTCAGACCCTGCAGAGCGGAGCAGGTCACGTGGGTGAGGGTCTGCTTGGGGGCCATCAGGGCCAGGTCACGATCGGCCTTGAGGCCGAACAGCTCCATCACCTGGGCCACCATCTCCCGGTGCTGACCAGTGAGCACCACCCGGGTGTTGAAGTCGTCGGCCTGCTGGAAGGCCTGAATCACCGGCGCCAACTTGATCGCCTCGGGCCGGGTGCCCAGCACGATGCAGACGTTATGGGGCGTGGTCAAAACAGTGCTGCATCCAGGCGGATCCTAAAGATGCCGCCCGCGTTGTAGGCACAGGTGGGCTTTTCGCCGCAATGCTGAGGGACGTAGTCCCCCGGCGGCGTCCATGGCCAGTCCTGATGCGCTGTTTCCCCCTGGCCTGTTTCCCCCCACCACGTCAGCGGTGATTCCGCCAACGGCACCGGCCAAAGGCGCCATGCCCTCCAGCCTGGAGGGGATCGTGCGCCTGGCCCAGCAGCAGGACTACTCCGACGTGCACCTGGGAGTGGGCGAAGAACCGCGTTACCGCGCCCGAGGCGACATGTTGCGCACCGGTTGGCCCGTGACCGACAGCGCCACCTTCCACGCCTGGCTGAAGGAGATGCTGTCCCCCAGCCAGATCGACCAGTTCCTGAAGAACAAGGACTTCGACGGCTCCCATGCGTTTCCGTTCGTGCGGGTGCGCATCAACCTGATGGACTCGCTGCGGGGGCCAGCGATGGTGCTGCGCCTGATCCCCCAGACCATCGCCAGCCTCGACGAGCTGCGGCTACCGGCCGTGCTGCGGGAGCTGTGTGAACGCCCCAAGGGCCTGGTGCTGGTGACCGGCCCCACCGGCTCGGGCAAAAGCACCACGCTGGCCGCGATGATCGACTGGATCAACAGCACCATGCAGCGGCACATCCTCACGATTGAGGATCCCGTGGAATTCGTGCACCAGAGCCGGGAGTCGTTGATCCGCCACCGCGAGGTGGGCCAACACACCCACCAGTTCCACAGCGCGCTGCGGGCAGCCCTGCGGGAAGACCCCGACGTGATCCTGATCGGGGAGATCCGCGACCAGGACACCCTCGCCACAGCCCTGGAGGCCTCACAGACGGGGCACCTGGTGTTCGGCACCCTGCACACCAACTCAGCCGTGCGCACGGTGGAGCGCATTCTCGGGATGTTCCCCCCCGCCGAGCAGCCACCCGTGCGGCGGGCGGTGGCAGAGTCGTTGCTGGGGGTGATCGCCCAGGGGCTACTCAAGACAACCGATGGCAAGCGGGCTGCCTTCCACGACATCCTGATCAACACGGATGCCTGCCGCGATTACATCCAGCGGGGCGAACTGGAGGCGATCGAGCAGATCATGGAGCGCAGCGGCTTCGATGGCATGCAGACCGCCAACCAGGCACTGCTGCAACTGGTGGAAGACGGCCGGGTGAGCGCCAGCGATGCCATCGCCCAGAGCCTTAAGCCCAACGAACTGAACCAGGCCCTCAGGGGCAAAACCTGAGGGCCCGTTCGCCGGACCTCAATGGGCAGCGCTGAGGTCGCCGAACAGGCGCACCACCAACAGCACTCCGAGTCCGACGGACAGGCCGAGCATGGCCATCCGGCCGTTCCAGATCTCAGCCTGGGGGGTGAAGCCGCGCTTCCATTGGTTGATCTCTTCGGGCCCGGCCTCGACCGTGTCCCGGGATTGGGCGGTGGCCATTGCAACTGCCTTTGAGTCTCAGGAGCCTAGGGGGCTCAGAAGGGGGCCTGAGGCTCATAGAGCAGAACTGCCTCCTCGAGAGCCAAGCGCGGTGCCACCGCCAGCCGGCCATCGCTGCGGCCGCCGGCCTGCAGCCGCTGTTCCGCCGCCACGCCAATCATGGCGGCGTTGTCGGTGCAGTAGGCCAGCGGGGCCACCCGCCACTCCAGACCCAACGCAGCACAGCGCTGCGCCATGCACTCCCGCAGCCGCCGATTGGCCGCCACACCCCCCACCATCACCAGGGTGCCGAGGCCCTGATCACGGGCACAGCGGGTGGTGCGCTCCACCAGCACATCCGCCACCACCTGCTCAAAGCTCGCGGCCACATCCGCCAGGGGGAAAGGTGCCGTGCCGCCAGGGCCACCGGCGGCCTGCTCCTCGGCCCTGAGCTGCGTCACCAGGCGCAGCACGGCCGTTTTCAGACCACTGAAGCTGAAGTCATAGGGATGAAAGCCCCCTTCGGGCCGCGACACACGCCCCTTGGGCAGGGCGAACCGCCGCGGATCGCCCCCCGCTGCCGCCTCCTGAATGGCGGGCCCGCCGGGATAGCCCAGCTGCAGCAGCCGGGCCACCTTGTCGAAGGCCTCGCCGGCGGCATCATCCCGGCTGCGGGCCAGGCGCCGGTAAGCCCCAGGACCATCCACCCGGATCATCTCCGTGTGGCCGCCGCTGACCAACAACACCAGATAGGGCCCCTCCGGCAGGGGGTCGCCCAGGTGCACCGAGCAGAGATGGCCTTCCAGATGGTGCACCCCCAAAAAGGGCTTGCCATGCAGCCGAGCCAGGCTCCGCCCCGTGATGGACCCCACCAACAGGGCTCCCACCAGGCCAGGAGCCGCAGTGGCGGCAATCGCATCGAGCTCGGCGTAGGCCACGCCGCTCTCGGCCATCACCTGCTCGATCAGGGCGGGAAGCGCTTCCACGTGCCGCCGCGAGGCGATCTCCGGCACCACGCCGCCAAAGCGGGCGTGCTCCTCCACCTGGGAGGCCACAGCGCTCGCCAGCACCCGCTGATCCCGCACCACCGCAGCCGCGGACTCGTCACAACTTGTTTCGAGGGCCAGCAGTGTGGGCATCAGTTCTGGAGGGCTCCCTTACTGTCCGCAAGTGACATCCTGCCGTGCTGCAGGTGTCTACCCAGCACGCCATCCAGCACTGGACCCGATGCGCCGCCTCTTTGCCGTTCTGATTTCTGCCCTGCTGATCTTCGGTTTTGCCCCTGTGGCCAAAGCCGATGTGGCAGGTCTCACTCCCTGCGCTGAGAGCGCCCGCTTCCAGCAGCGCGCCAGCGGAGCCACCACCGAGCAGGCCAAGGCCCGCTTCGAGATGTACAGCCAGGCCCTCTGTGGCGCCGACGGCCTGCCCCACCTGATCGTGGACGGCCGGTGGAGCCACGCCGGCGAGTTCATGATCCCTGGCATCGCCTTCCTGTACATCGCAGGCTGCATCGGCTGGGCTGGTCGTAACTATCTGAAGGCCATCCGCGGCCAGAAGGATGCTGCGATGAAGGAGATCCAGATCGATCTGCCTCTCGCCATCAAGAGCACCATTGCTGCTGCCACCTGGCCCCTCGCCGCCTTTGGTGAGCTCACCAGCGGCAAGTTGCTGGAGTCTGACGACAAGGTGACCGTGTCTCCCCGCTGAACGCGGCCCCTAAATCGCTCCTCAATCAGGCCCTTCAACACAGCCTTTCCCCGATGAAGAAGTTCCTCACCACAGCTCCGGTCTTCGCAGCCATCTGGTTCACCGTTACCGCTGGCATCCTGATCGAATTCAACCGGTTCTTCCCTGATCTGCTGTTCCACCCGATGTGAGCGGCATCCACGATCATTGAGCGGCCCCCAATGGGCCGCTTTTTTATGGTCAGCCCGATCGAGCAACAACAGCTCAGCCGAGCTGCATCAGCTGCTCCAGCTCGGCCAGGGCCGTTTCGACATCGCCGTTCACCAGCACGGCGTCAAATTCCCGCTCGGCAGCCAGCTCCACGCGAGCCCGCTCCAAGCGCTTGGCAATGGCCTCCTCGCTGTCCGTACCGCGGCCGCGGATACGGCGCTCCAACTCCTCAAAGCTGGGGGGCTTGATGAAGATCTGAAAGCCGGCCGGGAAGCTCTGGCGCACCTGGCGAGCCCCCTCGAGTTCGATCTCGAGCAACACTGGGCGGCCAGAGGCCAACTGGGCCTCCACCGGTTGGCGCGGGGTGCCGTAGCAGTTGCCGGCGAACTCGGCCCACTCCAGCAAACCGCCCTGGGCCACGGTGGCCTCAAAGCCATCGCGAGCCATGAAAAAGTAGTGCTCACCCTCCACTTCACCCGTGCGGGGCGCGCGGGTGGTGGCAGAGATGGAGAGCCAGATCTGGGGATGCCGCTGCAGCAGCGCCGTGACCAGGGTGCCCTTGCCCACCCCGCTGGGGCCGGTGATCAGAAAGAGCCTGCCGGCGGGGGCACCCATCACTGCGTCAACCACGGGCCTGCAGAGTAGGAGCGCCCCTGGAGCCCATCCCATCACCGCCATGGCCCCCCTGCCCCTCCAGGCCATGGATCTCACCACCCTGCGGGCGGTGCTGGCGGAACTGGCGCCGCAGCTGGTGCCCAGCCGCTTCGAGAAAGCCCAGCAGGCCGATGCCCACACCCTGCAGCTCGGCTTTCGCAGCCTGGAGGGGCGCACATGGCTGGAACTCAGCTGGCAGGCCGAAGCCCCCAGGCTGTTCGCCATCCCTCCACCGCCCCGCGGTGGCGACGGCAGCACCCTGGCCCAGCAGTTGCAGCACGGCCTGGGGGGGCTGGCCCTGGTGGCACTGGAGCAACCGAGCTGGGAGCGGGTGGTGCAGCTGCAGTTCGCCCCACGGCCTGGCGAGGCCATCAGCCGCACCCTGGTGGTGGAACTGATGGGCCGCCGCAGCAATCTCTTCCTGCTGGATCAGGATCGACGCGTCGTGGCGGCGGCCCGTCAGGTGCGGGAGCAGCAATCCAGGCTGCGGCCCATCGCCACCGGCGATGCCTACAGCCCACCGCCACCCCTGGCGGGCAAGCCTCCCAGCCGCGATGAATCCTTCGAGCACTGGCGGCAGGAGCTCCAGCTGCTGCCCCTACCCTTGAAACAGGCCCTGCAGGGGGCCTATCAAGGCATCAGCCCAGCCCTGGCGGTGCAACTGGCGGGCGACCGGCAGCCCGAGGCCACCGCCCTCCTGAACCAGCCGGTGGACGCCCTCACCCCGGAGCAGTGGCAGCAGCTTTGGCAGCGCTGGCAAACCTGGCTCGCAGCGCTGGACCAGGGTCGTTTTCAGTTCAGCGCGGGCGAGGCCACGGCCTACAGCTGCTGGCAAGCGCGTGAGAGCCCTGGCGATCCCCTGGCCATCAACCAGGCTCTGGCGGACTACCACCGCCAGCAACTGGGACAACGGCGGCAGGGGCAACGGCGCCGGCAGCTGGATCAAAGGCTGCAGCAGGCCCTCAGCCGCGAGCAGCAGCAACGGCAGCACCAACAGGCACTGCTGGATCAGGTGGAGAACAGTGAGGCCCTGCAGCGCCAGGCCGATGCCCTGCTGTGCCTGCAAC
This sequence comes from Synechococcaceae cyanobacterium, assembly GCA_947461705.1. Classification (GTDB taxonomy): domain Bacteria; phylum Cyanobacteriota; class Cyanobacteriia; order PCC-6307; family Cyanobiaceae; genus Vulcanococcus. The sequence continues at coordinate 36,987 of CANHMF010000003.1, forward strand.
AACCCAGCCGCGAGCAGGTGGCCGAGGCCCAGGCCCTCTACAAAAAAGCCCGCAAACTGCGGCGTTCCGTGGCCGCGATCACTCCGCGGCTCGAGCAGCACCAGCAGCGCATCGCCGAGCTGGAAGCGAGCCTGACTTACCTGGAGCAGCTGCCGCCCACCGCCAGCCTCGACGAGCTCACTGCCCTGGAACAGGACAGCGACCTGGTGCTCAAACAGCGCTCCAAAGGTGCGGGGTCCCGCCAAGAGGTTCCGCGCCCGCTGGAAGCCCGCAGCCCCAGTGGGGTGCGCCTGCAAGTGGGTCGCAACCATCGCCAGAACGAGTGGATCAGCCTGCGCCAGGCCCGGCGCGGCGATCTCTGGTTCCATGCCCAGGAATGTCCCGGCAGCCACGTGGTGCTCAAGGGGTCCGAAGCACCCCTCAGCGAGGCCGACCTGCAGGCCGCCGCAGACCTGGCTGCCCACTTCAGTCGGGCCCGCGGCAACAGCCGGGTGGCCGTGGTGATGGTGCCGACCGAGGATCTGCAACGCATTGCCGGGGCAGCGGCGGGCACCGTGCGCCACCGCGGTGGCACCGTGCTCTGGGCCGAACCGGCACGGGCGGCAGCCCTTCTGGAGCAGGCAGTCCCTAGCCTCGAGGGGGAGCCCGAGCCATGAGCGAGAACGACACCCTGCCCGCGTCAGCACCACCACTGAGCGATCTCGGCAACGAGTTCCCGGGGGAGGTGGAGATGACCCTGGTGGATCACCTGGAGGAACTGCGCAGCCGCATCCTGCGCAGCCTGCTGGCGGTGGTGATCGGCGCGGCCGGTTGCCTCCTGCTGGTGCGCCCCCTGGTGCGGCTGCTGGAGGTGCCGGCCCATGGCATCCGATTTCTGCAGCTGGCCCCGGGTGAATTTCTGTTCGTGTCGCTCAAGGTGGCGGGCTACGCCGGCCTCACCCTGGCCCTCCCCTATGTGCTCTACGAAGGGCTGGCCTTTGTTCTGCCCGGCCTCACCCGCCGCGAACAACGCCTGGTGGCTCCAGCAGTAGCGGGCTCAGCGGTGCTGTTTGTGGCGGGCCTGGCCTTCGCCTGGTGGGCCCTGGTGCCCGCGGCCCTCAATTTCCTGGTGAGCTACGGCGCCGATGTGGTGGAGCCGATCTGGTCCATCGAGCGCTACCTGGATTTCGTGCTGCTGCTGATGGTGGCCACGGCCCTGGCTTTCCAGCTGCCGGTGCTGCAACTGCTGCTGGCAGCCCTGGGTGTGGTGCGCGCCCAGGCCATGCTCGGCGCCTGGCGCTGGGTGGTGGTGGCCTCGGCCCTGGCTGGAGCCGTGCTCACCCCGTCCACCGATCCGATCACCATGCTGCTGCTCACCGGGGCGATCACAGCCCTGTATTTGATTGGCGTGGGCCTGGCCACTCTGGTGCAGCGGCCCCAGGCGGCCTAGAGCAGAAACTCGCTGGCCCGGCCTTGCGGCAGCTCCAGCGGCAGGGTCATGGCCTTGCCAAGCCTGGGTTTATCGGTGGTGCTATGGAGCCAGTGGCGCACCTGGGCGGCCACCCCCAGGCCATTGAGCGTGCCCACCAGCTCTTCCAACTTGGCCGTGTACTGCTCGGCATCCAGCGGGAACGACTGCTGCTCCAGGTAGCCCCACATCACCTGCAGGTACAGACGCCCCCGCCTGGAAATGAGCTGCAGGTCGTAGGAGGCCTGCCAGCGACGCCGCAACAGCTCCAGCACTTCTGAGGCCGCCAGGGGGGCAGCGGGGAGGTCGGCGGGATCCAAGGGTGTGGCAACGGGCGCGCAACAGCATGTTGCAGGGTCTCGGCAGAGCCCTGTTGGGCCAAGCCGTTCGGGGTTGGGCAAGGTTCATAATGGGCGCCACGTTGCAGTGGGCTCCCCAGCCGCCCCGTATGACCCAGATCCCAGCGCCCTCGTCCAGCGGTGATGTTCCCGGAATGGGTCGTCGGCAGTTCATGAATCTGCTGACCTTCGGCACGGTCACCGGCGTGGCCCTGGGTGCCCTCTACCCGGTGGTGAACTACTTCATCCCCCCCAAAGCCGCCGGTGGTGGTGGTGGTGTGACCGCCAAGGATGAGCTGGGCAACAACGTCACCGCCAGCGGCTGGCTCAGCAGCCACAAGGAAGGCGACCGCAGCCTGGTTCAGGGCCTCAAGGGCGATCCCACCTATCTGATCGTCGAAGGCAGCGATGCCATCGGCAGTTATGGCATCAACGCCATCTGCACCCACCTGGGCTGCGTGGTGCCCTGGAACGATGGGGCCAACAAGTTCATGTGCCCCTGCCACGGCTCCCAGTACGACGCCACCGGCAAGGTGGTGCGCGGTCCCGCCCCCCTCTCCCTGGCCCTGGCCCACGTCTCGGTGGAGAACGACAACGTGTTCCTGAGCCAGTGGACCGAAACCGATTTCCGCACCGGCGAGAAGCCCTGGTGGGCCTGATCTCCCCCGCGCTCGTCTCCCCCTTGCCCGCCCGCCTGCCCCAACGCCCCATGCGTCGCTCCTTCTCCCTGCTGCTGAGTTCGCTCCTCGCCCTCGGCGCCCTGTTCGTGGCTCCCCAGGCCAGCTGGGCCTACCCCTTCTGGGCGCAGCAGAACTACGCCACCCCCCGGGAAGCCACCGGCAAGCTGGCCTGCGCCAACTGCCACCTGGCCAAGAAGCCCACCCAGGTGGAAGTGCCCCAGGCCGTCTTCCCCGACGAGGTGTTCAAGGTGGAGGTGAAGATCCCCTACGACACCGCTGTGCAGCAGGTAGCTGGTGATGGCAGTGCCACTGGGCTGAATGTGGGCGCCGTGGTGATGCTGCCCGATGGCTTCAAACTCGCACCGGCCGATCGGCTGAGCGACGAGCTCAAGGAGGAAACCGCCGGTGTCTACGTGACCCAGTGGAGCGACGACGACCCCAACATCCTGCTGGTGGGTCCCCTCCCCGGTGACCAGCACCAGACGATCACGTTCCCCATCCTCTCGCCCGATCCCGCCACCGACAGCAACATCCACTTCGGCAAGTACCAGCTGCACGTGGGCGGCAACCGTGGCCGCGGCCAGGTGTACCCCACTGGCGAGAAGAGCAACAACGGCGTGTTCAACGCCTCCGTGGCCGGCAGTGTGGAAGCGATCAACGCCGGTGAGAACGGCGGATCTGTGGTGGTGATCAAAACCGCCGACGGTACCAGCGTGAACGAGGCCATCCCCGCTGGCCCCACCGTGACTGCCAGTGTGGGACAAGCTGTGGTGGCTGGTGAAGCCCTCACCAACGATCCCAACGTGGGTGGATTCGGCCAGCTCGATGCCGAAGTGGTGCTCCAGAACCCTGTGCGGATCTACGGGATGCTGGCCTTCTTCGCCGCCGTTGCCCTGGCCCAGATCATGCTGGTGCTCAAGAAGAGGCAGGTGGAAAAGGTGCAGGCCGCCGAAGGCATCTGATGCATCTCGCTCTGTTCACCTCACCGGGGCCCTTGCTGTTTCAGCTGGGCCCTTTTTCTCTGCGCTGGTACGGCTTGCTGATCGCCGTTGCCGTGCTGCTGGGCCTGATGCTGGCTACGCGCCTGGGCAGGCAACGGGGCCTTGATCCGGCGATGATCGCCGACCTGTTGCCAATCCTGGTGCTGGCGGCCGTGATCGGTGCCCGCCTCTACTACGTGCTGTTCGAGTGGCGGCAATACCAGCTGAACTGGCTCGATGCCCTGGCGATCTGGAGGGGAGGCATTGCCATCCACGGCGCCCTGCTTGGTGGCAGCCTGGCTGTGACCCTCTATTGCCGCTGGCGCAAGCTCGCCTTCTGGAACCTGCTCGATGTGCTGGTGCCATCCGTAGCCCTTGGCCAGGCCATCGGGCGCTGGGGCAACTTCTTCAACTCCGAAGCCTTCGGTCTTCCCACTGATCTGCCCTGGAAACTCAGCATCCCATTCGCCAATCGGCCCGTTCAGTTCCTGGATCAGACCACCTTCCACCCCACATTTCTCTATGAGTCGTTGTGGAATCTCGGGGTGGTGATCCTGCTGTTGGTGCTGTTCCAGCGGGGCCTGAAGGGCCAGATGAAGCTGCCGGCCGGAGCCCTGAGTTGCGTGTACCTGCTCGCTTACAGCAGCGGGCGCCTCTGGATTGAGGGGTTACGCATCGATCCCCTCTGTCTCGCCGGCGCACCTCCCTTCTGTGACGGTGGGTTGCGCATGGCACAGCTGGTGAGCCTGGTGCTGATGGCCGCCGCAGGATTCGGCCTTTACTGGCTATATGTCCGTCAGCGGGCCCTACCCGATCCGAGCGGCATCAGCCTGCCTTCCTCCGGCTCCCCCACTTGAACAACGCCCTCACCGCAGCAACCACCGCCAAGGTCTGGATCGTGGGGGCTGGCCCTGGGGCCCCCGATCTGCTCACCATCCGGGCCCTACGGGCGATCGAACAGGCCGAGGTGCTGATCTGGACCGACTCCCTGGTGAGCCCCCAACTGGCCGCCCTGGCTCCGCCAGCCTGTGAGCGCATTCGCACCAGCACCCTCACCCTGGAGGAGGTGATGGAGCTGATGCTGGATCGCGCCAGGGCCGGCAAGCAGGTGGTGCGTCTCCACGATGGCGACACCTGTCTCTACAGCGCCCTCAATGAACAGCTCTGCCGGCTGCTGGATGCCGACATCACGGTGGAGGTGGTGCCTGGTCTCAGCGCCTACCAGGCCACCGCGGCTGCTCTGAGCAGTGAACTCACCATTCCCGGCCTGGTGCAGACCATCGTGCTCAGCCGTGCTGGCGGTCGGACGGGAGTACCGGAGAACGAATCCCTCGAGCGGTTGGCGGCCCTGCAGGCCTCCCTGTGCCTCTATCTCAGTGCGCGCCACGTGGAGCAGGTGCAGGCCGAGCTGCTGCGGCACTACCCAGCCGACACCCCCGTGGCAATCGGCTATCGCGTCAGCTGGCCCGACCAGTGGCTCACGGTGGTACCCCTGAGCGAAATGGCCCGGGTGAGCCAGGAGAGGGAACTGATCCGCACCACCCTGTACGTGGTGAGCCCAGCGCTGGCCGCTCCCGGGGAGGCCCGATCCAAGCTGTATTCAGCCAGCCATCACCACCTGTTCCGCGGCGGGGCGGAGGTGGGGCCCATGATGTTTTAGGCTCTAGGGGTGCGGGCGATTAGCACAGCGGTAGCGCACTTCCTTCACACGGAAGGGGTCACTGGTTCGAATCCAGTATCGCCCATAATCCATTGAAAACCCTTGCCACGCAAGCGGTTTCAATGGTTGCAGGTTTCCTGGTTCGTGCCGTTTATGGCACCTGGTTCTGGCTGTGATGCAAAGCCAGCGTATCCGGGTCACAATGCCTCAACGAGTTCGTCGGCCCCGCGCGTGAGCGCCAGCACCCCCACCATGGACCTCGACGCTGGAACGCCCTCTGCCGAGTCGGCCCTAGAGCGCCTTGGCCTCACCCTGAGGGAGGCCCGCCTGGCCCGCGGCATGGAGTGCCGTGCCCTGGCGGCTCAGCTGCGCATGGGCCCCGAACAACTGGAGGCCCTCGAAGCGGGTGATTTCAGCCGGTTGCCCGAAATGGTGTTCGTGATCGCCCAGGCCCGGCGCGTGGCCGACGCCCTCGGCGTGGACGTGAACCTCTTGATCACGCCCCTGAAACAGAGCGCCGGTGCCCTCAAGCCGGCCCCGGCCCCTCTCACCGCAGACACCTACTCCTCCAAGAGCAGCCACAACCGTGGCAGCCAAGCGTCGCTGCTGCCGGTTGTGGGCTGGGTGGCCGTGCTGGCTGGCCTGGCCGCAGCGGGGGGCTGGGGCTGGCAACAGCTCAACCAGGCCGGCGGCAAGCCCATGGCCCCCGCCCCGTTGGTTCCGGTCCAGCCGGCCCCACAGCCCGGCCCCTCCAAGCCAGTGGCCACGCCAGCCGGCCTCCGCCTCACCAGTGCGGAGGCCAGCTGGCTCGAGGTGCGCACCAGCTCCGGCAAGCAGCTGTTTGAGGGCAACCTCAAGGGCACGCGCATCTTCCCCCTGGGCACGGGGCTCAAGGTGTTGGCTGGCCGACCCGATCTCGTTCGCGCCAGCCTGGGCGACGCCCCCGGCAAGACCCTGGGGCGGATTGATCAGCTGACCTGGGTGGAGTTCAAGCCCTCCGCTCCGGCAGCAGCGGCTCCAACACCCTGAGGCTCACACCAGCGGCTTCCTGCACAGCCGGGGCACAGGCCTGCAGGCTCCAGCGTTCCAGGCTGAGGTCGAGCTCAGCAGCCATGGGCTCCAGCCGGATGTTGAGGCCACTGGTTTCATCCGACCGCACCTGAATCCCCGCCACCGACGCCTGGGGGCGACGATCCAGGGCAACGGCGAGCCGCAGCAGCAGGGCCATGGCCGCCACCGTGCGGCGCTGCTCGCGGCCATCGATCAACTGCCAGGCCTCGTGCCGCTTCTTGGGCAGGCTGCGGCGGTGATAGCGGGCCATGGCCGCCACCATCAGCTGCTCACTGTCGGAGTAGCCCAGCAGGTCGCCGTGGCGAATGAGATACCAGCTGTGCTTGTGATAGGCCCCCACATTGATGTGTTGGCCACAGCTGTGCAGCATCGCCGCGGCCCAGAGCAGTTGGCGGCCGCTGCCGTCATCGTTATGCAACACCCCCTGGGTCTGGCTGTAAAGGCTGAGGGCATAGCCCGCCACCCGCTCCGCCCGGGCCTGATCCACGCCGTAGCGCTGCACTTGGTGCAGCACGGTGCGCTGGCGAATGCTGCTCTGGAACGCAAAGCGATCCACGATCAGATCGTTGCGCAACATCCAATCCACGATCAGGCCTTCCCGCAGGGCCCGCTCACTGATCACCAGCTCCTGGGCACCGAGCATCTGCATGGCGGTCTGCAGGATCAGGGCACCGGGAACGATGATCTCGGCGCGGCGCTCATTGAGGCAGGGCAGGGCCCGGCGCTGCTCCGGGGTCATGGTCAGCAGGCGGGCCACCAGCTGATTGAGCCGCTCCCGCGGCACGCGATAACCCTGCATGCGCAACGGGGGGCGCGGATCCTCTGCCGCCGCCATGGCCGCGATCGCCATGGCGGTGCCGCTGGTGCCCACCATCACCGGCAATTCCCCCGGGTTGAGCCGTTGCTTCACCTTCAGCACCGCCGGCTCGAGGCTCCCCTGGATGTAGGCCCGCAGGAACTCCACCCGCTTGGCGGGCAGCGGATCGTCGTGGACAAAATCCCGCTGCAGCCGCACGGCCCCCACCCGGGTGCTGGTGAGGGCGCGGGCATCCCGACCATCCGCCAGGATCAACTCGGTGGAGCCGCCACCGATATCGAGAATGAGATGGGGCTGCTCCCCGAAGGCCATGCCGGAGAGCACACCGAGATAGATGAGGCGGGCCTCCTCCGGCCCACTCACCAGATCCACCTCCAGGCCCAGCTGCTCCTGGATGGCCTGCAGGAATTCGCGACCATTGGGGGCCTCGCGCACGGCACTGGTAGCGGCTGTCACCACATCGCCGGGCTGGACGCCGTGGCTGGCGGCCAGCTCCCGGCAGTGGCGCAGGGTGATGAAGGCCCGCTCAATCGCCTCGGCGCTGAGATCGCCGGTTTCAGGATCGCGCTCCCCCAACCGGGTGGTGGATTTCTCAGTGAGCACCACCGAGAAGCTGCGCAGGGCCGGATCCACCGCTGCGATCAGCAGGTGAATGGAATTGGTGCCGATGTCGATGCCGGCCACCGGCCGGCTCCCAGCTGTGCCATTACCGGCGGAGGTCTCGGTCACGCGGGACAGCAGGCGGGGCTGCTGGCACTTTCGCATCGCCGGGCCGCCTAACGTGCGGCCCAACACTGGAGAAAGGCCAGCCTGTGGCCGCAGCCCTTGAACTGGTTCAGGCCTGGCTGGCCCTGCTGCGCTGGGACAAGCCCAGTGGCCGGCTGATCCTGCTGATCCCGGCCGGCTGGAGCCTGTGGCTGCTGCCGGCCACCCCGCCACCAGCGGTGCTGGTGGGCTGGATTGTGCTGGGGGGCCTGGCGGTGAGCGGGGCGGGCTGCGTGGCCAACGACCTGTGGGATCGACGGATCGACCCCCAGGTGGAACGCACCCGCCAGCGCCCGCTGGCCAGCGGCCGTCTCGGCGTCTCGTCAGCCCTGGTGCTGCTGGGGCTGTGCCTGCTGGCGGCCCTGGCGGTAGTGCTCTGGGGTCTACCTGCCAGCAGCCGCGGCCTGTGCCTGGCCCTGGCCCTGGCCACCCTGCCGCCAGTGCTGCTCTACCCCTCCGCCAAGCGCTGGTTTGCCTTTCCCCAAGCGGTGCTGGCCCTGTGCTGGGGCTTCGCCGTACTGATCCCCTGGGGCGCCGCCACGGGCAAGCTCGATGGCGGCTGGCCGCTGTTCACCACTTGGGCGGCCACGCTGTTGTGGACCTTCGGGTTCGACACGGTGTACGCCATGGCCGACCGCCCCGATGACGCAGCCCTTGGCATCCGCAGCAGCGCCCTCAGCCTCGGGGCCCAGGCCCCTACGGCCGTGGGGCTTTGCTACGGCGCCACCGCCGTGCTGCTGGCCATCGCCGCAGGGCTGCAGGGGGTCGGACTGCTCTTCTGGCTGATCTGGGCGGTGGCCACGGCCGGACTGCTGCGGGAGGCCTGGCTGCTGCGCCGGCCCGAACTGCCGCGCTCGGCCTACGGACTGCATTTTCGTCACCAGGTGCTGCTGGGATCCCTGCTGCTGCTGGGCCTGGTGCTGGGACGCACGGGCGGGGGACTGCCGGCATGACAGGCCAGCTGCCGCGCCCCCTGCGGGCGGGGGACCGGGTGCAGCTGGCTGCTGCCAGCTCAGCCCTGGACAACCTGGAGCGGCTCGAGGCCGGCAGCGCCGTGCTGCAGAGCTGGGGTCTGCAGGTGGAGCGCCACCCCGAGCCTCTGCGTCGCTGGGGCTACCTGGCCGGGGCCGACCCGCAGCGCCACGGCGACCTGCTGCCCCCAGCCCCGCTCACGGCCTTCATCCGCGGTGGCTGGGGTGCCGCCCGGCTCCTTGAAGCCCATCAGTCCCTGTCTCTGCCAGACGGCTGGCTGCTGGGTTTCTCGGATGTCACCTCACTGCTATGGGCCCAACGGGCCCAAGGGGGTTGCGGCGGCATCCACGGCCCCCTGGTGACCACCCTGGCCACCGAGCCCGCCTGGAGCCAGGAACGACTGCGGCAGTTGCTGTTCGGCGAGCCGCTGGCAGAGCTCACGGGGGCGGCCTGGAGCGCAGGCGTGGCGATAGGTCCGCTGCTGGTGGGCAACCTCACCGTGGCCACCCACCTGTTGGGAACCCCCCACCTCCCGGATCTGCGCGGCGCGGTGCTGGTGCTGGAGGACGTGGGCGAGGCCCCCTACCGCATCGACCGCATGCTCACCCACTGGCGCCTCAGCGGTGCCCTGCAGCAACTGGCTGGCATCGGCTTCGGCAGCTTCAGCCAATGCCATGACGACGACGCGCGCGATCCGGACACCTGCTTCAGCCTCGAGCAGGTGCTGCGGGAGCGCACCGCCGACCTGGGCATCCCCGTACTCGCCCAGCTGCCGGTGGGCCATGAGCCCGGCAATGCCGCGCTCCCCCTGGGCGTTCAGGCCCGGCTGGATGCCCACCGGGGTGTGCTGCAGGTGCTCTAGCGGCCGGCCAACACCGCCGCGGCAATGGTGAGGTCGAAGGGGGTGGTGATCTTGATGTTGGAGGGGGAGGCCTCAATCACCTGCACCGCCCAACCCAAGCGCTCGAACAGGGAGGCGTCATCGGTGACACTCCAGCCCTCGGCAACGGCACGGGCGTGGGCAGCCCTGAGCTGTTGCACCGGAAAACCCTGGGGGGTCTGGGCACCCCAGAGCTGGGAGCGATCCGGCGTGTCCTGAATCACGCCATCGCCATCCACTCGCTTGATCGTGTCGGTGACGGGCGCAGCCGCGATCACCGCCGCACCAGCGGCCACGGCCTGGGCACAGCGACTGATCAGGTCGGGATCCACCAGGCAGCGAGCCCCGTCGTGGATCAGCACAGAGCTGGCCGCCGGCGGCAGGGCAGCGAGGCCGTTGCTCACGGATTCCTGGCGGGTGTCGCCTCCCTGGATCCACACCACGGGACGGTCGGGGTTGACCGCGGCCACCACGTCCTCAATGGCAGCCTGATCGATGGGCTGGCCCACGATGCCAATCCAGCGGATGTCAGCGCAGGCCAGGGCCGCCTCCAGGGTCCAGGCGAGGACTGGCCGCCCCGCCACCTCCAGCAGCAGCTTGTTGCGCTCCGCTCCCATGCGGCGGCCGCTGCCGGCGCAGGCGATCAGCAAATGCACAAGCGGGCGGCCTCCTGAGCCTGGTTGATCCAACCTCCATACAATCAGCCCGCGACCCGCCCTAGCTGCCCGCCGCCATGCGCGTTCTGTTTCTGCTTCCGGGCGGCATCACCAGCCAGCTGGAGGCCCTGCCGGCCGTGGCGACGGTGGCCAGCCAGCTCCAGGCCCAGGTGCAGGTGGCCTGTGCCCCTGCCGCCGCGGCCGCCTGGACGCTGGTGCCGGCGGTGGAGAAGGTGATTCCGTTCGACTTCGACACCCGAGGCAGCCTGGCGGACTGGGCCAACTTGCTGGGCAACGTGCGCGAGCCCGATTTCCAAGCCTGCATCAGCCTGGCGCAGGGGCGTCAGCTCGACCTGATGCTCTCGATGAGCCACATTCCCAACCGCGTGGCCCTGGGCGGCTTCTCCGCCACGAGCAGCGTGAGTCCCACGGGCGGCTGGCAGCC
>CANHMF010000004.1 GCA_947461705.1 Synechococcaceae cyanobacterium
CACCTGCCCTTCGTTGTCCAGTTGTTGCAGGAAGCGGGCAATCGGCATGTTGTTCAGGCCGATCAGGCGGTCGAAGCTCACACCCGCTTCAGCCTGGAGGCGTTGTTTCCAGGACCGTTCATCGCAGGCCGTGAGGTGTTGCAAGTGGGTGCCGCTGGGGTTGCTCATCAACGTGAGCGGCAGGTTGGGATGGCCCTGGCCATAGCCCAGGGCGTTCAGCCGATGCAGCGCCTGAATGGAGGCCTCCCAGGTGCCCTCACCCCGCTGGGCGTCGGTGGCGGCGGCCTCGGGGTTGGGCAGGCTGGCCACGATCTCCACGTGCTGCTCCGCCAGGAAGCCGGCCAGATCGGCCAGGGCCGGCAGCAACAGAACCGTGAGGTTGCAGCGGTCGATCACGTGGCAGCCCTGGTCGCGTGCAGCCCTCACCAACTGCCGAAACTGCTGGTGGAGCTCCGGCGCTCCGCCGGTGAGGTCCACCACCGCGGGCCGCAGGCGTTGGATCGCCGCGATGCACTGGTCCACCACCACCGCGGGCATCTGGGTGTGCCCCTGATGGGGCCCCGCCTCCACGTGGCAATGGCTGCAGGTCATGTTGCAGAGCCTGCCCAGGTTCAGTTGCAGCACCCGCAGGCTGCCGCGGCGGGGCTCCCGCAGGCCCCCGGCCTGCAGGTGGGCCGCAAAGCCGCGTTCAGTGGGGAGTCCCGCCCTCAGCAGCTGTTGCTGCTCCTGGGGCTCCAGCACGGGCCGGGGGGTGGTGGTCATGGGGGTGGCAGCCGGGCCCAGTCGGCCGCGTTCACCAGGGGGAACAGGCCATCCTCACGGGCCACGGCCTCCAGCCAGTCCGCGGGGGGAGGATTGCCGGTGTCGATGGCCTCCAACAGCCGCCAGAAGCGGGTGAGGTGCCGCTGGATGCGTTCGCGGGCCAGTTCGGTGGTGGTGCCGGCCCGCAGGATGAAGCTCCAGTCCGAGCTCTGGGCCAGTAGCAGTTCGCGAGCGGCCTGATGCAGCAGGTCGCGGGCTTCGGCACTGCCGACCCCCTTGGCCACCCGCGCCACCATGGCCCGCGAGGCCCGATGCCACTCGGGGATCACCCAGGCATTGCTCTCGTTCAACCAGTAGTGGTGGTAGCCCCCTTGCCCCCAGCTGGAGGGGGAGGGCTGGCAGAGCTGCAGGGCATCGCCGCGGCTGAGGCTTTCCCGCAGGGTCACGAGGCCCACCCCGGCTGCCGGGGCCTGACGGAACAGTTCTCCCAGGAATTGGGGCCCTTCAAACCACCAGTGTCCAAAGAGCTCCGCATCAAAGGGCGCCACCAGCAGGGGGCGGCGGTCCATGGCGGTGCCCAGCGCCTGCAGGTGCCGGCCCCGCCCCTCCAGATAGTGGACCGCGTCGCGGCGGATAGCCGCCAGGGCGGCCTCGGGGTCGTAGGCCTGCTTCTGATCGAGGGGGCATTGGCGGCCGCTCACCCGGTGCAGCTTGAGACCGAGGGGCCGGGGGCAGTCGATGCCGCGCTGGCTCAGTTCGTCTGGGGGCAGATCCCAGCCCAGGTCGCGGTGGAATTCCCGGTAACTGGCGTCGCCTGGGTAGCCCTCGCGTGCGCTCCACACCGGCAGGGTGGATTCGCTGTCGCGGGCGAAGAACGCCATGCCCGCGGGGGTACAGATGGGGGCATACACCCCGTAGCGGGGACGCGGCAGGCCGTGCAGCAGGCCGTGGGCGTCAAGGATGGCGTAGCGCAGTCCGCAGCCCACCAGTAGCCGATCGAGCCCCTCGTAATAGGCACATTCCGGCAGCCAGATGCCCTGGGGGCGTACCCCCAGCAGCCGTTCGTGCTCCCGCACCGCCGTGAGCAGCTGGGCCCGCACGGCTTCAGGACAGTCGCGCAGGAGGGGCAGGTAGCCGTGGGTGGCGGCACAGGTGAGCAGATCGAGCACCCCCGCCTGTTGCAGCAGGCGGAATCGGGGCAGCAGATCGCCATTGCAGCCTTGCCAGATGGCGGCCGTGTGCTCCAGCCGCTGGGCCAGGGCAGCGGCGGCCGTGGCATGGCTGCTAGGGGCCTGCTGCAGTAGCTCCAGCCGCACTGTGAGCCAGGGGCCGAAGCGGCGGCTGAGCTCCGCGCTGCTCAGCAGCGACAGCAGGGTGGGCGAGAGGCCGAGGCTCAGCCGTGGGCTCTGGGCTGGATCGGCGGCCGCCGCCTCCAGGGTTTCCAGCAGGGGGATGTAGCACTCGAGCAGGGCCTGGAAGTACCAGTCCTCCTCCAGGGAGCCAGGCTCGCTGGAATGCACATAGGGGAGGTGCGCGTGAAGCACCAGGGCCAGGTCGCCGGCGGCCAAGGGCCCACCTCGCAGTGCGGCAACTTTAGGTGCAGCTTCTAGGCTCAAGTGCAGTGATGGGGTGCCGATGCAGCTGGCTCTGGCGGTCGATGGCCACAGCATGTTCTACGTCCAGCAGAAGCTGGGCTGGTTCTTCGACCCGCGCCGTCTGCTGGAGTACGCCACGGCTACCCCTGGCCTGGAGATCGGCAGTGCCTTCTGGTACACCGGCCTGAAGGACCCCACCGACCAGCGGCCCTTCCGCGATGCGCTGACCAGCCTGGGCTTCACGGTGCGGGCCAAGCCCCTGCGGGAGTTCGGTAACGACCCGGAGCAGCGGCAGTTTGCCAGGGCCAACCTGGATGTGGAGATCGCCATCGACCTGATGGCTGTGGCCCACCGCACTGATGAGGTGTGGCTGCTGAGCGGCAGTCGCGATCTGGAGCGCCTGGTGGAGGTGCTGCGGGCCCGGGGCCTCAAGATCGTGGTGATGAGCACCGATGGCATGGTGCCGCGAGAGCTGCGTAACGCCGCCGATCGCTTTGTCGATCTGGCCAGCCTGCGGCCCCAGCTGGAGAAAGCCGAGGCCCTCCAGGCGCCTGTGTTCAGCCGCTCCAGCTGACCACAGCAGTCCGACGCCACGCCACACCCCTAGACTGGGGCTAACTCATAACCATTCCGACTTGTAGCCGCCATGGCCCGCGATCCCGGCCGGGTATTGATCTTCGATACCACCCTGCGCGATGGGGAGCAATCTCCTGGCGCCAGCCTCAATCTTGAGGAGAAGCTGGCGATCGCTCAGCAGCTGGCTCGCCTCGGGGTCGACATCATCGAGGCGGGCTTTCCCTTTGCGAGTCCCGGTGATTTCAACGCCGTGCAGCGCATCGCCGCCGCGGTGGGCACGGCCGATGGCCCGGTGATCTGCGGCCTGGCCCGGGCGGCCCAGGGCGACATCAAGGCCTGTGCCGATGCCGTGGCCCCCGCCGTGCACAAGCGGATCCACACCTTCATCGCCACCAGCGACATTCACCTCGAGCACAAACTGCGCAAGAGCCGCGCCGAGGTGCTGCAGATCGCCGGCGAGATGGTGGCCTACGCCCGCTCCCTGGTGGACGACGTGGAGTTCTCCTGCGAGGACGCCGGCCGCTCCGATCCGGAGTTCATGTATCAGGTGATCGAGGCGGCCATTGCCGCTGGGGCCACCACGATCAACATCCCTGACACGGTGGGCTACGCCACCCCCGCTGAGTTCGGGGCCCTGATCGATGGCATCAACCGCCACGTGCCGAACATTGAGCAAGCGGTGATCTCGGTGCATGGCCACAACGACCTGGGCCTGGCCGTGGCCAACTTCCTCGAGGCTGTGAAGAACGGTGCTCGCCAGTTGGAGTGCACCATCAACGGCATCGGCGAGCGGGCTGGTAATGCCTCCCTCGAGGAGCTGGTGATGGCCCTCTATGTGCGCCGCAGCTACTTCAATCCCTTCCTGGGCCGTCCGGCTGAGAGCAGCGAGCCGCTCACGGGCGTGCGCACCGAGGAGATCACCAAGACCTCCCGGCTGGTGAGCAATCTCACCGGCATGGCGGTGCAGCCCAACAAGGCCATCGTGGGGGCGAATGCCTTCGCTCACGAGAGCGGGATTCACCAGGATGGTGTGCTCAAGAACCGCCTCACCTACGAGATCATCGACGCCCGCACCGTCGGCCTGGCCGATAACCGGATCTCCCTGGGCAAGTTGAGCGGCCGCAGTGCCTTTCGGGCTCGTCTGGAGGAGCTGGGCTACACGCTGGAGCGCCAGGCACTCGACGATGCCTTCGCCCGGTTCAAGGAACTGGCGGATCGCAAGCGCGAGATCTCCGACCGCGACCTCGAGGCGATCGTGAGTGAGCAGGTGCAGCAGCAGGACGAGGCCGCCTACAGCCTCAAGCTGGTGCAGGTGAGCACGGGCACCAACCTGCAACCCACGGCCACCGTCACCCTGGTGAACAGCGATGGGGCGGAGCTCACCGAGGCTGCCATTGGCACAGGGCCTGTGGATGCGGTCTGTCAGGCCCTCAACCACCTGGCGCGGGTGCCGAACGAGCTGGTGGAGTTCTCGGTGAAGAGCGTCACCGAGGGCATTGATGCCATGGGCGAGGTGACCATTCGCCTACGGGCCGATGGGGTGCTCTATTCCGGCCACGCCGCCGACACCGACATCGTGGTGGCGGCGGCCCAGGCCTTCGTGAATGCCCTCAATCGCCTGGTGGCCGGTAGCCAGCGCACCCCCTTGCATCCCCAGAAGGGGCCCCTGCCGGTGGGGGATCTGGCGCCCGCCGACCGCCCCCGGATCTGAACCGGTCCGAGAGTTTGTCGTTATGAGTGAACCCACCAACGGGCGATCCCGCAGCCTCGCGGCCAGCGCCATGCAGCTGGTTTTGCTCTTGCTGGTGGCCCTGGCCATGCTTGTGCCCCTGTTCTGGCTGGTGAGCACGTCGCTGAAGGGCCCCGCCGAGGACATCTTCACCACGCCGCCAGCCCTGCTGCCCAGCCAGCCCAGTCTGGAGGCCTACGGGCGTTTGTTTCGCGATAACCCCATGCTGGGCTACATCGTGAACAGCACCATCGTGAGCGGTCTGGCAGTGCTGGCCAACCTGCTGTTCTGTTCCCTGGCGGCCTATCCCCTGGCGCGGATGCGCTTTGCCGGCCGGGGGCTGGTGCTGGCTCTGGTGGTGGCCACGATCCTGATCCCCTTCCAGGTGGTGATGATCCCGCTCTACCTGCTGATGGTGCAGCTGGGGTTGCGCAACACCCTCTGGGCCCTGATCCTGCCCCAGGCGGCCACGGCCTTCGGCATCTTTCTGCTGCGTCAGAGTTTCGCCGGTGTGCCGGTGGAGCTGGAGGAAGCGGCCCGCATCGATGGCTGCACTCCTGTGGGGGAGTGGTGGAACGTGATGATTCCTGCCGCCCGGGCCGATCTCATCACCCTGGCGATGTTCGTGTTCATCGGCACCTGGAGTGATTTCCTCTGGCCCCTGGTGATCCTCGACGACCCCAAGCTCTACACCTTGCCCCTGGGCCTGCAGCAGTTGGCCAGCAGCTTCTCGCTTGACTGGCGGCTGGTGGCGGCGGGATCCGTGGTGTCGATCCTGCCGGTGCTGGTGCTGTTCATTGGCCTGCAGCGCTACATCCTGCCCAGCGCCAGCGGCGATGCGGTGAAGGGCTAAGAGCTGCGCCGTTTTGATGACCGTCACCCGTTGTGGGTCGGATCACAGCTGGGCCCAGGCCAGTATCAGCAACACGGCATAGCCCCCCATGCTGCTGACGTCTTGTGGCGTTGGCCTCACGTGCTCTGCCGGGTTCTGCCAATCTTGCGGGATGGAGTGATCCCGGCGCTCCTGATTCATTCGGTCAAGCCGCATGCCGTCCTTGCTTCTTCGGGTCTGGCCGCGCTCGATCGGAAATCAGTGCCTGATGATGCTGGCGCTGGGGATGACCTTTGGCTTGCTCTGGCCTGGGGCCACTGGAGCACTCCGGCCCTTGGCCCGCGTGTTTCTGCAGGCGTCCCAGATCGTGGTGATGCCCTTCTTGATCTGTGAATTGGTGGTGGGTTTCGGCGCATTGCGGCCGGGGATGCTGCGCAGCTTCGCCCGTTCCGGACTCCTGCTGTTGCTGGGGCTGTGGATTACTGCCGGTGTGGTGGTGATCGTGCTGCCCCAGTTCCTGCCCCCACTGGTGACATCGCAGTTCTTCCATTCTGGTTTGTTCGAGCGGCCGGAACCTGTTGATCTGCTGGACGTTTACCTGCCAGGCAATATTTTTAGTGGCCTGGCAGACGATAACTTTCCCGCTGTGGTGCTCTTCAGTTCCGTGCTCGGGGTGTTGCTCCAGGGCATTGATAACAAGGGCCGGCTGCTCGAGCCTCTGGAGGTGATGCGCCAGCTGTTTGTGCGCCTCAACAAGCTGGTGGCTCGCGTCATCCCCTACGGCATTTTTGCCCTTACGGCGCTCAATGTGGCGCGTCTTGACTGGTCGCAGCTGCTGCGCATTCAGGGCTTTTTTCAGCTCTCGCTGGTGGCCTTTCTGCTCCTGAGTCTGCTGTGCGTTGGCCTGGTGCTGGTGCTTACGCCCCTGTCACCAGCTGCCCTGTGGCGCTGTCTGCGCGGCCCGCTGGCGTTCACGGCCAGCAGTGCGAACTTGCTGATTGCCCTGCCGCTGTTGGTCACTAACCTGCGCCAGGAGCTGCCGGTTGCACTGGATCCCCAGTGCCGCCATCCCGAGGCGGTTGATGAAATCGCTCCCCTGGTGTCGCTCGGATTTGCCCTGCCCACGTTGGGGCAGGTGGCGGCTCTGTGGTTCATCCCGTTTGCGGGCTGGTATGTGGACCAACCGCTTCGTCCCGGCGAAACAGCCCGGATGTTGCTCACGGCCATCCCCGCTTCTGTGTCGGGTCTGAAGGTGGTGATGCGCCAGGAGTTGGAGTCCCGTGGTTTGCCCATGGACCTGCTCCAGCTCGTGTACATCAATGGTGAGTGGCTCTACCGCTTCGAGAAGGTGTTGGCCCTCGAAGGGTTGGTGGTGCTTGCGGTTCTGTTGTATGGGCGCGTGGTGGGCGCGCTGCGGCTCAAGCCCCTCCAGCTGCTGGGCATGCTGTTGGCCTCCACCCTTCTGCTGGCTGGCCTTGGCGCGGCGGCCCGGGCCCATCTGGCGCGTTCGCTTCAGGGGACCTACCGCAACGACCAGAAACTCCTGGGTCTGCGCTCCTCAGCCGCTCGCCCACAACCGGCTGCGCTCCGCCAGCTCATCCCTGAGCCTGTTTCCCTGGCGGCCATCCTCAAGCGCGGCCTTCTCCGCGTGGGCGTGCGGGCCGATGGTTTGCCCTGGGCGTACCGCAACGCCCGGGGTGAGCTGGTTGGCTATGACATCGATCTGGTGGAAGGCCTTGCCAGCAGCCTGGGGGTACGGCTCGAGGTCCGTGAGGCCAACCTGGAGGCCTTGGAGAGCTGGCTGGATTCCAGCCGCATCGATCTGGCGGTTGGCGGGATCCAGACCAGCCCTCAGCGGGCGGTGCGCCATCAGTTAAGCCAGGGCTACCAGCGGGTGCATCTGGCTCTGGTGGTGCCCGATGCCAAGGTGGCCCTGGTTCAGAACCTGCGTGACCACCCCCTGGGCAGGCCCCTGGTGCTGGCGGTGAGTGATCCGCAACTGCTCACGGGCGACCTGCGGGATCAGCTCCGCAGCGAGCTGGTGGGACCCTCTGGCCAGCTCAGCCTGCAGCTGTTGCCCCTGGCAGACAAGCGCCAGTTCTTCTCCGCCGCCGGCCAGTCCCGTTTCGATGGGTTGCTCACCTCGGCGGAAGCCGGATCCACCTGGGCCGTGCTGCACCCGCGGACCAGCTTGATCGCTCCCTTTGCAGATCGCCTTGCCGGGGAGTTGGTGTGGGCGATTGCCGGTGATGACGTTGCCCTGCGCCGTTACATCAATGCCTGGCTGACCCGCGAGCAGGCCCGTGGCCAGATGGAGGCGCTGTTCGGCCACTGGGTGCGCATTGAGGACTGAGCCCTACACCTGCGCAATCGCCAGCAGCCCCTGGGTGAGCCGATCCAGGGCCTCCTGCAACTGGGCCTCGCCGAGCATGCCGTAACTGAGCCGCAGGCAGCAGCCCCGCAAGCCGAAGCTGCTGCCGCTCACCAGGGCCACCCGGTGCTCGCGGATCAGCCGCTCCATGGCCCCATCGCTGCTGAGGGGCGTGGTCACGTTCAGTAGGGCATAGAAGGCCCCCTCCGGTGGGGCCATCAGCCGCCAGGGCACCTCGGGTTGCTCCAGGGCCTGGAGCACCTGGGTCCGCCGCTCCGCCAGGGTGGCGATGCGTTCCAGGCACCAGCCACTGCCGGCCTCGAGCGCTGCCACGGCCGCGTGCTGCGTGAGCTGCGGAGCACAGATCAGGATCGTGTCCTGCACCTTGGCTAGCTCCGCCATCAGCGCTCTCGGGGCCGCGGCGTAGCCCAGGCGCCAACCCGCCATGCCGTGGCTCTTGGACAGGGAGCCGAGGGTCACGGTGTGGGCACTGCTGCCGGGGACACTGCCGGGGCTCCAGTGCTGGGCGGTGCCATAGCTGAACAGGGCATAGGCCTCGTCGCTGATGTGCAGCAGACCGCGATCGGCGCAGAGCTGGTTGATCGCCCTCAGCACCTCGGGGGGGAACACGGCCCCGCTTGGGTTGTTGGGCGACACCGTCACGATGGCGCGGCTGCGGGGGGTGATCGCCGCCGCCAGCCGCTCGGGATCCGGGATCACTCCCGCCTCCACCGCCACCGGCACGCCCCCCGCCAGGCGGATCGCCATCGCGTGGTTGAAGTAGTAGGGCACCGGCAGGATCACTTCATCGCCGGGATCGCACAGCACCTGGACCACGGCGTTGAAGGCCATGTTGCTGCCGGCGGTCACGAGCACCGCGCTGGCCTCCAGGTCGAGCCCGTGGTGCTGGTGCAGGTGCTGTGCGATGGCGGCCCGCAGGGGCGGCAGCCCCTCCACCGGGCCATAGCGGTGGACCTGGGGATCGCCCTGCAGGGCCTGCCGGGCGGCTGAGATCACCGCGTCCGGTGGGCCCCAGGCCACCATCCCCTGGCCCAGGGAGAGGGTGCCCGGGGTCTGCTCGATCAGCCCCCCCATCACGGGGATCACGGGGCTCTGCACCGCCGCCAGGCGTCGGGCGGCGGAGGGGGTGGTGCGGCTCATTCCGGGGTGAGGGGCTGCGGGGGCGCCTTGGGTTTGGCAGGTGCGGGTGCCGGCAGCAGGCCGCCATCCGCCGGTGGCAGGCTCAGCTCGGGCCGACTGCTGATCTGCTGCCGCAGGGCTTCCTGCTCCCGGCTCAGGGCCTGCACGGTGGTGTCGAGGGTTTCGAGCCGCTGCAACCGCTGCACCGTGCTGCGCAGCTGCTCCTCGAGGGCATTGGTGCGGCCGAGATCGTTGGCGTTTTCCAGGGTTTGCAGCCGGTTCTGCAGCGTTTGCAGCCGTTGCCCCTGCTGCCGCACCTGCAGCAGCACCACCACAAACAGCACCGCCACCAGGGCGGTGAGGCCCGCCCCTCCCCAGCGCATCCAATTGGGCAAGGCCCTGGCCAGCTCGCGCGTCTGGGGGCTGGATGCCATGGTTCGGCGGATCTGCTGATCCAAGTCTGCGGGCTGCTGGCCTGCTTGGCGAGCCCGCATCCCTGGGCCCCAACCGCTAGGACAGATCCAGCCGATCGGAGCTCCGTTGTCGCTCGCCCAACTCGACGCCTTCCTGGCCCACGCGCGCACCACGCCGGACCTGGTGGAGCGGTTGCGCCAGCCCGTGGAGGTTCAAGAGTTGTTGGCCCTGGCGGCCAGCCATGGGTTCGCGCTGGAGGAGGCCGATGTGATCGCCGCCCAGGTGCGTGCGGAGGAGGCGCTCAGCGATGCCGAGTTGCAGCGCCGCGCTGGCCTGGAGGCCCGCAAGCTGCGCAGCTTCATCCCCGGCTGAGGGACAGGCCCCATGGATCAGGAGCATGTCTGCGACTATCCGCGTCCACCCGCCCTGGTGCCCTGTACCGACCATGTGGTGGTGAAGGTGCTGGGCCAGCTGCTGTGTGACACCCATCACAGCCTGAGGGTGCTGGAAACCTTCCATCCCCCCACCTACTACCTGCCACCCGAAGCGATGGCGCTCTCCTTGCTGCGGCCAGTTCCTGGCCGCAGCTTCTGCGAGTGGAAGGGGCTGGCCCGCTACTTCGATGTGGTGGTGGCCGGCCAATGCCTGCAACGCGCCGTGTGGCAATACCCGGAGCCCACGGCGGCGTTTGCGCCTCTGGCCGGCTGGTATGCCCTTTACCCGGCCCAGATGGATGGCTGTTGGGTGAATGGGGAGCGGGTGATTCCCCAGCCTGGTGGTTTCTATGGCGGCTGGATTACGTCAGCCGTGGTCGGCCCCTTCAAAGGGGATCCTGCCCATCCTCAGCTGATTTAGAGCGATAGAGAGCTGGGGCAGTGAAGCTGGCGTAATGGCCTTCGTCCCTGAACCACAGCCCTGATTCCTGCTTCAGGTCTACAGGGTTCAGTTGCCACTGCTGTGTCAGATAAGCCGCAAAGTTCGGCGTGCTGGCGAGGGGCACACCATCCCAGAACACCACGGCAAAGCGAAGGGCCCGCACCAGATAGCCACCGCCCTGGAGGGCTTCTGGTTCCTCGATCTCCTCGTCCATCAGATGGGTGCGAAAGGGCGCTGCGCCCTTGCCCTCGAGGGGATATTTGTGGAAATAGAGCGCTCGAGCCCGTGGGAAAACAGGGCCGGGTGCCAGACGCAACAGATCCCTGAAGGCGGTGTCAAACGATGTCATCAATCGCGGATGTTCTCAGGTGCCCAGGAGCCGGCAGCCGATCTGAATGCGGCCTTCATCCAACAGGCGACCGAGCTTCAAGGCCGTGGCTTCCTCCTGCCGGTTGAAGCTGGCTTGCTGTCGCGTGATCCAGGCGATTTCTTCAGCGGTGATTACGCCTGTGGAGAGGCTTTCCAGAAACACTTCGCCGACGACCATGGCTGTGAAGCAGCTCTGGTGGAGACGCTATCGAGCCCATCGATCCTGACCTGGCCGTGCAATGAGTTGTTACCCACAGGGGGAATGCCGCTCTCGGTAAGGGCCTGGCTTCAGGTGGGCTGCTCGCGGTGAATGGCCAGGGCCGCCACGACGCCGCCCGCAAATCCCGACACATGGCCGATCCAGCTGACGCCGGCCGGCGAGGCAAACGGCAGCAGGCTGGGCAAAACGCCTCCCCAGGCGATCAGGCAGAAGCCGGATAGGGCCAGGGTGCTGAGCCGGCGCTCCAGAAAGCCGATCACCATCAGATAGCCGAGCAGGCCGTACACCACGCCAGATAGGCCATGGCTGCCCTGGGGCCAGACCAGCCAGACGGGGATCGCGCAGGCGTACACACCAAGCCACACGGCCAGGTAATCGCGGCGGCTCTTGGCCAGCACCAGCCAGGAGAGCGGCAGGAACAGCAGGCTGTTGCTGAGCAGATGACTGAAATCGCCGTGGCTGAAGGGCGCCGTGAGCACGCCCACCAGGCTGCCGCCACTGGCCAAAGGGAGCATGGGCAGGTTCCAGCGACCGCCGAACAGCAGTTGGTCCACCAGTTCCTGCAGCCAGGGCACTGCCAGGATCAGCAGGGGCAGTGTCAGCCGAGCGGGAAGCCAGCGGCCCATCACAGGGGGAGGCGGGAGTTGGAGATGATTCTGCTGACCTCTCGCGGGTGAATGTCGTGGAATCCACCGGTGCACGCGAGCGTTTGATGGGCCCCAATGGTGGCTGCTGGGATGGCACGTTCATCCGCTGTGGTGCCGATGGCCAGGAGCAGGAACGCTTCCCCACCAGCCTGCAGGTGACGGACAGCGGCGGTGCGATCGAAGCTGCCCTCACCTACTGCCACACGGGCCAGGTGCGCAGCATGCGTTTCCAGGAGCCCCCGCCCGAGATGCAGATTGCCCCC
The DNA here is from genome assembly GCA_947461705.1 of Synechococcaceae cyanobacterium. Taxonomy (GTDB): domain Bacteria; phylum Cyanobacteriota; class Cyanobacteriia; order PCC-6307; family Cyanobiaceae; genus Vulcanococcus. The sequence continues at coordinate 11,795 of CANHMF010000004.1, forward strand.
AGCGGCCACTGGAGCCTGGGGCCTGATCGCATTGGTCCGTGGCCCTGGTTCGCGGAGCTTTGCCTTGTGCACGGGGATCGGCGGCGCCGGGTGGTGCTGCGTCATGGCAGCGCCGACCTGGAGACCTTTGTGCTCGTGGTGGAGGCGCGTCCTGGCGTTGTGGATCCGGCTCCGGAGCCGTTGCTTGCGGTGCAGTTGCTGGGGCCTGGCCATTGGTGCGTGCAGCCAGGGCTGGAGCTGGCCACGGTGATGGGGCGCCAGCTGGGGGATCCCGTGGCCTGCCTGTTGCGCTGGCGGCCTGAGCCCGGGATTGCGTTGGAGCTGGTGCGTCGCTATGGCGCCAGTGGTCTGCTGGAGCCGCTCACGGTGACCTAACGGGCCGGGCACTGCAGGGCTTGTCGCCTTGTTTCGATCCTGTCGATCTCGGCTTCTGCGGCATCCAGGCCCCGGTCTACGGCCTGGGCGAAGGCCACTTGAGCCCGATACAGCAGCTCACAGCCAGCATCGGGGTTTTGGTTGGGCTGTTGCTGCTGCAAGGCCTGGTGTTCTAGGGCCTGACCTGTTGCTATGTACCGCTCCGGAGGATCAATGACCTCAGCATTGGCCGGTTGAGGACTGACGACCAACACCAGGGCGGCTGCGGCTGGGAGCAGCCTCGAGCCTCCATAGATTGAGCCTTTCGCCGGTTCTGCCATGACGTTCTTTGAGCTGCTCTGGCAGGGCGAGGGATTCAGTGATGCCGGTGATCTTGCCGAGGCGCTGGCCGGATTTCAGGAGGTGAAACCCAAGGAGCTCAGCTGGCAGGAGATCTGTGCCGATCCCAGCTACGCCCCCACCATCCGCCGCTATCGCTCCTTCGAGGCCTTCCTCGATAACGAGGACGAACTCGAGACGATCCTCCCCACCGCTGAGATGCTCGAACAGGCCTGCCCTGCGGGGACTGGCGCCGAGGCCGAGGAGCCGTCACCTTGAAGGGATGGATTCCCTGCCACCCGGATTTGCGCCGGATCCCCACGCCTGGGGAGCGGAGGTGGTGGTGATGCATCCCACCCGTCTTGAAGATGTGCAGGAGGCCGTGATGGCCCTGAGGGATCACGCCACCGTGTTGCTCAACCTCAGCGCCATGCCGGCGGCGGAGATGCAGCGGGCTGCGGATTTCATGGCGGGCGGGGCTTTCGCCCTGGATGGCCAGCAGCAGCGCCTGGGTGAGCGGGTGTTTCTGTTCGCTCCCCATTTCGTTCAGCTCAGTCGGGCCTGAGGTGCAAGCTGGAGGCTGGAATGGGCGCGGGCAGGCCATGCAGGCAGCGGAGCTGGATCTGGTGGCGGCAACACCCGTGAATCACCTCTGGCCCCAGCTGTTGGAGCGTCTCGGCAGCGAGCGGGCTGTCCAGGCCGCCCGCCAGGCCCTGGATCTGCAGGCGATGCGCGGACAGCCCGGCACCCTGCCGGTGTTGCTGGTGGAAACTTGCGGTGTGGGCCTGGTGGAGCGGGCCCAGCTGCGGGCGGCCACCGGCCTGCCCCTGCCGGAGCATTCCTCTGGCCTGCTGCTGTTCAGTCGGCGCCAGGAAGCCCTGCAGCTGGTGTGGGTGGAGGGCGGCCCCGCGGGGGACCTCAAGCCTCGAAGCGACACTCCGGCTTGAGACCGGGCACCGTGAACTCCATGAACCAGAGGTATTCGCGGCTACGCCAGCCCAGGTCGAAGGGTTCCGTGGCCTGCCACTCCTCGCTGGTGAGGCCGTAGGCCGCCTCCAGGAAGGGGGGCACCAGGGCTTCCACCGTCTCCTGGCCTGGCTCGCCTTCGTCGAAGAGTTTCGCGGTGTAGATCGCGGCGAAGATTTCATGGTCTTCATCACAGATCACCACTTCAAATCCCTCGCCGCCGCCGGTCGGCAGGGTGTGGAGCTCGAAGTACTCGTCCCGCTCCAGCGGGTCGCTTGGAGCCTGGTCCAGCAGGGCCGCCAGGGCCTGCTTGAAGCGATCCAGTGCCATGGGCCTGCTGTCTGCTGCTGGCAGTGTGGCCAGGGCTGCAGTCACCGGCCACTGCCCAGCAACGGTTGGCCTTCGTAGGCTGAGCTGCAAGGCCAAGAATCCCGTGCCGCCCTTCCCCGATTACCCCATCCCCGCGGATGAGGACCAGCGTCTGCGGGATCTGCAGCGCCATGGGGTGCTCGATACGGCCCCGGATGCCCATTTTGATCGCATCGTCCAGTTGGCCAGCGAAGCCCTGGACATGCCGATTGCGCTGGTGTCGTTGGTGGATCGCGATCGCCAGTGGTTCCTGGCCCGCCATGGTCTCGTGGTGAACCAGACCCCCCGGGAGATGGCCTTCTGTGCCCATGCCATTGCGGCTGAAGGGGTGCTGGTGGTGCCTGATGCCCTCGCTGATGAGCGCTTTAACACCAATCCCCTGGTGCTCACGTCCCCCCACGTCCGCTTTTACGCCGGCGCGCCCCTGCAGTCGTCCGAGGGACACAAGCTCGGCACCCTCTGTGTGATCGATCAGAAGCCCCGCAGCCTCCAACCGGATCAGCTGGAGATGCTGCAGCTGATGGCGGATCTGGTCATGCGTGAGATCGAATTGCGCCGTGTGAGCAGCCTCTGTCCAGTCACAGGGCTGTTCAATCGGGCCAGCTTCTTCCGCCTGGGAGCGCAGGAGATGGAGCGGGCCCGCCAGCAGGGACATGGGCTGTTCCTGCTGAACTTCGATATCGACGACTTCCGCCAGATCAATCACCGCTGGGGACATCAGGCCGGGGATCAGGTGCTGGTGGATGTCTGCAAGCTCACCCAACGGCGCCTGCGGGAGCAGGATCTGTTTGGCCGCATTGGCGACGAGGAGTTCGCCGTGCTGCTGGTGGATGGCGATGACAGCGGTGCCATGGCCATCGCCGAGGCGATTCGCAGCGATGTGGCGGCCATGGGCGGAATCTTCAGCCACTCCGATTACCACCCCCAGATCAGTGGTGGGCTCACCAACCTGGCGCCATCGGATCACAGCTTCGCCGATCTCTTCTATCGGGCCGATCAGGCCCTCTATCTGGCCAAAGGCAACGGCCGCAATCAAATTGCTCGTTTGATTGCGGAGTGAACGGCCTGCCGCCGGCCCTGAAGCCATGGCTGATCGCGGCGGATGGCGATCTGCTGGTGGTGAACAAGCCCTCCGGACTGCTGTGCCAACCGGGGCTCGGCCCGGCCCTGGCCGATTCCCTGCTCACCCGCCTGCGCGGCACCTGGCCCACTGCCCAGCTGGTGCACCGCCTGGATCGGGACACCTCCGGCCTGCTGTTGCTGGCCCTCACCCCGGAGCTGCACCGGGCCCTGAGCGGCTTGTTTGCCCAGCGGCTGGTGCGCAAGACCTACCGGGCCGATGTGGCCGGCGTGCCGCTCGAGCAGGCGGGCTGCATCACCCTGGCCATCGGCAAGCGCAGCGATCGGCCTCCTCTCTACGGCCCGGATCCAACGGGCAAACCCTGCCGCACCGATTGGCGGGTGCTGGGGACGGTGCCGGATCAGGGCTGGAGCCGGCTGGAGCTCACCCCTCACACCGGCCGCTCCCATCAGTTGCGGGTGCATCTGGCCGCCCTGGGCCATCCGATCCTGGGGGATCCCCTCTATGGCTCTCCACGGGCACCCGGATCGGATCGGCTGCGGCTGCATGCCAGTGCCCTGGCGTTCCAGCATCCCTTCAGCGGTGAGCCGCTGCAGTTTCAGGCCCACTGTCCCTTCTGACTGTCCCCTCTGAGCGCCCATCACCGTGAGCCCCCATCCCCCCGCCATTGCCGCCCTCGGCTACGTGGCCGCCAGCCTCACCACTGTGAGCTTCATCCCCCAGGCGCTCAAAACCATTCGCAGTGGCGATACCCGCGGCATTTCCCTGCGCATGTATGCCCTGTTCACAGCTGGCATCGCCCTGTGGGGCGTGTACGGCCTGCTCACGGGGGATGGCCCGTTGATTGCCGCCAATGCCATCACCCTGGTGACGGCCGGCCTGATCTTCGAGCGCAAGCTGCGGGCAGTGTTGGCTGGGCGGCGCTGAGGCTGGCTCAGCGGTTGCGGGGCGCCAGGCCGCTGCCACGGCGCAATCCCCTGATCCAGCGGCTGCAGGGCCACCGCAGCCCCAGGGCCGCAGCCGCCACCAGCAGCCCTACGGCGCCTGCGGGGCTCGCCCCCATCCAGGCCGTGAGTGCCAGCCCCAGCCCCGCCAGCACCAGGCCGATCTGGTTGAGACGCTGCAGTTGCCGCAGGGCACCGGAGCAGCTGCGGCAATGGCGGGTGTGGGCCTCGTAGCGATCCATCAGCTGGTCGCGGCTGAGGCGTGGTGGGAGCCGTTGCCCCAGGAAGGGCTCACCGGCATAGCGGTTCTGCCAGTCGTGCAGCGCCCGCACGTAGCGATCGGCGCTGGTGGCGAGAAAGCAATTGCGCGTGGCGGCCTCGCTGCCACCGCGCTGCTCCAGCACCCGCTCCTGCCAATGCAGGAACACCTGGTCGTCCTCCAGCACGGTGTGGTTGCCGATGTGCTGCAGCCACTGGGGCCGGAGCCGCAGCAGCCGGGCCGGCAGGGCCGATTCAAAACGAAAGGGAAAGCGGGCAAACAGGCGGCATTCCCCCCGGCGAATCGGGGTGGCGTACACCACCGTGAGAATTCGCCCGAAGCCTTTGGCGGTGAGGTCGTGCCACATCAGGCCCGGCGCGGAGAAGGTGGTGAACTGGCTGCCGAGCTTTCCGCGCCGGGGGCCCTCCTGCCAGAGGCCCGTGAATCCCTGTGGCCCGAAGCTGGTGAGCTCCAGCTCCACAGGCCCGGCATTTTCACGCCGTCCCACCGTGGCGTGGTGGGTGAAGGGCACATGGCTCACGTCCAGCACATTTTCGAGCAGGGTGAGGGCATCCATCGGCAGGTCGCGGAAGGTGTCCTGCACCAGCCAGCCCTCCTCCTCCAGTACCGGCACCAGCGGTAGGGCCTCCGGGCTGGCCACGGCGGCATCCCCCGCAAACACGAACAGCAGCCCCTGGGCCTCGGCCGTGGCGTAGCGGCGACACTGGCTGCGTTGCGGGCTGGGGCTGCTGCCTTCGGGCGCCTGGGGGATGGCGGTGCAGCGGCCCTCGCCGTTGAAGCTCCAGCCGTGATACGGGCACTCCAGCTCTCCGGCTTCGTTCAGTCGCCCCTCCGAGAGGGGCACCAGCCGATGGGGACACACATCCGCCAGCGCCCGCCACTGGGCGCTGCTGCGTTCGAACCACAGCACCAGGTCCTGGCCCAGCAGGGTGAAGGGGGTGGGCCGGGATGGATCCAGGTCTTGGAGATAGGCCACCGGATACCAGGCGTTCTGCCAAGGGCTTGGCTCCATCGATCGCGTTGTCATCAGGCGCTGTAGCCCTTGCGGGCAGGGATGGGATAGGGAATGCGGCGATGACGCATGCGCCGCCACACCCGCACAAAGGCCCGCACCAGCAGTTCCAGTTCCGCCAGGCTCAGGCCGCTGCTGGCCAGTTGGCCGTCCTGCCAGCGGGCGTCCACAATGCGGCGCACCATGGCCCGGGCCTGCTGTTCGCTGGTGTCGGGGGGCAGTGAGCGCAGGGCTGCCTCACAGCCATCGGCCAGCATCAGGACGGCCGTTTCGCGGCTGCGGGGGTTGGGCCCGCGGTAACGGAAGGCGCTTTCCGGCACCTGGGGATCCCGCCGGCGGGCCTCGTGCAGGAAGTAGCCCATCTTGAGCGTGCCCTGATGCTCGGGGATGAAGTCCGCCAGGGGTTTGGGCAGGCGGTACCGGCGGGCCAGCTTGAGCCCTTCATCCACATGGGCCTGCAGGATGCCGGCGCTGAGCTGCGGATCATCGAGGCTCTCGTGGGGATTCTCGCCGCTCTCCTGGTTCTCGATGAACCACTGGGGACCGTGCAGCTTGCCCACGTCGTGGTATAGGGCTCCAGTGCGGATCAGGTCCACATCCGCCTGGATCGCCCGGCCGCCTTCCTCGGCCAGGCCGCAGATCATCAGTGTGTGTTCAAAGGTGCCCGGGGCCTCGCAGGAGAGTCGCCGCAGCAGGGGGCGCTCCAGATCGGCCAGTTCCAGCAGGCGGGTGCGGGTGAGCAGATCGAAGAAGCTCTCCACCATCGGGCTCACCAGCAGTACGCCCAGCAGCAGGCCCCCCAGCAGCAGGGCTTCACCGGGCAGGTCGGCACTGATGGGCAGCTGGCCATTGCCCTCGCCGCTGGCTGCTGCCAACTGCAGCAGCAGCCATTCCGCCGCGAGGGCCCCCACCGGCAGCAGCAGCGCCAGTTGGAGCAGCTGGGCGCGGTTGCGCTGGCGCCCGGCCAGCACGGCCGCCACCACCCCCACGCTGGCCGCCACCAGGATGCGCTCGTCGTTGAACGGCGCCATCGGCAGTGGCCAGAGCAGGCTGGCCATGGACAGCCAGGCCAGACCAGCGGTGGTGCCGAGGCCCTGGGTGAGGAGCAGCGTGGGGGGCACCAGCAGGGCCAGGGGGCTCGCTGCTCCCCCCAGCCAGAGTTTGAATCCCTGCACCACCAGCAGCATGCCGAGGGCCAGCAGGGCCTGCCGGGGTTCCAGGCTGGCCCGGCGGCGTCGGATCAGCAGCACCATCACGCCACAGGCGGCCATGGCTTCGCTGAAATGCAGCAACCAGGCCCCGATCAAGGGCCGACGGTTCACCAGGCCGAAGTAATCGAGCACCGCATAGGCCTGGGGGCTGATGGGCTCACCCTGGCGGGTGATCAGTTCGCCCTGGCGCACATTGATGGTGGGAATGCCTTGCTGGGTGAGCAGTTCTTCGATCAGCCGCTGACTCAGCCCCGCATCGATGCGCAGGTTGGTGCGCCCCTGCAGGGAGCTCGCCACCACGCGGCTGCCGAGGCTGCGGCCCGGTTCCCCCAGGTTGTCGAGCTGCAGCTGGGCGGCGTCCTCGAGCTGTTGCCGGGCCACACTGCCCACCACGCCCTGCTGGAGCATCCGCCGCTGCACCTGGCGCAGTTCCGCCTGCCAGGCGTCCAGCTCGGCGGGGGGCAATTGGCTCAGCCAGTCCCGTTCCTGGGGGGTGAGATTCAGGGGAGCCACCTGCTCCTGGCGGCTGCCGGCCAGGCGGGTGATGGCCTGCAGCTGGCGGTCGAGCCGTTGTTCCAACTCCTGGCTGATGCGCGGGTTCACCACCTGCACGTGGGTGCGGGGGCCCAGCTGCGTGCGGCGCTGGTCAAGGGCGTCGGAGTCCACCACCGTGGCGGCCTTGGGGGCCCGCGCCGTGAAGGGGGCGGGGATGCCGGGCCTGAGGCTGGGCTCCACCAGCCAGGGCCAGCTGGAGAGCAGGGCCACCAGCACACACACCAGGGTGATGGCCACGCTGTCGCGCCATCGCCAGGGTGCCAACACCTGGCGGGGCATTTCCAGCCGCAACAGCTGTCGCCAGAGGCGATGGGCGGGGCCCGGGCGCGTCACCGCAGCGGCGAAAGGGATGCCCAAGCTAGCGATGCCCAGGCATGCTGAAGCCAGATGTGCCCTTGACGCTCCATGGCCACGCGTCTGGACGGCCGCCAGCTGGCGGCGGAGATTGAACAGCGCCTTGCGGCCGTGGTGGCTGAGCGCCTGGCCAAGGCCGGACGGCCTCCGGGGCTAGCGGTGCTGCGGGTGGGGGACGACCCGGCCAGTGGCGTGTATGTGGCCAATAAGGAAAAGGCCTGCAGCCGCATCGGCATCACCAATCTCGGCGCCCATCTGCCCGCTGATACTCCGGCGGCCGAGCTGCTCGCCACGATCCAGCGTCTCAACGCTGATCCTGCCGTGGATGGAATCCTGCTGCAGCTGCCACTGCCGCCTGGGCTGGAGGAGGGGCCCCTGCTGGCCGCCATGGATCCCCAGAAGGATGCCGATGGGCTGCACACCTTGAACCTCGGGCACCTGCTCAAGGGGGAACCCGGGCCCCGCAGCTGCACCCCAGCCGGGGTGATGGCACTGCTCGCCGCTGGCGGCGTGGATCTGGCCGGCAAGCGGGCGGTGGTGGTGGGTCGCAGCATCCTGGTGGGGCAGCCCATGGCGTTGATGTTGCAGGCGGCGAATGCCACGGTGAGCGTGGCCCACTCCCGCACGCAGAACCTGGCGGAGCTCACCCGCCAGGCCGATGTGCTGGTGGTGGCGGCCGGCCAGCCCCGCATGATCGGCGCTGAGCATGTGCGGCCCGGCGCCGTGGTGGTGGATGTGGGCATCCACCGCAAGCCCGAGGGCGGGCTCTGCGGCGACGTGCGCTATGAGGAGGTGGAGCCCATCGCGGCGGCCATCACCCCGGTGCCGGGTGGGGTTGGCCCGATGACGGTGACGTTGCTGCTGGTGAACACCGTGGCCAGCTGGTGCCAGCGCTGCGGCCTGGATCAGCCCCTGGCAGACCTGTTGCCCTGACTGTTGCGGGCTGACGGCCTGGGACGACGTTTGGAGGGCACCGCCTGAGAGAATCCCCGCGAGACCAGCGGCCCCAGGCCGAGCCCCCATGACCGCGGCGGTGAGCACCACGTTTGACTTCGCCGCTTATCTGGAGGCGGCCCGCGTTCGGGTGGAGGCGGCCCTCGATGGCTCCCTCGGTCCCGAGCGGCCTGAATCGCTGCGGGAGGCCATGCGCTACTCGCTGCTGGCGGGGGGCAAGCGGCTGCGGCCGATTCTCTGCCTGGCGGCCTGTGAGCTGGCCGGTGGCAACGGCGATCTGGCCCTGCCCACCGCCGTGGCCCTGGAGATGGTTCACACCATGTCGTTGATCCATGACGACCTCCCCGCCATGGACAACGACGACCTGCGCCGGGGCCGGCCCACCAACCACAAGGTGTACGGAGAGGCCAACGCGATCCTGGCCGGCGATGCCCTGCTCACCCGCGCGTTCGAGATGGTGGCGCTGCGCAGCCCCGGCGTGTCCGCCGAGCGGCTGCTGGAGGTGGTGGGGGAGCTGAGCCTGGCCTCCGGCGCCCCCGGGCTCGTGGGCGGCCAGGTGGTGGATCTGGAGTGCGAGGGCAAGGATGTGGACCTCGACACGCTCGAGTACATCCACCTGCACAAAACCGGCGCCCTGCTGCGCGCCTGCGTGCTCACCGGTGCCCTGATTGCCGGCGCCCCGGAGGAGCTGCTGGCCGCCCTGCGCACCTACGCACGCGGCATCGGCCTGGCCTTCCAGATCATCGACGACATCCTTGACGTGACGGCCAGCAGTGAGGTGCTCGGCAAGACCGCCGGCAAGGACATCACTGCCGACAAGACCACCTATCCCAAGCTGCTGGGCCTGGAGGAATCCCGCCAGCGGGCCGATGCCCTGGTGGCCGAGGCCAAGGCCGCCCTCGACCCCTGGCAGGAGAGCGCCGCGCCGCTGCTGGCCCTGGCCGATTACATCACCAACCGCGATCGATGATCCTCTCCCTGTTGGATAACGGCGTGATGTGGTGGGGCCTGGCAGCCTGTGGCCTGGCCCAGCTCTCCAAGTTGCTGATCGAGCTGGTGGTGCACCGCCGCTGGCGGCCGGCGGTGCTGGTGGAAACCGGCGGCATGCCCTCCAGTCATTCCTCCCTGCTCACCGGCACCGCCGCCGGCATTGGCTGGCAGCAGGGGTTTGACGGTGGCCTATTCGCCCTGGCGGCCACCATGTGCTTCGTGGTGCTCTACGACGCCGCTGGTGTGCGCCGTGCTGCCGGCATCACCGCCCAGCGGGTGAATGGATTGCCCGACGGTCTCTGGGATCCCCATCCCGACGGCCCTCAGGGCGATGCCGCCCCGCAGTTCAAGCCCCTGAAGGAGAACCTCGGGCATACGCGGCTTGAGGTGCTGATTGGTGCGCTGCTGGGCCCCCTGGTGGCCCTGCCGGGTCTGGTGCTGGTGGGTTCACCCTTGGTCCTGGCCCAGCACTGGGGCCTGCTGCCCATTGGCTGAGGCGCCGCAGCAGGGGCTGACGCCTGGCCAGCAGGCTGCTGCCGCGGCCTTTGCCGCCTGGTTGCAGGCCCCCTACGACGGCACGCCCTTCGTGCTCAGTGGTTATGCCGGTACGGGCAAGACCTACCTCTCCCGCCATTTGCTGGAGCGGGTGGAGAGCACGGGTATGTGCTGGACCGTGGTGGCCCCCACCCACAAAGCGGTGGGGGTGATCCGCCAGCAGTTGAGCCTGGCGGGGCTGCAGCCCACCTGGTTTCCCTCCACCATTCACCGCCTGCTGCGGCTCAAGCTCAAGCGCCAGGGGGATCTGGAGCGCTGCGAGGAAACGGAGCAAACGGCCGGCTCCCTGGAAAACCTGGGGCTGGTTCTGGTGGATGAGGCCTCCATGGTGGATTCCACCCTGCTGGAGATCGCCCTGCGCTGCGCCCATCCCTTTCGCACCCGCCTGGTGTTCGTGGGGGACCCGGCTCAGCTGCCCCCCGTGGGGGAGCCCCAGAGTCCGGTGTTTGGCATGGGCCGTGCGGCCACGGCGGCCCTCACCGAGGTGGTGCGCCACCAGGGCCCCGTGCTGCAGCTCGCCACGGGGCTGCGCAACGGCCGGCTGCCCTGCCGTCAGCCACCGGTGTGCCCGCCGGTGCGTACGGTCCAGGGGCTGGTGGCGATCGCTCCGCGGCAGGAGTGGCTGGCGGCGGCCCAGGCCGCCCTGCGGCGGGCGGCGGAGCTCGATAACCCCGACCACGCCCGCATTCTCTGCTACACCAACCGCGCCCTGGAGCAGCTCGTGCCCCTGGCCCGCCGTGCCATCCATGGCGAAATGGCCGACCAGCTGCCGGTGCTGCCTGGGGAAGTGCTGATCACCCGATCTGCGGTGATGGCCCCCGCCTGCCGGGCTGGAGAGGAGGCGGCCGAGGAGCCCGACATGGTGCTGGGCTCCAACCGGGAACTGGTGGTGCGGGACGTGACCCCCGATCGCTGCGATCTGGCGGATTTCGGGGTGGGGGCCGGCGATGGCTGCCTGCCCGCCGTGATCGATACCCTCACCGCCGAGGTGGAGGCCGGCGAGACCCGCCTTTCCCTGCGGTTGCTGCCGCCGGCCGGTAGCGCGGCCCGCCGGGATCTGGATGCGGTGCTGCAGCACCTGCGCCAGCAGGCCCGGGAGGCCGGCAAGAAGGATGGCCGCGGCCTCTGGCGCCGTTACTTCCTGGTGCGGGATGCCTTCGCCTCCCTTGGACCGGCCGCCGTGCTCACGGTGCATCGCAGCCAGGGCAGCACCTTCGGCGAGGTGTTCATCGCCGGCGATGTGTTCTGGCCGAGCGATGCGGTGCTGCGCCGCCAGCTGGTGTACGTGGCGGTAAGCCGGGCCAGCCAGGCGGTGTGGCTGGTGGCCGATGCCCGGTCGTCTCCAGGCAGCGCCGCCGATCGGCAGCTCTGGGCCGATGGGCTTGGCCCGGGCGTCTGATGCTCAGCCCAGCTGCAGCCCTTCGATGCCCTGCCAGCCCAGGTAGCCCGCCAGCACCAGGCTCAGGCCGCCCACCAGCACATCGCCGTTGCTGAACAGCAGCTGTTTGCCTTTCTCGAGCAGGGGCACCACCTGGTGGCGGCCGATCACCACCGCCAGGAAGGGCAGCAGCAGCGCCAGGCTGGAGGCCACGGTGAAACCAGCGGTGTAGAGCACTTCCTGGGTGCTGGTGAGGCCGGCAGAGAGCAGGGCCGAGGCCGTCTTGGCCATCAGAAACAGGTCGTCCGGGCTGATGGCCTCAATGGCGCAGCTGGCCCCGAGCAGCAGCGGCAGGGGCATGGCGCAGAAGCGATCCAGTTGCCGTGTCCAGCCCGGGGGCTCCTTGCCGTCTTCACGGCTTTCCAGCAGTTCCTTCATGCCGAGGGCCAGCAAGGCCCCGGCGGCCAGCAGATCCAGGCCGGTGCGGTGGCTCGAGCCCTGCTGCATGGTGAGCAGCAGGCTGTGCCCCACGGTGAGCAGCAGGGTCACAATCAGGGCGATGGTGGCCAACCAGCTCAGTAGCAACAGCCCACCGCGCCGCAGGGGGTTGGGGCCCAGCAGCAGCAGCAGCATCAGCCCGATGTGGATGGGACTGATGCTCACGCCACTGCCGTAGGCCAGCAGCTCGGCCCAGAGGCTGGGGTTGATCATTGCTGGAGTGCGGACGCGGGGGCCGTTCAGGCCCGGATTTCGAACCAGTCTTCCCTGCTGGGGGTCAATTGTGAGGTGATCACCTGGGACACGGTGGCGCCGCGCGGCCCCCGTTCAGCCCACAGTTGCAGTTCGGTGAGCTGATGCACCGGGCCTTCCACCTGGATTTCCACGGAGCCATCAGGGCTGTTGCGCACCCAGCCACTCAGGCCCATCTGTTTGGCGGTATGGCTGCAGGCGGCGCGGTAGCCCACCCCCTGCACCTTGCCCCGCACGATCAATCGCCAGCGCTCGATGTACTGCACGGGTCGGGGCTCGCCCCGTTCCACGCGCCGCCATTCCTTGAGGCGCTCGGCCCGGCTGCTGCGCACCAGGGGGCTCATGTCAGCGAACAGCCAGCCCGGCGCCTGGGAACCCATCTGTCGGGGCAATTTCTTGTGCACCATGGCTGCCCTCCTGGCTGGGGAACGCGGAATTGAGGCTCCACGGTCAACCTGCCACAGCGCCCGGATTCCGGCTACCGGGGATTGACCACGGGGGCGTTCCAGCGCAGCAGGGTGTGCTGCTCCCGTTCCTGGCCGAGCACGCTATGGGTGCCTGTGCCCAGCACCAGCAGGGCCCCGCCGGCGGCTCCGAGTCCCAGCCATGTTCCCGCCAGGCTGCGCAGCAGATGGCCGTGGGCGAACAGGGCCACGCGACCGTCGGCTCCCGCCAGGGCGAGGCACTGCTGGATCAGCCGCTCGCAGCGCTCCTGCACCTGCTGGCGGCTCTCGCCGTTGGGGCAGGGATGGCTCCACACTGTCCAATCCGGCACCGACTGGCGGATCTCGGCTGTGGTGATGCCCTCATAGGCGCCGTAGTCCCACTCCTGCAGATCGCTGGTGATCACGGCCTGATCGCCCAGCCCTGCCAGCTCGCAGGTGCGCCGAGCCCGCTGCAGCGGACTGACCAGCACGGCCGAGAAGCTCTGGGCGGCCAGCAGGGGGGCCAGAGCCCGGGCTTCCGCTTCCCCCTCCGGCAGCAGCGGGATGTCGGTGAGGCCGGTATGACGGCCGCTCTGGGCCCATGCGGTCGCGCCGTGGCGCAACAGCCAGAGCTCAGGCGAGGCAGTGGTCACGGTGGTAGGTGCGGGCGGCCAGAGCAAACCGTTGGGGAACCTGGCTGCAGCCCGCCCAGTGCAGATGCAGCCAGCTGGCATGCAGGCCAGGGTGGGTCCAGCCCTCGGGCCGGATCGGCGATCCCCAGCCCTCAAGCTGCCACAGCTCGCCATGGGCGGCCACCGGATCCAGCTGCCAGCGGTGAAACTCATGGCCGCAGAGGCGCTCGCCGGGCCGCACCACCAGCCCTGCGCGGCCCACGCTTGCATCGCGGTAGCCCAGGCTGAGGCTGCCGCGGCGGGCGTGAAAGGGCAGCACCCCAGCCATGGGCTGGGCCACACCGGCCTGATCACAGAGGCTCTGGCCCAGCAGCAACAGCCCGCCGCACTCCGCATAGATCGGCAGCCCCGCGGCCGCCGCAGCGGCGATGGCCCCACGGCTGCGGTGGCTGGCCGCCAGTTGGGCGGCGTGCAGTTCGGGGTAGCCCCCGGGCAGGATCAAGCCACGGCACTCGGCCGGTAGGGGGGCATCGGCCAGGGGCGACCAGGCCTCCACGCGGAGTCCGTGGGCCTCCAACAATTCCCCCGCCTCCGGATAGCGGAAGTGGAAGGCCCGATCACTGGCGATGGCGATGGTGAGGGGTGGGTGGCCTTCCGAGGCGGCCGGGTGTGGCTGCAGACACCAAGCGATCGGATCGAGTCCATCGGCTGGGGGGCTGGGTGCTGCCAGCAGGGGCCACAGTTGCTCCAGATCCAGGTGGCGTTCCGCCAGGTCGGCCCAGGCCCCCTGGCGCTCCTCCAGATCGGAGAGTTCGTGGGCTGGCAGCAGGCCCAGATGGCGGGAGGGCAGGCTGAGGCTCTCGTGGCGAGGCAGGGCCCCCAGCAGGGGCATGCCGATGCTCTGCAGGGCCTCCCGCAGTAGGGCATGGTGCCGCTCGCTGCCCACGCCGTTGAGCACCACCCCGGCGATCTGCAGGTTGGCTTGGTGATCGCGGAAGCCCCGCACCAGCGCCGCCAGCGACCCCGCCTGGCGGCTGGCCTCCACCACCAGCAGCACCGGCAGTCCCAGCTGGGCGGCCACGGCGGCTGAACTCCCTTCGCTGCTGGGCCCCTTGCCATCGAACAGGCCCATCACCCCCTCCACCACCGCCAGGTCGGCCCTGCTACCGAAGCCGCGGTAGCTGCGCGCCACCCAGGCCTCGCCGCAGAGCAGGGGGTCGAGGTTGCGGCAGGGCCTGCCGCTGCTGGCCGTGAGCAGCTGGGGATCGAGGTAGTCGGGCCCCACCTTGAAGGTCTGGATGCTGCGGCCGCGGCGGCGGGCCAGGGCCGTGAGCGCCAGGGTCACCAGGGTCTTGCCGCTGCCGCTGGCCGGGGCGGCGATCAGGCAGGCCATCGGGCTGGAGGATGGGGCTACTGGGGCAGCAGCTTGGCAGCCAGGGGGGCTGCCGCCGCCAGCAGGGGGTTGGTGCTGTTGTGGCCGCCGCCAAGCAAGCGGGCCATTTCCATTTCCTCGCTCTCATTCGGCAGGGGCACCACCTCCTCCGCTAGCTCCATCGAGGCCGCACCACCGGCCTCCAGGCGCATGCAGCCCCCCGATTCCGAGCAGAGAATCACGCACAGGGGGGGCTGGCCCGGGGGTGCACAGATCAGCCGCAGGCCCACCAGGGCCCCGGGGTGGGTCTTGGTGATGCCCACGGGCACGGGCATCAAGCGCACCTGCACGCTCTCGCCATCGCTGCGCTCGAACTCGGCGCCAATGCCCTGCTGGCCCTGGTCGCTCGGAATCCAGTAGCTGCTTTGCAGGTGCCAGCCCAGCCGGTCGGCGATCCAGGCGGCCAGCAGCAGGCCCTTCACGGGGTGGTGCCCTTCCACGTCGATGTCCAGCTGCACCACCCGATCGAGGGCGCTCTGGCGGCTGGGGGGGTCGAAGGCCATCGCCAGCGACTCGCGCCAGCTGCGCAGCCGCAGCCAGTTGAGGTCGTTCACGGCCTGGCCCGTGGCGATGCGCTCCACCAGCAGATCCAGGCAGCGGCGGGGATCACCGCTGGAGCTGTCCACCACCAGGCGGCGGGGCGGCACGGCCAGGGCCTCGAGCAGCTCGGGCGATTCATCCATCGAGCCGTTCCACCACACCCAGCAGGGCAGATCCGGTTCGATCAGGGGCTGCAGCATGGCCAGCCCCTGATGCAGGGCACCCATGCTCCCCCGCAGTACCACCACGTCGCCGCAGGCGTCCTCGCTGCCGCTGCGTTCCTCCGGGAGGGGGCAGTAGGCCGCCACCAGGGTTTCCAGCGGCTTATCGGCCGCCAGGGTGGGAGCGAGGGTGATCAGGCGCCGCGGGCGATGGGCGCTGATGGCGCGATCCACGAATTGGCCGCGCAGGTCGTCGGCCGTGTGCTCCCCGGGCTGCTGGCCCAGGGCCCAGGCCAGCTCCGTGGCGGTGGGCGCCGTGCTGCAGGGCAACCCGCAGGCGGGAATGGCCTCGCGGGCAGCCTCCAGCAGCTCCTCGTTGAGCAGGCCGCTGATGGGCCCATCGATCCGGCCCGTGCGGATCAACTGCTGCTGCAGCCAGGAGGGTTCCCACACCAGCAGGGTGAAGGTGGCAGCCCCGGCGGATCCCAGCAGACCCTCACTCCAGAGTTTGTTGAGGTAGCCGGGCACCTCGCTGGGGGGCAAGGCAAGGGGGGCCTGAAGGGTGAGCTGGGGAGCCATGGCGGGCGGTACGGCGAAGGTTGGGAGGGATCGTCAGGCGATTGGCGAACGCGCGCAGATCAGGGGCGGCGCCACATCAGGCCGTCCTCGGCCATGAGGTTGTCGGCGGCGCCGGGGCCCCAGGTGCCGGCCTCATAGGGGTGGATCGGCAGCTGCCAAGGGGCGTCCTCCATCAGCTCCAGCAGTGGGGTGTACAGACGCCAGGCCGCTTCCACCTCGTCGCTGCGGGTGAACAGGGTGGGATCGCCGAGCATGGCGTCAGCCAACAGGCGCACATAGCCCTCATCCGAGGGCTCGCCGAAGGATTCGTCGTAGCTGAAGTGCATGTCCACCGGCCGGCTGCGCATGCCGGAACCGGGGGCCTTCACCTCAAACACGAATCCGGCCCCCTCATCGGGTTGGATGCGCAGGATCAGCTGGTTGGCGGTGGGGCTGCCGCCGGCCGCATCGAACAGGTGAACCGGTGCTTCGCGGAAGGTGAGCACCACTTCACTGAGGCGCTTGGGCAGCCGTTTGCCGGTGCGCAGGTAGAAGGGCACGCCCTGCCAACGCCAGTTGTCGATGAACAGCTTCATCGCCACATAGGTTTCGGTGGTGCTGTTGGGATTCACCCCCGGTTCGGCTCGGTAGCCGGTGAGCGGCATTGCCGGACTGCCGCCCTCGCTGTACTGGCCCCGCACGCAACACTTCCAGGGTTCATCTTCATTGGCCAGGCGTGAGGCCTGGAGCACCTTGGCCTTTTCGTTGCGGATGGCCTCAGGATCAAAGCGGCCTGGGGCTTCCATGGTGGTGAGCGCCAGCATCTGGGTGAGGTGGTTCTGCACCATGTCCCGCAGGGCGCCGGAGCTCTCGTAGTAGCCGGCCCGCTCTTCCACACCCACCGTTTCTGCGGCGGTGATCTGGACGTTGGCGATGTAGTTGCGGTTCCAGATCGGCTCGAAAATCGTGTTGGCAAAGCGCAACACCAGGATGTTCTGAACTGTTTCCTTGCCGAGGTAGTGGTCGATCCGGAAGATCTGCTGCTCCTGGCTGCAGGCCTGCACGATGCGGTTCAGCTGCTCGGCACTGCCGTAGTCGCGGCCGAAGGGTTTCTCGATCACCACGCGGCTGCGGCTGGGATCCTTGAGCAGGCCGGCATTGGCCAGGGTTCGGCAACCACTGCCGTAGAAGGCGGGCGACACCGAGAGGTAGAAGGTGCGGTTGCCGCGGGTGGCCTTGAGGCGGTCGATGGCCTCCAGGCGGGTGCCCAGCCGCTCCACGTCCTGCTGCTGCTGCAGATCCACCGGCTCGTAGAAGAGGCAGGCGGAGAACTGATTCCAGGCGTTCTGGTGCTGGCTCACCTCCTCGCTGAGGGCCTCGGCCATGCGGGAGCGGAACTCCTCATCGCTCCAGGGGCGGCGGGCACAGCCGAGCACGGCGAATTCACTGGGCAGCCGCCGCTGGCGGAACAGCTCGAACAGGGCCGGAATCAGCTTGCGATGGGTGAGGTCGCCGCTGGCCCCGAAGATCACCAGGCACTGGGGTGAGATCACCCGCTCCTGGCGCAGGCCAACGCGCAGGGGGTTGGTGAGGGTGTGGGCCATCTCGATTGCGCGCTTGCCCATGGTTTAACGGCCCTGGCGGGGAAGCGCCTGGGTCGATGGCGTTCTCAAGGCTTTTGTGCGTGATCAGTGAACCAATGGCCGCTTGGCAGGCCTCGTGAGCAGCCCATGAAAAAAGCCCGCCGGGGAGGCGGGCCTGAACAGCCCGGGAGGGCCTTGAGCCAGGGCTCAGTAGGTTTCCACGTGCCAGCGTTCGGCCTTCTTGAGCTGGGGACGCAGCTCGGCCCAGTTCAACCCCTTGGCGGCGGCGGCGGCGGTCATCGCCTCGTCGATGCCCGGTTCCATGCCCCGCAGGCCGCACATGTAGACGTGGGTCTTGGGGTTCTCAATCCAGGAGAAGATCTCGTCAGCGTTCTCGCTGACGCGGTCCTGGATGTACATCCGGCCGCCCTTGGCGTTCTGCTGCTCGCGGCTGATGGCCTTGGTGTAACGGAAGTTGTCGGGGAACTGGCTCTGGTAGTGGTTGAAGTCCGCGTCGTAGAGCAGGTTTGCGGTGGTGGGAGCGCCCATGAACAGCCAGGCCTTGCCCTTGAAATGCCAGCCGTTCGCCTCGCGTTCGGCGGGTTCGAACATGCGGCGCAGGTAGGTGCGCATCGGTGCGATGCCGGTGCCGGTGGCGAACATGATCACGTTCGCGTCTTCATCGGCGGGCAGCAGCATCTCCTTGCCCACGGGGCCCGTGATCTTCACCTTGGCGCCCGGCTCGATGTCGCACAGGAAGGTGGAGCACACGCCGTTGATGGTCTCGCCGTCCTTCTCGTATTGCAGCTGCCGCACGCAGAGCGAAACGGTGTGGTCGGCCATGTTGTCGCCATGGCGGGTGCTGGCGATCGAATAGAGGCGCAGCTTGTTGGGCTTGCCGTTGGCGTCGGTGCCATCGGGAATGATGCCGATGCTCTGGCCTTCCACGTAGTGCAGCTGGGGGTTGCCGCCGGCGAGGTCGAAGGTGATGTGGTTCACCCGGCCGATGGCCCCTTCGGCCAGGAGGCTGTAGTTCTCGGTCACCGTGCCGATGAACGGATCCTTGGGCTTGTAGAGATTGACGGGAACGTCGGCGTGGGACACGGCGGCTGGTTTCGAGGGGGCGGCTTGGGTGGAGGCTGCAGCAGGGGGTGCGCCGGTGGCGTCCGCGGCTGCGGGGGCGCTGCCTTCTGAGGCGGCATTCACCGACACAATGCGCCCACCGAGCTTGCTGATGGATTGCATCAGCGCCTGCAGGCGGGAGAACGGAACGGAGATGGAGCGCTCAGCCCGGCGCGCGCTGGCGGCTCCATAGCCCTGCACCACAACGGTGAACATGCGGGCATCGCTTCGGCTGGAAGTCGCTGTCGAAACACGCATGAACAAGGGCGGCCTGAGAATGCGCGCGATCATAGGGAACTCCCACCAAAAATTTTCTCGGCCGCCTGGGAGCAATCGGAGCTAGGTTTGGCCACCGCAGACCACCGCCCAGCCCTAGTCGTTCCTTGACGCAGCTCTCGGCTCCCAATGGCAACGGTCTGTTGCAGACCCAGGCCCTCAGCGTGGGCAGTGCCCCTCTGCAGTTGGAGAGCTGCTCTTTGGACACCATCCAGCAGGACATGGAGCGGCTGCCCGGCGGATGCCGCAGGCTGGCTGTTCAGCTGCGGATTGGCCTCGATCCCGATGCGATCTGGGCGGTGCTTACGGACTACGACAATCTCAGCCGCTTCATCCCCAATTTGCAGAGCTCGCGCCAGCTGTGGCGGCGCGGCGATGTGGTGGGACTGGAGCAGGAAGGTGCCCAGACCTTCATGGGGCTCCGCTTCAAGGCCAGGGTTCAGCTGGCGCTCACCGAGCACCGCGAGCAGCAGCGGCTCAGCTTTGTGATGACCAAAGGGGATTTCCGGCGTTTTGAGGGGGCCTGGCAGATCGCCGGCGCCAGCACGGAAGCCACAACCCTGCTCTACGAACTCACGGTTCAGGGCTGCGTGGGCATGCCGATTGGACTGATTGAGCAACGTCTGCGGGAAGACCTGGCAGCCAACCTGCGTGCCGTGCAGCAGGAAGCTCTACGCCGTTCCGCTCTGGTGGCCATCGCCTGAGAACCAGCTCTAACCCGACGTTCATCATCCAGGATCCGCCAGGTGGAGCCGTAGCCCCACGGAGAACCGGCCCCGCGGAGCCATGCCAATAAAAAAGCGGCTGCTGGAGCCGCTTGATTGATATACCCCCAAGGGGATTCGAACCCCTGTCGCCTCCGTGAAAGGGAGGTGTCCTAGGCCTCTAGACGATGGGGGCTAGGACTCGGACAACAACAAGAGAGAAAGCCTCTCTTGCCTTGCGGGATCTGCCTTTTGGCGTCCCTCTGCCGATGAGAAGAAGTTACGGGCCAGAGCTGCCCTTCGTCAAGACACGCCCTGGCCGTCCCACACGGGGACGGTGAAGTTGAAGCAGGCTCCCTCCCCGGGTTCCGAGGCCACCCAGATGCGGCCGCCGTGCACCTCGGTGATGCGGCGGCACACCGAGAGCCCCACCCCAAAGCCCGATGTGGTGGCGGAGGTCTGGGGCAGGCGTACCCGCTCCTGAAAGATCCGCTCCTGCTCATCGCGGGGGATGCCGGGGCCGGAGTCGCAGATGCTCACCTGCAGCCACTGGCTGGTGCGGTGCAGCACCGTGAGGCTCACCATGCCGCCGTCGGGGGTGAACTTGAAGGCGTTCTCCAGCAGGTTCAGCAGCACCTGGCGCATGCGGCGCTGGTCGGCATACACATCCGGCAGGTCGGTGGGGATGTCGGTGATCAGCTCCAGGCCCCGGCCTACCCAGAGCTTCTCGAGTTCGAGGATGGCTTCCGCCGCCACGGGGGCCAGGGCCAGGCGTTGCGGGTTGAACAGGGCTTCCCAGCGGGTGGTGCCCACCTCCAGCAGGTCCTTGGAGAGCTGCTCAATGTCGTCGAGCCGGCGGCCGAGCACGTCGCGGAAGCGGGCCTGGTCGATCTGGCCGAGGTTCATGCTCTGCAGCGCCAGTTTGGAGGCGGTGAGCGGGGTGCGCAGCTCGTGGGCCACCATGCGCAACAGTCGTTCCTGCACCCGCAAGCGCTCGATCAGGGTCTCGTTTTCCTGGCGCAGCACCAGCACCTGGTCCTCCAGCTGCAGCTCCCGCTGGGTGCGGCTGCCATCGCTCTCCGGAGGGCGCAGGCTCATGCCCAGGCCGCTCACCACCTCCACCTGTTGCCAGCGGGGCAGCCAGCTGCGCAGTTGCTGTAGCAGGGTGTTGCCAGCAAACACCTGCTTGGGGGTGGGCTCCAGCTTGATCAGGGCCGGCGTGGCCACCAAGCGGTGCAATTCCAGTAACTCGGGGCGCTTGGCAGGGTCGGCCACCTCCAGGGTCACCTCGAAGCCGAAATCCTCACTTTCGAGGAAGCCCACCAGACCGCGCAGGTCGGGGGTGGCGTGGTGATGGGGGGCGGCGATCAGGAGCAGTTTCAGGTGGCGCAGCGGCGGCGGATCCGTGGGGTTCAGAACTGCCGGGCGCGTTGACGGACGCCGCTGGCGCGACGCGCCTGCGGTGCCAGAGGGATTTGGGTCGGCGGGGCTGAGTTCCCCTGCAACGGGCACCGGTGCGGCGAATCCTGAGAAAAGTGTGCTCACCCTATGGTTTTTGGGCAGCGAGTGGTGTCGCCGCTATGACGACTGTGATGAGTCGTTGTTCGAGGGGTTGCTGTGAGCCATCACCATGAATTGGCTACGAGGCCTCACCCTGTGACCGGTGGCCCCGCAGCGGGTGGGAGCCGGATCAAATTGGACAACAGTCTGCGGCGTTGGTTCAACCGCAATCTGGGTTTATGGCGCTCGCGTCGCCAATACTTCTTTCCAGACGACGAAGTGCTGCGGGTGGACATGTTGTTGCGTGTCGAGACCTTCGAGGACTGTGCTGATGCCGAGGTGCGCTATCGCTTCAGCTGGTGGCCCGAGCAGGAGTACGACTTTTTTGAGAAGAAACCCCGCTACGTGCGAGAGGGCACCATGGAGGCCACCCTCTGTGGCCATCAGTTGCGTCGCAGTCGTGGCTACCTCTGCGGCTCTCCCACCCGCAGCCAGATCCGCCAAGTGGATGAGCACGAGTTGGTGTTCGAATCCCATTACCTGGAATGGGACATCCTGGAGCACATTCGTCTGGTGGATCAGGACCGTTACCGGGCCCGCTCGATCTATTCCTGGTGCGATGGCAACCTGGAATTGGCGGAAATTCATCACGAGATCAGGCTGGAAGGAGCGGGTACTCCCCTACCGGCAGACGCCTGATGTCGGTGCGTCCGCTGGTTCTGCAGCAGGATTGGGGTTCATTGCCCGTTCTGCGCGTGCGCAAGACCGCCGGCCGTTTCGGCCTCCTGCTCCTGCCCTTGGCCCTGCTGCTCGTACCGGCTGCTGCCTGGGCGGCTCCCGCCACTGAGGCGGACATGAGCCTCTACACCCGCATCTCGGCCTTGAATGTCTGCATTTCCCGTTCGGCAGGGATTGACTTTGATAAGTCGGTGGCCGTAGCAGGAGAAACCCTGGCCCAGGTGATCCAGGGTCAGCACGACGGTGTGATCCAGCAGGTGGGCCCTAAGCCCCTCAGCCTGGATGAATTGCGCAAGGGGTCGATTAACTCCGCCGTTCTGGGGGCTGTGGAGGTGTGTCCCAAGGAAGTTCCGGCCGATGTGCTGAAGAAGGTGCAGGACGTGCTCAAGAGCCGTGCTGGTCAGGCCGGGCAGACTCCTGCCGCGACACCAGCCGCCAAGCCCGCTGCAGGCACCAAGCCGGCGGCGAAGTAGCCCTGCACCAGTTGCAGTTGGTCGCAGGTTGGCCAGGAGTCTGTAGGGACTGTCTGGTGGTTCGGGACTTGTCTGGTGAGAGGCCCCCAGGGCCCTCCTCACACTCCCTGCTGTCATGACCTCCCTGCGTTTCCTGTCGGCTCTGCTGGTGGCTCCCTTGCTGGCGTTGCCTGCTGGGGCCTATCCCCGTCCTGTGGGGGTGGCCCCCTATGGACGGGTGCCGAATCCCTGGGCCTATGGCGACACCTACAGCGATGGTCGGGATGGGCCCCTGCCGCCGCCGCCGGTGGCCCGGGCTCCCTATGGCACAACCCCCTACCCCGCCCAACCCCTCAGTCTTGAGCAGCTG
This sequence comes from Synechococcaceae cyanobacterium, assembly GCA_947461705.1. Lineage (GTDB taxonomy): Bacteria > Cyanobacteriota > Cyanobacteriia > PCC-6307 > Cyanobiaceae > Vulcanococcus. The sequence goes on from CANHMF010000004.1 coordinate 34,380, forward strand.
GCTCAGCGCTGCAACACAGGCCGGCTGGTGGGCGGCTTGATGGGTGGGGGCCTCGGTTATGCCCTGTCCCGCCAGGATGGACGGGCATGGGCGATTCCCCTCGGGGCGCTGCTGGGCTCCCAGGTGGGCTGCAGCACCGCCGCCGGTCGGGGGCCCGTTCCCTGGTGATCTCCACTTCTTCCCATGGCCACCGTCCGCCTTGCTGACTACCGCCCGGCCCCCTGCCTGATCGAACGCACGGATCTGCGCGTTCAACTGTTCGCAGACCACAGCCTGGTGGAGGCGGAGCTGGCCTTCGCGCCCAATCCGGCCGGTGAGCCCGGCCCCCTTGCGCTGCGGGGGGAGGAGCTGGAGCTGCTGGACTTGGCCCTCGATGGCGAGGCGCTGCCCGGGGCGGCCTATCGCCTCGAGCCGGGCCGGCTGGTGCTGCTGCACCCCCCGGCCCGACCTTTCCGGCTGCGCTCGCGGGTGCGCATCCACCCAGAAACCAACACCACTCTGGAAGGCCTCTATGTGAGTGGCGGCCTGTTCACCACCCAGTGCGAGGCCGAGGGCTTCCGCCGCATCACCTTCCATCCGGATCGCCCCGATCTGCTCAGTCGCTTTCGGGTGCGGATCGAGGCTGATCGGGAGAGTTGCCCCGTGCTCCTCTCCAACGGCAACTGCCTGGAAACCGGCGAGCTGTCTGGTGATCCCTCCCGCCACTACGCCATCTGGGACGACCCCTTTCCCAAGCCCTCCTACCTGTTTGCCCTGGTGGCGGGCCGGCTGGATGAGGTCCGGGAGGTCTTCACCACCCGCAGCGGCCGCGATGTGCAGTTGCGGATTCATGTGGAGCCGGGCGATCTGCCCTTCACCGCCCATGCGATGGCCTCGCTGAAGCGCTCGATGGCCTGGGATGAGGAGGTGTATGGCCTGGAGTACGACCTCGATGAGTTCAATATCGTGGCGGTGCGCCATTTCAATATGGGCGCGATGGAGAATAAGAGCCTCAATATCTTCAACTCCAAGTTGGTGCTCGCGGATGCCGCCACGGCCACTGATGCGGAGCTCGAGCGGATTGAGAGTGTGATTGCCCATGAGTATTTCCATAACTGGACCGGCAACCGCATCACCTGCCGTGACTGGTTCCAGCTCTCGCTCAAGGAGGGCCTCACGGTGTTTCGGGATGCCTGCTTTACCGCCGATCTGCATTCGGCTGCCGTGAAACGGATTGAGGATGTGTCGCTGCTGCGCAATACCCAGTTCCGTGAGGATGCCGGCCCCACGGCCCATCCGATCCAGCCGGATCACTACCAGGCGATCGACAACTTCTACACCACCACCATCTATGAGAAGGGTGCCGAGGTGATCCGCTGTCTCCATACCCTGCTGGGGGAGGAGACGTTCATGCGCGGCATGGCTCTGTATGTGAGCCGTCACGATGGCACCGCCGCCACCTGCAACGACTTCGTTCAGGCCATGCAGGATGCCGCCCAGCAGTCCGGCCAGCCCCGCTTCGACTTCCAGCAGTTCCGGCGTTGGTACGGGCAGGCCGGCACCCCCACCCTGGCAATTCAGCGCCATTGGGATGGTGAGGCCGGCAGCCTCAGCCTCCTGGTGCGTCAGGCCACCCCGGCCACCCCGGGCCAGCCCCACAAGGATCCGCTGGTGATTCCCCTGGCCATGGGCCTGGTGGGCCAGGGCGGCGACCCCTTGCCGCTGCGCCTTGCGGGGGAGGGGGACGCTGAGGCGGCTGCCGCGGTGCTGCCACCGTCCTGGGGGCAGGGCAGCCGTTTGTTGGTGCTGGACCAGCCGGAGCAGAACTTCCAGTTTGTGGGGCTCGAGCCCCATAGCCATCCGCCGGCCCTCTCGCTGCTGCGGGGTTTCTCGGCGCCGGTGAAGCTGGAGTTGGAGCGCTCCGGCAGCGAGTTGCTGCATCTGCTCGCCTGCGACAGCGACCCCTTCGCCCGCTGGGATGCCGGCCAGACGCTGCTGCGCCAGGCGGTGCTGGAGCGGGCGGTGGGGCAGCCCAACGATGAATTGGAAGCGGGCCTGGTGGCGGCCTTTGAGCGCATCCTGCTGGAGGTGGGGCTCTGCGATGCCAACCGCAGTGCGCTGCTCGCTCTGCCGGGGTTGCCGGAATTGGAGGATGCCGCCCTGGCGCTGCGCGGCCTGGCGGATCCTCCGGCCCTGTTCCAGGCCTTACTCGATCTGCAGGCCCGCTTTGGCCGTGAGCTGGAACAGCCTCTGCATCAGAACCTGCAGCGCTGCCGGCAGCAGTGGGGGCTCGCCTGGCCCCAGGGCAACGGCGATCGCCAGCTCACCGGCACGGTCTGGGCCTGGCGGGTGGCGGCTGGTGATCAGCTCCTGCGGGCCGAGGCCGCTGACGCGGTGATGGGCCCGTCGATGACCCTGGCGCGGGCTGGGCTGCGGGCCCTGCAGTGCCACGACACCCCTGAGCGCGCCGCCGCCGTGGCGGCGTTCCACGATCGCTGGCAAGACAAGCCGGTGATCCTGGATGCCTGGTTTGGCCTGGAGGCCGCAGCGCCCTTTGGCGATGGGGTGGCCCGGGTGCGCGGGCTGATGGAGCATCCCCGCTTTGATCCCGCGGCACCGAATTCCCTGCGGGCGGTGCTGGGCGGCCTGGCCGGCAACGTGCCCGTGTTCCATGCCGTCGATGGCTCGGGCTATCGCTTCATGGCCGAGCAGATCGCTGCGGTGGACCAGCGCAACCCCATCACCGCCTCCCGCATGGCCAAGGTGTTCAGCCGCTGGCAGAGCTACGGCCCCGAGCGCAGCCTGCGCATGCGCGAGGCCCTGGAGCAGTTGGCGCTTGCACCGCTCTCGCCCAACACCGCCGAGGTGGTGGGCCAATGCCTGGCCTAGCGCTGGCTGCTGGAGTGGGGGAAGGGATCGGGAAACAGGCTGTTGTGCAGTTGGCGCAATCCCGCCTTGCGGGCCTCGCCCCCTTCAGGGCCGGCATGCAGGCCCCACAGCCCTTCCCAATAGAAGTAGATGACGCCGTGGTTGCGGTCTGCCGCTAGGCGCACCTTTTGATTCAGGGTGGGGATCGGGGTGGTGCGGCCGCCGAAGCCCGAGAGGATGCCGATCTCCACGGGGATGCCCCAGCTGCTGGCCTTCACCAGGGCGGGCTGTTGCAGATCCTTGGCGAAGCCCTGGACGGAGTAGGCGTAGTTCTGCACTACCAGCTCCTCGATCAAGCCGCCTAGGGCCCAGATTTCCCAGTCCTGCAGCCAGTGGTTGTAGGCGAAGCGAAAGGGGCCTGGTGAGAGGCTCACATAGGGGCTGCCCTGGCCCTTTTGCTTGAGGGTGCTGCGCAGCTCGCGCAGCAGGCCACTGAGCTGGTGGCGCCGCCAGGTCATCCAGGCGCGATCGGTGTGGTTGTCGGGGGGCTCGCTGCCCTTGTCCTGGCGATAGAGGGCGCGGGTGTAGGGGTCGTAGCCCAGTTCCACGGGCCAGGCGAAGTGGTCGTCGAGCTGGATGCCGTCCACGCTGCAGCGCTGCACGATCTCGCCGATCAGGCCGATGAAGCGCTGGCGGACGCCGGGATGGGCCGGGTTGAGCCACACCATGGGCTTGCCATGCATGATCACGTCGGTGCTGCCGTCGCGCTTCTGCAGCACCCACTCGGGGTTCTGGCGCACCACGGCCGCCTCGGCCGGTTCCATGAGCCCGTACTCGAACCAGGGGATCACCTTGAGACCCTGGCGATGGGCCGCCTGGGTCATGCGGCAGATGGGATCGAAGCCCGGGTTGGCCTTCGCCAGGGCTGGCTCCATCGGTGCCCAGCGGCTGCGATGGAAGGTGGCACCGCGGCTCCACACGTTGGGATAGAGGGTGTTGAAGCCGGCGGCCGCCAACTCCGCCACGGCGCGATCGATGCGCGTTGGCTCGTAGTAAAGGGGGCTGGGGCTGTTGGTGAGCCACACCCCAACCCGCCGCTGGGCTGCACGCCCCTCGAGGGCCCCAAGGGCCTGCAGGCCCGTGGTGAGCACCAGCGTGAGCAGGGCCGGCAGGGCCCGTTTCAGGCGAATGGTGAGGGGGAAGGGATGGGACAGAGCCGGATCCGGCGCGGAGCGCTTCAGCGGAACATCGAGCTCACGGAGCTCTCCTCGTGGATGCGCCAGATGGCCTCGCCGAGCATGTTGGCCACGGACAGCACCTGCAGTTGGGGGAAGCGGCGTTCCTCGGTCAGGGGGATCGAGTTGGTCACAATCACTTCCTCAAACAGCCCCTGTTCGGACAGGCGCTCCACCGCCGGAGGCGAGAACACGGCGTGGGTGGCGCAGGCCAGCACGCGGGTGGCACCGCGCTGCCGCAGCAGCCGGGCACCGGCGCAGATGGTGCCGCCGGTGTCGATCATGTCGTCAATCAGGATCGCCGTCTTGCCGGCCACATCACCGATCACCGTGAGGCTCTCGGCCACGTTGTGCCCGGAGCGGCGCTTGTCGATGATGGCCAAGGGGGCATCGTTCATCTTCTTGGCGAAGGCGCGGGCCCGGGCCACACCGCCCACGTCTGGCGATACCACCACCACGTCGCCGAAGTCGCGGCCTGCCAGGTAATCCACCAGTACGGGCGACCCGTAGATGTGGTCGCAGGGGATGTCGAAATAGCCCTGAATCTGGGCGGAGTGCAGGTCCATCGCCAGTACCCGGTCCACGCCGGACTTGGCCAGCAGGTTGGCCACCAGCTTGGCGGTGATCGACTCGCGCCCTGCGGTCTTGCGGTCGGCGCGGGCGTAGCCGTAGTAGGGGATCACGGCGGTGATCTGGCGTGCCGAGGCCCGCTTGCAGGCGTCCACCATGATCAGCAGCTCCATCAGGTGGTCGTTCACCGGAGCGCAGGTGGGCTGAATCAGGAACACGTCGCAGCCGCGGATCGATTCCTGGATCTGGATGTAGAGCTCGCCGTCGGCGAAGCGCTTGATCACCCGAGGGCCATCGGGCACGCCCAGATAGGCGCCGATTTCCCGGGCCAGAGCTTGGTTGGCGGTGCCACTGAACAGCCGCAGCCTGCGGGTGTCGTGGGGCACGCTCGCCTGTTCGACCCGTTCTGCGGTCAGGAAACTGGTCACGGCGGCCGCTGGCGTGATCGGTTGAGACCCGATCGTAGAAGCCGCTCGGTTCCCAGGCTGCAAATCACCATGAAGAGTTCCCAGCACTGGCCGGGGCCCGGGCTTGTTTTGGTGGCGCCCGCAGGTCTGTCAGCAGCAGCCGACCAGGCCCTGGCCCAGCTGCTGCAGCTGGAGTGTCTGCCGCCGCTTCAGGATCCCCAGGCTGATCCCACCATCGCCCTGGCGGCGTTGGCCGAACGGTCTGACCCAGCGGCCTGGTTGCAGCCCCTGGGGCTCGATCCCGGGGCCTGGTTGGGCCCGGGTGGTGGTTGGGCCGATGCCCTCGGGGCCTGGCGCCAGCCCACGCTGCTGGTGGTGCCGGAAGCGGCCGCCGGCTCGGGCCCTGCCGCTGCCTACCGGGCCTTGCTGGCCATGGCTGGAGTGCCGCTGGTGGGCCTGGTGCAGTGGGGCGGTGCGTGGCGGCCTGGCGAGCGGCGCTCTGATGGCTTGCCCTGGCTGGGCTGGCTACCCCAGGCGGATAGCGAGGCCGATCAGGCGGACCTGGCGGCCCTGCGCCACCACTGCCTGGTGCGCTGGCAGGCCCTGGCGGAGCTTCAGTTGGGCCAGGGTTGATCCCGGACCTCAGGGGCGAGTTGCCGCAGGGGATCTCCCGGCTTCAGCGGGGGCTTCAGGGGCAGGCTGCGGAAGCGCACGGGCTCGCTCTGCTGCAGGGCCGCCGCTAACAGGCTCAGCACCTCACCCTGGCTGAGGTTCGTGTCCACCTGGTTCTGGAGCCTGGCGATCAGGCTGGGCAGCTGCTGCAGTTGCTGCGGGTGGCCCATCTGCTTGAGCAGGCTCTCCACGGCCAGCTGCTGCCGCTCACGCCGTCCCTCTTCCCCGCGCTCCTTGTCGCGGAAGCGCAACAGCTGTTCCAGCTGTTGCCCCCCCAGCCATTGCAGACCGCCCTCCAGCCTGATCGTCAGCTTCTGGGCCTTGTCGGTGTAGTTCATGGTGCGGTCCGGGGCGATCTCTACCCGGCCCAGGTCGTCCACCAGGCTGCGCAGGGCGCTGCGGGGCAGCACCACATAGCGCTCCGGTTGCCCCTGCGGCAAGCCCACCAGCGCGGCCGCCGCGCCGGCCACCAGGGCCGGGCCGCCGCGGCGGTAGAGGCTGCCCAGGGCCACAGGCTTCTGATCGCCCGGCAGCTGCACGGCGGTCTCGATGGGGAGGGTCAGCACCTGCACGGACCCCTTCGGGTTCACCTGCACCAGCAGCAGGGCATCGCTGTTGGCCGGACCCAGAGGTGCCGCGTCGTTGCGCACCGTGCCAGGGCGATCGGCATCGGAGCCGATCAGCAGAACGGTGATGGCCTGGCTTGGCACCTCCGCCAGGCCCTTCGCGGTGGGGATGTCCTCTGGCTTGGCGGCCCGATCCGCTTCGGGCCACAGCAGGTTCACGGTTCCCACGCCGGCGGTTATCCCGAGGCCTGCGGCCAGCAGGCGCAGGGCGAGGCGCCGACGCGAGCCACGTGGGGTTTTGGGCCTTTCCCCTTGGGGGACCATGGCGCGCCGGGCAGTGGAAAATCGACTCACTTTGACGCAGCTGTTGCGTTTTGCCCTGGCCAGGCCGTTGAGGCCGATAGGTTGATGCATCCGGATTGGCCTGCAGGCCCACCCCGTTGACTTCCGCCCCCTCTCCCCAGCTCGCTCCCCACGAGCGCGCCAAGCCTCTGGCCAAGGGCAGCACCTACCCCGCCAAGGATCTGTGCAGCCAGTGCGGCCTGTGCGATAGCCGCTGGGTGGCCTACGTGAAGGACGCGTGCGCCTTCCTTCACCAGCGCGTCGAGGCGATGGAAACGGCGGCCCATGGCCGCAGCCGCAATCTCGACAACGAGGACGAGCTCTATTTCGGCGTGCAGCAGCGCATGTTCAGTGCTCGCCTGGCTCAGCCCATCGAGGGGGCCCAGTGGACCGGCATCGTGAGTCGCCTCGGCGTGCGGGCCCTGGAAACAGGCTTGGTGGATGCGGTGCTGTGCGTGGGCCAGAGCGAGCACGACCGCTTCACGCCGGTGCCGGTGCTGGCCCGCACGCCGGAGCAGGTACTGGCGGCACGGGTGAACAAGCCCACGCTCTCGCCGAATCTGGAGGTGCTGGAGCAGTTGCCCGGCAGTGGCATCAAGCGCCTGCTGGCCATCGGCGTGGGCTGCCAGATCCAGGCCCTGCGGGCCGTGCAGCCCACCCTGCCGCTCGAGCAGCTCTATGTGCTGGGGCTCCCCTGCGTGGACAACGTGAGCCGCGACGGACTGCAGACCTTTCTCGAGAGCACCGTGAGCTCCCCGGACACGGTGGTGCATTACGAGTTCATGCAGGATTTCCGCATCCACTTCCGCCACAGCGACGGCCGCGAGGAAACCGTGCCGTTCTTCGGTCTGGATACCCCCAGGCTCAAGGACGTGTTTGCACCCAGCTGCCTCAGTTGCTTCGATTACACCAACGCCGGAGCCGATCTGGTGGTGGGCTACATGGGAGCCACTTTCGGGCGCCAATGGATCACCGTGCGCAACCCCAGGGGCCAGCAGCTGCTGGATCTGGTGGAGGCGGAGCTGGATGTGGCCCCGGTGATCAGCCGTGGCGACCGCAAGGCTGCCGTGCAGCAGGGCATTGAGGCCTACGACAAAGCGCTCAAGCTGCCCATGTGGCTGGCTCAGTTGATCGGTGTGGTCGTGCAGCGCTTTGGCCCCCAGGGGCTCGAATACGGCCGTTTCTCGATCGACTCCCACTTCACCCGCAACGCCCTGTGGCTGCGCCGCAACCATCCGGGCAAGGCCGAAGCCCACATCCCCGCCTTCGCCAAGAAGATCATCAGCCGCTACCGGCTGCCCAAGATTTGACCAGCCCTGCCCGCCGCTGCGGCGTTCTCCTGCATCCCACTGCCCTGCCGGGCACCCCCGCGTCCGGCAGCTTCGGCGCCGCCGCTGAGCAGTGGATCGATGCCCTGGCGCGCCAGGGCATCCATGTGTGGCAGCTGCTGCCCCTGGCGCCGCCGGATGGCACGGGCTCGCCCTACAGCTCCCCCAGTGGGTTTGCCCTGAACTCCTGGTTCCTGGATGGCGACCGGCTCGTGGCTGATGGCCTGCTCGAAGCGGGCGATCTGGAGGCTCTGCCTCGCGATGGAGCCAGCGATCGGCTGGATCTCCACCTGGCCAACCGTCGGGCCGAGGTGCTGGGTGCGCTGTTGCTGCAGCGCTGGCCCTCCCGTGGCACGGAGTGGCACGAGGCCTTCGAGCAGTGGCGCGGCCAGCAGGACTGGTTGTTGGATCACTGCCGCTTCATGGTGTTGCGCCGCCTGCATGGCCAGACCCCCTGGTGGCAATGGCCGGCTCCGCTGGTGCGCCGCAGCCGCCGTGCCCTGGCGGCCCTCGACCGCGATCACGCCGATGGGCTGCTCCAGGAAGCCCTGGTGCAGTGGCAACTGCAGTTGCAGTGGCAGCGCCTGATGGATCGGGCCCGCAGCCGCGGCGTCCAGCTGGTGGGCGATCTGCCCTTCTATGTGGCCCACGACAGTGCCGATGTCTGGAGCCATCGCCGCCTGTTCTCCGTGCGTGCTTCAGGCGTTCTGGTGACCCAGAGCGGCGTGCCGCCCGACTATTTCGCCGCCACCGGCCAGCTCTGGGGCACCCCCGTGTACCGCTGGGCCCTGCACAGACTGACGCGCTTCCGCTGGTGGGTCCGGCGTCTCCAGCGCCAGCTGGAGCTCTATGACCTACTGCGTCTCGACCACTTCCGCGCCCTGGATGCGGCCTGGTTGGTGCCCGGAACGGACCCCACGGCCGAGCATGGCGTCTGGCATCGCTCTCCTGGCCGGGCGCTGCTGGAGCGCCTGCGCCGCCACCTGGCGGGCGGCCACCTTCCCCTGATCGCCGAGGATCTCGGGGTGATCACCGCCGGGGTGGAAGCCCTGCGCGATCACTACGCACTGCCGGGCATGAAGATCCTTCAATTCGCCTTCGACGGCTCTGGAGACAACCCCTACCTGCCGGAGAACTATCGGGGCAGCAACTGGGTCGTGTACACCGGCACCCATGACAATGCCACCTGCATCGGCTGGTGGCAGTCCCTCAGCGACGACGAGCGCCGCCGGGTGGAAGAACGTCTGGGTAGGGCCGTGCAGGCCCCCGGCTGGCAGCTGCTGGAGTTCGCCCTGCAGTCGTCGGCTGATCTGGCGGTGGTGCCCCTGCAGGATCTGCTCAACCTGGGCGATGAGGCCCGCTTCAACACCCCTGGCACCGCCACCGGCAATTGGCAGTGGCGGCTGCATGGTTCGATCGCCTCGCTGGATGGAGCTCTGCAGGGCCTCGGGGAGATGGCCCGGCGTTACGGCCGCTGAGTAGCTGGCTGGCCTGGTTGCGGCAGCTTGAATTGCCCCGGTTGCTTGGCCAGCGGCGGCAACGGCACGCCGTTCCAGGTCACCTCACCGGCCTTGGGGGCTGGATCGAGTTGCAGGCTGAGCGGCGCCTGGACTTGAAGCACGAGCTCCCCACTGGCCCCCTGCAGGTTGGTACGCTGGCCGCCCTCGCTGCTGAGTTGCAGGCGGCTGGGCTGGCTGAGGTTCAGGGTGAGGACGCCGCTGCTGCTGGGGGCCTGGGCTCGGCGCCGTTGCAGCTGTTGCAGGGCCAGGCCCCGACTGGCCTGCTGCAAGGGGCGTAGTTCGGGATAGGCCCCCAGCAGGCTGGTGCTGGGGGCGGCGGGTTTGGCCTGCTCCGCAGGCGGGAGCGGCGGGATCGGCCGCAGGCTGAGCAGATTGGCCGCGGCCAGGTGTTGCTGTTGCAGGTTCACCCCGTAGATCAGCGCCAGGGTCAAGCCGCCATAGATCACCGTGCCCTGCCAGGTGCTGAACACGTCGATCGATCCCGGCGTGAAGCGTTGCAGCAGCCCGCCCCCCCGGCCTCCGTTGGGCCCACCGTTCGGTTGCTGGGGGGGCAGGGCTACATCCAGGCAGCCACTGGGTAGTTCCAGGCGCTGCTCGATCAGGGGCAGCATCGTGCGTAGATAGGCCCCCTCCGGCAGCCGATCCCGCCAGCCCCGCTCGAGGGCTTCGAGCACGGGGGTGCTGATGCGGGTGTCGAGGGCCAGCTGGCGCAGGTTCAGGCCCCGCGCGTCCCGCTCCTGGCGGATCAGACGCCCCACCTGCAGCAGGGGATCCTCCGCTGCGGGCGCGCCGTTGGCAGCGGGGGACGTCGTGGAGTTGCCCCGCTGCAGCCAGCGCCCCAGGCGATTGGAGAGGGGGAGCTTGGTGGCGAGCCGTGGCATCAACCCCTGGGATCCTGGTGACCCCATTCTCGAGGATCAACCCGCCGCCAGCGGCCTTCCGGCAGCTCGCCCAGCTCTAGGGGACCGATGCCGATGCGCTGGAGGTCGCGCACCCGGTGCCCCAGCAGTTCGGCCGTGCGCCGGATCTGGCGATTTCTGCCCTCGCCCATCACCAATTCCAGCAGGGTCTGGCCCCGCTCCCGGCCTAGGCGCCGCACCTGCACGGGCTGGCTGGGTTGCCCCTCCAGGGGCACGCCCCGACTCCAGCGATCGAGGCTGGACTGGCTCGGATCGCCCTCCACCCAGACCCGGTAGGTCTTGCGGTGTTGGTAGCGGGGATGGGTGAGGCGCAGGGTCAGGCTGCCGTCGTTGGTGAGCAGCAGGGCACCACGACTTTCAAAATCCAGCCGCCCCACGGGGTGCACCCCCTGCCCCCGGGCGAGTTCCGGG
>CANHMF010000005.1 GCA_947461705.1 Synechococcaceae cyanobacterium
TCCAGGGTGCTCACGGTGTCCAGGGTGTGCCCGAACCGCTCGCGCTGCACCGCCTCCACCTCCACCCGTGGCGGTGGAGGCGGTGGTGGGGCGGCACCACAGGCCGTGATCAGCCAGCTGCTGCCCAGGGCTGCGGCCAGCGCGCCGGGTGGGATCTGTGCCATGGCCGTGGAGTGCGCGCTAGCCATGCTGTCGTGCCGCGGCCCGTGCCAGCTCCCAGCCCTTGATCACCCGGTAGGAGGAGGGCACCACGAACAGGGTGAGGGCGGTGGCCACCAGCAGGCCGGAGAACACCACCGTGCCGATGCTGATCCGGCTCATGGCGCTGGTGCCGCTGGCCAGCAGCAGCGGCAGGAAGCCCGCCAGGGAGGAGGCCGCCGTGAGCAGGATCGGCCGCAGGCGGGCCGTGGCGGCCCCCCGCACGGCGCTGTCGAGGTCGATCCCCTCCTTCAGCCGCTGGTTGGCGAATTCCACGATCAGGATGCCGTTCTTGGCCGCCAGGGCCACCAGCACCAACAGGCCCATCTGCCCATACACGTCGAGGGGCAGACCCCGCAGGGCCAGGCCCGCCACCGCCCCCAGCAGGGCCAGTGGCACGGTGATCAGGATGATCAGCGGATCGATCAGGTTTTCGTAGAGGCCGGCCAGCACCAGCCCCATCACCAGCACCGCCAGCAGGAACACCCGCACGCTGCCGCTGCCTGCCCGGCTCTCCTCCCGGGCCAGCCCCGCCCACTCCAGATCGGTGCTGCTGGAGCCCTGTTGCTGCTGCAGCTGCTCCAGCAGGGCCATGGCCTGGCCGCTGCTCACCCCGTGGGCCGGCAGGGCGCGGATGCTGATCGAGCGCACCAGGCGGGTGTGGTTGATGGTGCTGGGGCCGGTGCCTTGCTCCAGGGTCAACACCTGGCTGAGGGGGATCAGCTGGCCGCTGCGGCTGCGCACCTGCAGGGCCAGCACGTCGGCACCATCGCGGCGGCCCTGGCCATCGAGCTGCACGATCACCCGCCGCACCTGGTCGCCTTCGAAGCTGTCGTTCACGTAGCTGCTGCCGAAGCTGGCCCCCAGGGTGGACACCACCGCATCGAGGTCCACCCCCAGGGCCGCCATCTGCAGGCGGTCGGGTTCGAGCCGCAGCAGCGGGCCATCGGCGCTGAAGCGGGTGGAAACCCGCTCAAAGCGACCGCTGGCCATGGCGGCGCGGATCAGGGCCTGGGCCTGCTGCTCGAACTGCTGAATGCTGAGCTGGCCATTGCTGGTGTCCAGCAGCTCCAGCTCGAGCCCCCCCTCGCTGCTGAAGCCGCGCACGCTCGGGGCTTCGCTCAGTTGCACCGCGCCGCTGCGGATCTCCCGCCGCAGGTTGCGGTTGAGCCGCTCCGCCACTGCCCTTGTGCTGTTGGCGCCACCGCCCCGTTCGGCGAAGGGTTTGAGCCGCAGAAAGAAGCTGCCCTTGTTCGGGGTGCTGTCGCCGAAGGAGCGGCCGGCGTAGAAGTTGCCACTGGCCAGGGCCGGTTCACGGGCCACCACGGCCCGCACCTGCTCCACCACCGCCTGGGTGCGCTGCAGCGACACCCCCTCGGGCAGGATCACCACCCCCCGCAGTTGACCGTTGTCCTCCTGGGGGATGAAGGCCGTGGGCAACAGCGCCAGCCCCCCCAGGGTGAGCAGCAGGCCCAGCCCCAGGCCGATCAGCACCCTGCTGCGCTGTTGCAGGCTGCGATCCAGCCAGCGGCCATAGGGCTGCTCCAGGCCCTCCAGCCAGCGCCGCGTTGGATCGATCCAGCGCAGCAGCCAGGCCGGTTCCCGCTGTTCGGCGTGGAGGATCCGGCTGGCGGCCACCGGCGTGAAGCTGATGGCGTTGAAGGTGGACACGATGATCGCGGCCCCGATGGTGATCGCGATCGGGGCATAGAGGCGTCCGAGGCTGCCCTCCAGCCCCAGCACCGGCAGGAACACCACCACCAGCACCAGCGAGGTGGCCACCACGGCTCCCCCCAGTTCGGCCATGGCATCCCGCGCGGCCGCCAGGGGGGAAGCGCCCCGCTCCAGGCGCCGGCCGATGTCCTCACTCACCACGATGGCGTCGTCCACCACCAGGCCCGAGGCCAGCACCATGCCGAACAGGCTCAGGGTGTTGATCGAGGTGCCCGTGAGTTTCAGCAGGGTGATCGCCCCCACCAGGGACACCGGCACCGCCAGGGCGCTGATCAGGGCCAGCCGGCTGTTGCCGAGCCCCAGCAGCAACACCACAAACACCAGCACCACGGCGTCCCGCAGGCTGCCGGCTGCCTCGCCGATGCTGTCGCGCACCGTGTCGGCTTCATTCACGATCAATTGCAGCGCAATGCCCGGCGGGAAGCTGGGCTCCAGGTCCGCCAGGGCCTGCTCCAGGGCCTTGCTCACCGCCAGGGCGTTGCTGCCATCGCGCTGGTACACGGCCAGAGCCACCGTGGGTTGGCCCTCCAGGTTGGTGGCGATGGTGTCGTAGGTCTCGCTGCCGAGGCTCACCCGGCCGACGTCCCGCAGCAGCACCACGCCGCCATCGGGCCCCTTGCCCACCACCAGTTGGTTGAGCTCGGCGGGGGTGCGCAGGCGCCCCTCCATCTGCAGGGGCAGGGTGGTGGGTTGCCCCGCCGGCATGGGTGCTTCGCCGGTCTGTCCCAGGGCCGCCAGTACGTTCTGCGCTTCCAGGGAACGGCGCACGTCGTCGATGGTGAGGGCGCGCTCCAGCAGGGCACCGGGATCCAGCCAGAGGCGGAAGGCCAGGGGGCTGCCGCCGAACAGCGACACACTGCCCACCCCCTCCACCCGCTGCAGGCGCTCCTTCACCACCTGGTTCACCCAGCCGCTGAGGAACAGGTCGTCGTAGCGGCCTGCGGTGGCACTGAAGCTCAGCACCATCAGCAGGTCGTCGGAGCTACGGCGCACCTGCACCCCCAGCCGCGCCACCGCTGCCGGCAGTTGGCGCAGCACCTGGCTGGCCTCGTTCTGGGCGTTGATCTGGTTGAGCTCGGGGTCGCCTCCCAGGAAGCTGAGGGTGAGGTTGCTGCCGTTGGCGGAGCTGCTGGAGCGGATGCTCTCCAGGCGCTCCAAACCGTTGAGCTGTTTCTCCAGCAGGGCGGTCACGCCCTGCTCCACCACCTCCGGTCCGCCGCCGGGATAGCTGGCCCGCACCGTGACGCGGCCGGGGGCGATCGGGGGCAGGTTCTCCACCTGCAGCCCCACCAGGCTGGTGAAGCCCAGCAGCAACAGCAGCAGGGTGAGCACCAGGCTGAACACCGGGCGGCGCAGGAACAGATCCGAGATCGTTCGCCGGGGGGGATGGCTGCTCATCAGGGCTGGCCGTTGCCCCCGAGGGCCGGTTGTTGGTGCAGCCATTCCAGCGTGGCCCGATCCCGCGGGCTCAACTGCAGCACCGGCTTGGGGCCGGGTCGGCTAGCCATGGCATCGGCGGGCTGATCGCTGTGCCCCCACAGGCCAAAGGCGTGGCCCAGTTCGTGCAGGGCCGTGGCCTGGATGGCGGGCTGGGCCTGGCCTGGGCTGATCAACACCTGCACCCGCGGCTCCAGCCGCCACTGGCCGCTGCGCTGCACCTCCAGCAGCTGCAACAGGGCCCGGCCATGGCTGGCCCGCCCATTGAGAATCGGTGGCCGCCGCCGCTCCACCAGCACCTGGGCTTCGCTGGGATCGGCCACCAGCGTGAGCGGCAGATGCTGCTGCCAGGTGGCCAGGGCGGCCATCACGGCCTGCTGCCAACGCTGCTGCCACACCCCTGTGGGGCCCGTGTCCAGGCTCGGTTCCACCCACACGCACCAGTGCCGGCGATGGGGCCAGCCGGCGGGGCTCGGCTTGAGGGCCTGGCGATAGTCCAGGCCCGCTGAATCAGCCGGCGGCGGCGTGGTGATCAAGCTGGGGCTGGTTGCGGCCGCAGGGGCCCAGGCCCGCACCTGCTGGACCGGGGCACAGGTGAGATCAGCAGGCAACGGCAGCATCGGGCTCAGCCCGGCAGGCCAACACCCCGGGCCATGAGGGTGGCCAGCAGCGGCACGGCGGCAAAGCCCACCAGCTCGATGTTGAGGATCCAGCCCAGCCGTTTGGCCAGGGCCTCGCTCACCTGGGGGAGTTCGCCCTTGCGCAGGGGGATGGCCCAGAGGATGTAGGTGACGGTGGGATAGAGCGACAGTCCGCCCACCGAGAGGTAGAGGCCCACCTTCCACCAGAACAGGGGATTCTGGGTGTAGAACTCGCTGCCCTGGCCGAAGTAGAGCACCCGCAGGATGCCGCTCACCAGCAGGGCGAGAGCGGCCAAGCCATACACCACATCGGTGATCACCATCAAGGTGGCGTCCTGCTTGCTGGGGTTGGGCTTGATCAGCCGCCGCTCCAGCACCAGGGCCCCGAAGCAGAGCATGAAGCTCAGGTAGTGCACGTAGGCCACGCCCGCCCTGGAGAGCACATCGGGGGGGATCGCCGCAAACCCGGCCATGGAACTGGAGCTTCAGAAGGCCACGACCGTAGCCACCAGCTTCCACAGCTGTGTGCCTCGCCGCCGGCTCCGCCAGCGAGGCGCTCAAAAGCGATGAAATTCCGCAGTAATTAAGTGTTCTTTCTGGAGTTCAGTTGTGAATCTGTAGTTGCGAAGAAAACCAGCACTTGTGAAGCAATTGGGAGAGTCGGAAGCCTTTTGGTGGCTTTCATTTCTTCCTGAAAAAGCTTCTAGGTTCAATTGAGTGGATCGGAAGGATCATGGCCAGCTCCCTGAGCGCTTTCCTTGGAGAAATCGGCCGCCATCAGCTGTTGACTCCCGAGCAGGAATTGATGCTCGGCCGCAAGGTGCAGGCCATGGTGGCCCTGCATGAACGCTGCGCTATGGCAGGCGGTGAGGGGGAAGCCTGCTCCTATGACGACGGTGAGAAGCGCACGATGCGGGTGGGCGAACGGGCTAAGGATCAAATGATCACGGCCAACCTGCGGCTCGTGGTGAACCTGGCCAAGCGCTACCAGGGCAAGGGTCTCGACCTGCTGGATCTGATCCAGGAAGGCACGCTGGGCCTCACCCGTGCTGTGGAGAAATACGATCCCACCCGCGGGCACCGTTTCAGTACGTATGCCTATTGGTGGATTCGCCAGGGCCTGAACCGAGCCCTCTCCACCCAGAGCCGCACCATTCGCATTCCTGTGAATGTGAATGAAAAGCTCACCCGTCTGCGGGCCGCCAAGGCACGGCTGCTTCAGGCCAATGGCCTGCTGCCCAACGCCAAGCAGCTCGCCCAGACGATGGACCTGCCCCTTGAGGAGGTGGAAGACCTGCTGGGTTGCGAACTGCGCAGCGTCACGGTGAGCCTCCAGGGCGTGGTGAAGTCGAAGTCGGATCCCACCGAGTTGGTGGATGTGTTGCCCAGTGAGGAGATGGCGCCGATGGAGCGTTGTGAGCTGGCGGAGCGCAATGCGGCGGTGTGGAAGCTGCTGGATCAGTCGAATCTCACCCCCAAGGAGCGCACGGTGGTGATGCTGCGCTTCGGCCTCGATGGTGGCAATGAGTGGCGCACCCTCGCGGAAGTGGCGCGTCAGCTGGGGTGCAGCCGCGAGTACTGCCGCCAGGTGGTGCAACGCGCCCTGCGCAAGCTGCGCAAGGCCGGCATTCAGAGTGGGCTGGTGGAGGCCGATTGAGCCTCCGGTTCCCAGGCGGTAAACCGCCGTGCAGGGCCGTGGCGACCGCCCTGGTGCCCTGGCGCGATCAACGCACAATGGGCTCGTTGTTCCTCTTCGGGAACCCTCCGCCATGGCCACATCAAACCCCGTGAATGGCGATCCCCTGGATGCCCAGGTGCTCGACAGCACTGAGGTCGATGAGGGCGCTCTGCGCCGTTTGCTGCGCCGTGCGGGTCGCACCCTGGCCCGTCCTGCCCTCGAATGTCTGGAGCTGCTGCTAGACGGCAAGACGCCGCCGCAGGTGCGCATCACGATGGTGGCGGCCCTCACCTACCTGCTGGTGCCGATGGATCTGATCCCGGATTTCATCCCCGCGGCTGGCTTCAGTGATGACCTAGTGGCCCTGACGGCTCTCTTGGGCCTGTGCACCACCCACCTCAACGACGAGATCCGTCTGCGGGCACAGCGCAAACTGGATCGCTGGTTCCCCCACGGGCGCTAATGGCCACGCTCACTGCCGACCAGCTCGACGATCTTCAGTCCTTTCTCAAGGACTGGTTGCGCCATGCGGGTCGCACCCAGGCCGACCTGCGCCGGGCCCTGCGGGCCAGTTCCATCCGCATGCCGGTGCTGCTGGAGGAGCTAGCCAGGATCCACGGCCGCGATGGTCTGGTTGGTCTGGCCGAGCGGCTCTGTGAGATCGAATCTCTCTGGCAAGGCGAGGAAGGTCTCGCCGACGATGACGAGAGCCCCCTGCCCCTGGCCCTGGAGGATTCCTTGGGCCAGCTCGACCTGTTGCTTCAGGAAATCCGGCTGGATGCGGGTGAATCCTGACCCGCGGCCAGTGGGCGCGTCAGACTGAGCGCCGTACGGGCAGGTGCCATGGTGTCGAAGGCAGTGGGTGTGGTGTCGGGGTTCGCGCTGCTACTGGCAGCCACTCCCGCCCTGGCCCAGGTGGAGAGCTTCCTGCTCGGCCCGGGCAGCAACGTGGGGCCCGCCACCAAGGTGGAGCCCATCAACTGCGTGACAGCTGCGGATGGCTCGATCACCTGTGGCACCAAGATCGTGAACCCGGAAGGTGATACGCCCGCCAAGCCGCAGTACAACCCCTTCAACCGCTGAGCCCGTGGCGGACAATGGATTTCTGAGGGTCGTTTACGGGTTCGAGCGGCAGCTGGCCAAGATGCTCGCCATCATCCTGGCGGCTGTGATTGTGGTGGCCAGCCTGCAGCTGGTGCTGTTCCTCGGCGGTGATCTGCTGGATCTGAGGGTGAACTGGACTGGGGAAGGCCTGATTGGCCTGCTCGACCAGATCCTCGTGATCCTGATCGCCCTGGAGGTGCTCCAGAACCTCACGGCCTATCTGCGCGAGCACGTGGTGCAGATTGAGCTGGTGTTGATCACAGCCCTCACGGCCCTCTCCCGCAAGGTGATCGTGATGCCCCCAGGTAGCCAGAAGGATGGCTCCCTGTTGATCGGTCTGTCGGTTGGGGTGCTCTCGCTGGCGGTGGCCTATTGGCTGGTGCGCCAATCGCACATCATGCGGATGCCCTCCAGAAGAGAGCCAGCCAAAGGGTTCCCGGAGCAGGATCCGTAGCCACCACGCGATGGCGGCGGTGGGCCTCGATCAGCACACTGTCGCCCACGCAGAGATCCCTCGGTTCCGCTTCATCGGCGAATTCGATGGTGGCGCTGCCCCGTAGCACCAGGATCCATTCATTGTCCTCCTGGTCATACCAGAACCCCGGTGGGCTGCTGGATCCACAGGAGTGGATGCGTTCCAGTCTCCAGGCCGGCGTCTGAACGAGCACCTCCACCCGTTCCTCACCGGCAGCCGGGGCGTTGCCTTCCAGCAGGTTGCGCTGATCAGGATGGTGGGCGCTGGGGTGCGTCGTGCTGAGCCCCTCAGTCCTGTCCCCCCAGCGCCGGCCGATGTCAAACCCCCACTGGGCTGCCAGGGTCACCACATCGTGATGGCTGTCGCAGTCCCGCAGGGCGTTCCGCACGGCGGGGTTCGCCTCACTCAGGGCCACAAGGGCATTGAGCTGGCGGATCTTCTCGAGAAATTGCTGGAGCTGGGCTTCGGCCATCAGCTCAGTATCAACGCCCCCTCGGTCTGGTTCAGGGGTTTGGCCATGCGGAAGCGGCGGAATAACACCCCGTTGATCAGCAGTTCCTCCTGCCAGCTCACCTGCCAGCCCTGGTTGAGGAACAGCGGTTGCGAGATCAAGCTGGCCTCCGTGCGTAGCCGCTGGATCCCACGCCGGCGTGCTTCCTGCTCCAGGGCCCGCAGCAGTGCACCGCCACGGCCTGCACGGCAGGAGCGGCCCCGGCAATAAAGCAGGGCCACGCGATCCTCGGGGTCCAGGAGTGCAAAGGCCTCGGCCTCGCCATCCGCTGAACGACTCACGAGCCCCCAGCCCCGCTGCAGGGAGTTCCGTAACGGTGTAATGCCAGATCCCGATCTTGCCTGCTGTGTCCAGGCCTTCACCTGTCCCGGGCTGTACTGCGGCGGGGCGACAGTCTCCACCGCATCGCGATAGATCTGCAGGACGGCATCGTGATCCTGGGCTGCAAGGGGAGTTATCGCGTTCATTTCCGTGGCGTATTGCCGATTTGGCTGGGTTGATTCTTCCGTGCTCATCGGCGAGTCGTGGCATGCATCGTGGGCATGTTGTAAGTTGTGGAGGCTGAATTGATGACCCCACGAAATCAATGCTCACCGGATCCGAACTGCTGGCCAAGGTCAAGGAACTGGGCGATGTGGGTAAGTCCGAGATCGTCCGCTCCTGCGGCTATGTCTCCACCAAGAAGGATGGCGGCGAGCGCCTGAACTTCACGGCCTTCTACGAGGCCCTGCTAGAAGCCAAGGGTGTTGAACTCGGCGTCAGCGGCAAGGTTGGTAAGGGTGGCCGCAAGCTCAGCTATGTGGCCACCGTTCAAGGCAACGGCAATCTGCTGATTGGCAAGGCCTATACCGCCATGCTCGATCTCAAGCCCGGCGACGAGTTTGAAATCAAGCTGGGTCGTAAGCAGATCCGCCTGATCCCCGCTGGCTCCACCGAAGAAGAGGAAGAGTGAGTCCTGCGGTTCAGCACTCCTGAGGCCCTGGCTGTTACCCCAGCTTTCCGCTCTCAACCCAGCTGAACCCACGCCACCTCGTTTGGCAGGTCACCCTGCGGTTCGCCCCCGTTGATGCGTTCACCGGGGGCTTTCTGTTGGCTGCCGGCAGTATCCAGGTCGCGGTAGTCCTGCGGATGACAGGAGAGCAGCAGGATCTGGATGCCCTGCTCCATGCCACGCCGCAGCATGCGTTTGAGCCCGATCAGGCGGTCGCGGTCGCTGTTGGTGAAGGCATCGTCGAACACCAGGGGTAGGCAATGGTCGTAGGCGGGGTGCAGCACCTCCGCCAGGGCCAGGCGCAGGGCGGCGGCCAGCTGCTCGCGCATGCCGCCACTGAGACGATCGAAGCTATAGGCCTCGCTCCCCTGGCGCAGCTGCAGATCCTGAAAGCCCTGCTGGGGATCGAAGGCCAAGAGGGGCTGCAGTGGCGTGGTGGCCAGGGTCGCCAGGTAGGGCCCGATCGCCTCCCGCAGGGGTTCGCTGTAGTGGTTGGCCAGCCGGCTCTGGGCCTCGTGAAAGCGGCTCTGCAGCAGGGTGAGGGCCTGGGCCTGCCGCTCCAGGCTCGCCCGTTCCTCGGCCGCGGCCTCCCAGGCGGCCTGCCGTTGTTCCAGCTCGGCGGCGGGATCGTTGGCGCCCAGGCTGGCGCAGCGCTGTTCGGCCTGGCCGCGGCTGGTGAGCAGGCTGTCCTTCTCGGCCTCGAGCTGTTGCAGAGCTGTGGCGATCGCCTCCGCGCCGTTGGGATTCGCTGCGCCAGCCAGGCTGGTGTGTTCGGCCTCCAGCCTGTCCTGCAGGGCTTGGCGGTGCCGCAGGTTTGCCTCCAGCTCCTGCAGTTGGCTGGCCAGCACCTCGGCTGGGCCGCTCTGCTGCTCGGCTTCGGCCAGCCGCGCGGCCAACCCCTGGAGTGAGCCGGCCAGTTGATCCAGCTGGCCACGGCTGGCGGTGAGCTGCTGCTGCAGCGCGCGCTCGCGCGCTGCACTCTGTTGCTGGCTGGTCGCCAGCTGCTCCAGCTGGCGGTTCAGGCTGGTGCTGGAGCTGCGCAGGTTCTGCAGCGCCAACTCCAGGCCGGCACGATCCAGCCGCAGCAGATCGGACGCTTCAGGATCAACGGCCAGGTTGGCTGCGGAGGCCAGGGCCTCGTCGAGGCGCTGGCGCCGTGGCAGCAGCGCCGCAATCCGCTCCTGCAGGCCCGCCCAGGGAATGGCGGCCGCTGCCTTGCGCAGGGTGGTGAGCTCCGCGTCCAGATCGCGGCGTTGGCGTTCGATTGTTTCAGCGGCATCGCTGGTGGCCACGCCGAGCTCGGCTTTGAGGCTGCTGAGGCGCTCCCGGCTGCGCAGCTGTTCAGCCTGGGCCTGGGGTAGAGCCTGGCCCCCTCCTGGGCTCAGCCGCACCACCACCCCCGGACCCACCTGCAGGTTCACCTCGGCCGTGAGCTGGTAACGCTCGCCGGGCTGCAGCGGGGTGCCGCCGTCCAGGCGGATGGGCTGGTCGGCGTGGAGCACCTCCAGGCTGGCCGCCATGGCCTGGCAGCGGGCTTCGGCCTGGGCCAGGGCCTGTTCGGCCTGGCGCAGCTGACGCACTTGCTCCGTGGCCATGGCCGGCAGGGCCGCCAGTTGGCGCTTGAGGCCCTCGGCTTCGCCCTGAAGTGCCTGGAGCTGCTGCTGGTGTTCGTGGAGTTGCCGCTCCTCCGCCTGGAGTTGGTGTTGATCCAGCCGCAGCTGGGCCAGCTCCTGGCGCTGCTGCTGCTGTTGGCGCTGGGTGTCCAGCCGCTGCCGCTGTTGGCGTTGCTCCTCCAGGCTGGCCTGCAGGGCCGCCTGCTCAGCCAGCAGTTGCTCCAGTTGCTGGCTCTGGCGCTGTTGCTCAGTCAGCTGCAGGGTCTGTTGCTGCTGCCAGTCCTGCCGCTGCCGCTGGGCTAGGCGCAGGCCTTCGGCGCGCTGGAGCAGGGGTTGGCACTCCGCTAGGGCGAGCTGCCGCTGATTCTGCAGCTGCAGACGGCGTTGTTCCCCCTGGGCCAGGGCGGTCTGCCGCTGCAGCAGTGCCGGCCGTTCGTTGCTTTCGATGCACTGCAGCCGTTCGCCGATCTGGCGCAGTTGCTCCATCGCCGAGTTGAGCTCGCTGAGGCGCTGCTGGGCCTGGCCGAGCTGCTCAAGGCAGGTTTGCTCGCGCTGCTGGGCCTCCGCCAGGGGGGAGCCGGCCTTCACCCGGCCTGTGGCGGTGAACAGCTGCGCCACCCGCTCCTGTAGCTGCTCGAGCACGGCGCGGTCGAGCGCCGACTCGATGGCGCCGCTGCCGCCCCGTTGCTGCAGTTGATCCACCAGACGGGCGAAGTCGTAGCGGTTCTGCTGGCCGGCGATCGGGTTGCTGCTGGCCTCGCCCTGCCGCACCCAGAGATGGGCCCAGCGCTCCGGGAGTTGGGCGATACGCCGGCCCTCCACGGGGCCGTCCACCCCGAGCAGTTGGGCGAGGTGCTCCTCGGCCGCGGCGCCATGGAGGGCCACGCCCGTGCCGTTGCTCAGTTGGCAGGTGCCGCTGGAGCCGGCAAAGCGCTTGCGCAGGTGCCAGGTTTGGCCCGCGGCCTCAAAGCTGATCTCCACTTCCGGTAGGCCGGCGTGGAGCCGAGAGCGCAGCTCTTCCACCCCGCGGCCGGTGGCGGTGGAGCGCAGGAACAGCCCCTTGTGCAGCGCCTCCACCACGGTGCTTTTGCCAACCTCGTTGGGTCCGCCGATCAGGGTGAAGCGCCGCCCGAACTGCAGCTCCAGGTCGCGGTGCAGTCGCACCTGGCGCAGCCGGCAGGAGAGCAATCGCATCGCTCAGTTCCCCAGGCGCACGCAGCGGTGCAGCTCGCTGAGGGCCAGCCGCAACACCTCGGCGGTGTCCGCGCTGCCGGTGCTGTTGGCCTCCTCCAGGGCGCTGTGCAGGTCTGCCGCCACCCGGGCGATCAGGGGGTCGCCGGGGCGACCGGTGAGCTCGGCCAACTCGTCGGCCCCTGGCTCCTGCTGGCAGCGGCCCCGGCGTTTGAGCCGCAGCAGTTGGGCTTCCAGGCGTTCGATCAGCGCCTCGTAGTGGCGATGGCCCTCGAGGCTCAGGCTGCCGCTCTCCTCCAGCAGCAGCAGGTGCTGGCCTGGCTCCTGACCCAGCAACTCATCCAGTTGTTGCTCCAGGCGCGGCAGGTCGGCATCGCCATTGAAGTGGAAGCGCAGGGGGTGCCAGGCCAGCTGGCCGGTGGCGAGGGGCTCCACGTTGGGCTGGCCGCCCCGCACCAGCTGCACCCCCAGCACCTGGCTGCCGCGGTAGTCGGGGGTGCGGGGGAAACGATCGGGTTCCGGTGTGCCGCTGTACCAGGTTTTGGGGTTCACGGCCTTCATGCCGTGCCAGTCGCCGAGGGCCACGTAGTCCAGTTCCTGCAGCAGCGCGTCATCGAGCTGCAGCCGATTGCTGGCGGCTGCCGGATTCTCCTCGTCGGCATCGAGATCCGCGCCGCCGAAGCCGTGCACGGAGCCATGGGCCAGCACGAGCCGCGGCTTGCTCTTGGGCAGATCAGACCAGGTGATCTGCCGCAGCCAGGCACAGGGGTCGTCGCTATCGCTGCGGCGCAGCAGCGGGCAGGGCAGCACGACGGCGTGCTCCAACTCCAGAACCTGGCGGTTCAGCAGCACCTGCAGGTTCGGGGCCCGCCGTTGCTGTTCACTGCGGAAGAAGCTGCTGTGCCACACACTGCCGGGGGCGCCGTGGTCGTGGTTGCCAGGGATCACCAGCACCGGGAAGCCCAGGTTGCCGATGGCCTGGCATACGGCGCTCACGTCGCTGCCGCTGGGGGTGGGCGAGTCGAATAGATCACCGGCCACCACGAGAAAAGCCGCCTGGCGGTCCTGGGCGTGGCGGCCGATGCCCGCGATGACCTCCAGCCGCACCTGGCGCAAGCGGGCCCGCTTATCGGGGTCCTTCACCCGGGCGTAGGGCTTGCCGATCTGCCAGTCGGCACTGTGCAGAAACGACAGCATGCAGGTGGGTGAAGACGCGTCCATTCCAGCGCGTCGGCGCAGGCCTGGCGAGCATCAGACTTCCCCCCACAATCCTGTGCCGCTGTTCCCATGGCCATCAGCCTCAAGCCCTGGTGTGAGGCGCACCCCCTGGCCATGGGCCTGGTTCGCGGGCTGCTGCTGTTGGCCGCTTTGCTGCTGCTGGTCTGGCCGCGGCCGGCCTGGGCCGTGGCCGACGCTGCCGACCTGGGCCGTGGTGCTCAGCTGTTCGAGAATCACTGCGCCGGGTGCCATGTGAACGGCGGCAATATCATTCGCCGCGGTAAAACGCTGCAGCTCAAGGCATTGGAGCGGCAGGGGCTGGCCTCCCAGGAGGCGATCGCCGCCATTGCGGCGGCTGGCCGCGGCCAGATGAGCGGCTATGGCTCCGTTCTGGGAGACGACGGCGTTGGCGATGTGGCGGCCTGGGTGTGGCAGCAGGCCTTGGCTGATTGGCCGACACCGTAAAGCGGTGCAGTGGTCAGGATTTTTTTTGGACCCCCTGCCCGCTCCAGGCTCGA
Organism: Synechococcaceae cyanobacterium; assembly: GCA_947461705.1. Classification (GTDB taxonomy): domain Bacteria; phylum Cyanobacteriota; class Cyanobacteriia; order PCC-6307; family Cyanobiaceae; genus Vulcanococcus. Next base: position 13,310 of record CANHMF010000005.1, read on the forward strand.
GCGAGCTGCGTACAAGGGGGCCAGGAACTCCTACCCGATATGAAACGCACCCTCTTCGCGGCTCTGCTGCTTGGCGCTGGCACCGCATTCGGCGCTGCTCCTGCTCTGGCTGCTGATCCGCAACTCGCCCAGACCTACGTTCCGGAGCCGGTTCGCTATGAACAGGGCACCGGGTTCTACGGCACCATAGGCCTGGGTGCGCAGTGGCCGTCAGGCAACAGCTTCAACCGCGATGTCAACAACTTCAGGAACTTCGATGATTTCGAGGTCGATGGCCGTGTTGGCTACGGCGGCGGCTTCTCGGGTGATATCGGTATTGGCTACGACTTCGGGGCCTGGCGCGCTGAGCTCACCTATGGCTACAGCCGCGCCAGCGTGAATGATGTGAACGATGTCGACGTTGACTTCAATGGTGGTCGGATTCGCAACGTGAATCTCGATGCCAGTGGCATTGTGAACAAGAATGATGTGCTGGTGAGTGCCTACTGGGATATCCCCACCGGCAGCGCCTGGGTTCCCTATGTGGGAGGGGGCATCGGCTGGACCAACCTCGGCACCCCTAACATCAACGTGGCAGGTGAGAACATCGGTGGCGGTAACCAAAGTGCCTTCGGCTGGCAGGCCAAGTTGGGTGTCAGCTACGTGGTGAGTCGTTCCACCGATGTGTTCGTGGAGGGCGTCTACCAGGGTGCCTCCTCCGTCACCACCGACAACGTTGAATTCGGCGCCTTCAACAGTTGGGGCGCCAAGGTGGGTGCCCGTTTCCGCTTCGGCGCCGATCCGGCTCCTGTGGCCGTTGTTGAACCCACCCCCGCTCCTGAACCTGCCCCCGAGCCTGCTCCTGCCCCGGCTCCCGAGCCCATCCGCGGCCTCTGGTGAACACCTTGGTTAGCTGAACCAGCACAGAGCGGGAACACCCCCCGCTCTTTTTTGTTGGTCTGGTGTGCCTCAGAAGGCCTGGATCCAGGGGTATACCTGGATCTCCGTCCAGATGCCGTTGCGCCAGTACACGTCGGCCTTGAGCAGTGTTTCCACCTGCTGTTGGCTCTCGGCCTCGTAGATGCCGAACACGTGGGTGCTGCCCTCCGTGGGACCGAGGGTCACAAGCGTGCCTGCATCCTTCTGTTGCTGTAGACCGGCCAGGTGCTCCTCTCGGTAGGGAGTGCGCTTCTCGAGGGCGTTGTCGCAGTAGGTGCCCCAGAGCACGAAACGCATGGCTGTGTCAGCGCAGATCGCGGCTCAACCTACTGGCTCAGAGCGAGAACAGCGGCAGGGCAATGCGGCTGGGAAACAGGATCGGACGCTGGGTGGGTTGGGCGCCCGGTCTGTCGCTCCAGCGCACTTGGCAGCTGAAGCTGGTGATGCCTTGGCGGGTGGCTGTGCCCAGTTGAAAGCCCTGCAGCACAGCGCCAGCCGGCATCAGGTACTGCGCCTGATTGCAGGCATCCACCTCAGAGACGCCGGAGGTGTAGCGGGAGCTGCCGGCGAGGCCAGCGGAGGGCAGCAGGGCGGAGAGGCCCGTAACGCCGATGGCAACGGAGACAACCGCCTTCAGGGCACTGGCCATGGCCGGGATGGGTGTGGTGAACCCAGTCTTAGCGCCGGGTGCCTGCCAACGGTGTGGGCCCTGATCAAGATCGTGATGCTGCGTCCAGAAGGCCTGTCCATGGCAACGGCTCATCAGCACCTCAGGCGGTTGCAGGTTCTCTGGCTGGCCTGGTTCCTGGCGATGCTGTTTCACACGGATCTGGGCTTGATGCCGCTGTTCCACGGGCTCTCTCCCGAAATTGAGAGCCATGTGGCGGTGGAGCGTCTACCGCTGGTGTTCTGGGCGATGTTGCTCTATTTCATGATCCCCCTGGTGGCCATGGTGTTGAACGCCTACGCCGACACCAGTGCGAGCGGTTGGCGGGGCTGGCGTCGGTTCCACCTGGGCCTGGGCATCGTCTATTCCCTCACCAATGTGGCCCACATGGTGGTGGACATCCTGATTCCCGATTCCCGGGCCGATCAGGTGGTCTTGATGGCGGCGATGGTGCTGATCGGGTTGTTGATCAACCGCGAGAGTTGGGGCTGGTGCCGTCACCGCTGAGCCGTCAGGGAGCCACCAGTCCCCAGCGTCCCATGAAGGGCCAGCGCACCAGCACGGTGTCGGCGTCGCCCCCGGGCCAGAGCGGCTCCAGCTCTGCGGCCAGGCTTGCCAGCGGATCCACGCCGGTTTCCCGCGCCGCCTGCACGGCCGACCAGGTGCTCAGGTAACCCAGCAAGGCAGGCAGGGTCCATTGGCGTTCAATGACCAGGTTGGCAGGGAACGGCCATTCCTCGCCGGGGAAGGGCAGTCCGGCGTAGGACTGGTCCACCCAGCGGCGCTGGCGAGGCCACCAGGCCGCGAGATCAACGCTGTAGAAGCGATCCACAACCGCCTGCAGGTTTGGCTCCGCCAGCTGCAGGGGTAGGTAGCCGATCCAGGCCATGGCAGCCCCGGGCCTGGCCACGCGCCGCACCTCGGCATTGAAGCCCTCCCCGGCAAACCAGTGCACGGCCGCTGCCACCAGCACCCCATCCACGCTGGCGTCCTCCAGTCCGCTGGCTTCAGCAGGTGCGCAGCGGTAGCTGACCCGTGGGTGCTGGAAGGCTTCCTCCAGCTGTGGAGCACTGGCATCGGTGGCGATCACCCGGGCGAAGTGCTCGGCCAGGGCCAGGGAGGCCTGGCCGTTGCCGCAGCCGCAATCCCACACCAGCTCACGGCCACCACAGCGCTCGGCGAAGGCGGCGAAGAAGGCAGGGGGGTAGGTGAGCCGATGGCTGGCGTAGTTGCGGGCTACGGCTCCAAACAGCTGCTCAGGCGTCGAGGGCATGGCGCAGTTCGCTGCAGAACTGGCCGGCAGCGGCGGCCACATCCCCATCCTGGCCGTGAGCTTCCGCCATCACCTTCACCAAGGCACTGCCCACGATGGCCCCGTCGGCGCCCCAGTCGCGCACCTGCCGGGCCTGATCGGGGCCGGAGATGCCGAAGCCCACGGCCACGGGCGTGGGCCCCATGCCCTTGAGCTGTTGCACCAGGCCGCCCACACGGTTTTCGATGGTGGTGCGCACGCCTGTCACCCCGGTGACACTCACCAGATAGGTGAAGCCGCGACTGGCCGCAGCGATACGCCCCATGCGCTCGGCCGGCGTGGTGGGGGCCACCAGCAGCACCAGGTCGATGCCGTGGGCGGCGGCGATAGCGGAGAGCTTCTCCGCTTCTTCCAGGGGCAGATCCGGCACCACCAGGCCTGCAGCTCCCGCGGCAGCGGCTGCGCGGCAGAAGGCCTCCATGCCGCGGTTGAGCAGCGGGTTGCTGTAGGTGAACAGAATCACCGGAATGCCCAGTTCCCCCTTCAGGCTGCTGAGCATCTCCAGCACCTTGCCGGGAGTGGTGGCGGCTGCCAGGGCCCGGCTGGCGGCCGCCTGAATCACGGGACCGTCGGCCAGGGGGTCGCTGTAGGGGATCCCCAGCTCGATCAGGTCCGCTCCGGCGGCTTCCAGGGCCAGCAGGGTGGAACGGGTGTGCTGCAGATCGGGATCCCCCGCCATCAGGAAGGGCATCAGGGCGCAACGCCCCTGGGCCTGGAGGTGCTCGAAGCGCTGCTGGATCGGGGTGGTCACGGCAGCGGTCATCGGGCCGACGGGGCTTGCAGTTGGACGAGCCTATGGGGTCGCTGGACGTCGGCAGAGGCCTCAGCCCTGGGGGGTGTCATCCAGTTGGCCCAGCTCCCGCAGCAGCTTTTCCTGCTCGGCAGGGGGCAGGGCCTCGAACCGCCGCTGCAGTTCCTCCTCCGTCGCGGAGTCGTAGGCATCGCGGTAGCGGCGACGCTGCTGCATGTAGGTCATGTTGCCGGTCACCACGCGGAACAGGTAGGAGCCGGTCCAGCCCAGAACAATCAGCACCAACAAGGCCTGGGCAGCGATGCCGGCCGAAAAGCCCTCCAGTCCCGCGGCCGCAAAGGCCCAGTAGCCCAGACCTCCCACCGCAAAGATGGCCACGCCCACGATCAGGGCCTTGGCCCGGGTGATACCGGAGCCACCAGTGCCTGTGTCTGCCGCCATTAACCCTGGCCCTGCCCGGCCATGCGCAGGTTGATGAAGGGAGCGAAGAGGATCAGGCCGGGAAAAAACAGAAACACCAGCCCGTACACCCCTGTGCGTTCGATCTTGCCCATGGTGGTCCAGCGCTTCGTCATCCAGGCCATCAGGGCCAGGGGCACCACCACCAGGTAGGCAAAGCCCAGGGCCGCGTAGGCCCCCAGCACCAACAGCATGTCCAGGGAGATGGAGCTGAGAAAACCTGGCAGGGGCACGGTGCCGGATCGGATCGTGCTCCAAATCTAGGATGGGCACCTGGAAGGCTGGGAAACCGTGCCTCCAGCGCCTGGGAGCATGGCGGAATTGGTAGACGCAGCGGACTTAAAATCCGCAGACGGCAACGTTGTGGGGGTTCAAGTCCCCCTGCTCCCATCGAGGCCCGCCACGGCAATGGCCAGGCTCGGGCAAGGGACCACTTGTGCTGATTGGCAATTCATGACAGCTGCCTGACGCAGCCCGTGGGCGTGCGCAGTGTGGGTTGATTCAGCACGGGTTTTCCCATGCTTGAGCTGCTGCCGCCGCTCAACGACCACAACCTGCCCTGGATGGACACGATCCATCCGATCGTCGTTCACTTTGTGATCGCGATGGCCCTGATCGCCTTCGTGTTCGATCTGGCGGGGGTTGTGCTGCGCAAGCCGGCTCTCTACGAGGTGAGCTTTTGGAACCTGCTCTTCGCCACTGGAGCAATCTTCGTGGCGATCATCTTTGGCCAGGTGGAGGCGGGGCTTGCCTCGCCCTATGGGGCCGCCCGCAACATCCTCGACATTCACACGACCATCGGCTGGTCACTGGCGGGGATCCTGTCGCTGCTCACCGGCTGGCGCTATGTGCTGCGTAACCGCGACCCCGAAAGCCTCCCCCTTCCCTTTCTGGGGGCCGGTGGCCTGGTGAGTGCCCTTGTGCTGGTGCAAGTTGTTCTCGGCGACAAGTTGATCTGGACCTATGGCCTCCACACCGTGAAGGTGGTGGCGGCGATGCGGGAGGGCTTGATCTGATGGCTGCTCTTCCGCTGCTGATGGCGCTGGCTTATAGCCCAGCAGAGGCATCGATCGATCAGATTGCCTCCACGTTGGGAGCCAATGGCCTCCCTTACTCGCTGCCGATTCACCCAAACCTGGTGCACCTCACCATCGGGTTGTTTGTGATCGCCATCGCCTTCGACGTGGTGGGCGCGCTCTATCCCCTGGAGAAGCGGGTGTTCCGCTTCCTGGCTCTGCCCATCACCCGGGGTGGCTTCCACGATGTGGGTTGGTACAACCTGCTGGTGTGCTGCCTGGTGACCTTCTTCACCGTGGCGGCCGGCTTCTACGAAATGCTCACCGCGGTGCCTTTGCCGGGGGTCACCAGCACCTTCGGCGTCGGCAGCATGACCACCATGCTCTGGCATGGGGTTGGCGGTGTGCTGCTGCTGCTGATCATCACCGGGATGACGGTGTGGCGCGGCTTCCAACGCTTCGTGTGGCGCCGCGACATGGGCCGCCAGGTGCAGTGGCTCTACCTGGGTGTGGGGCTGGTGATGTTTGCGTTGCTCGGTCTGCACGGCACCCTCGGTGCCCAGTTGGCCGCTGAGTTCGGAGTGCATATCGCCGCTGATCAGCTGCTCCAGGCCGGGGCTGATCTGCACACCGCCCTGCCCTGAGGAGATCCTTAACCATGACAAGCTCCTCGCCTCGACCCATCAACCGCCCGGCGGTGCTGGGCGTGTCCGCCTGGGTGGGCGTGTTGGTGCTGCTCAGCCATTGGATGGGCCAACAGGCCTACCACTGGCTTCCGGTGCAGGCTTCCAATGCCGCCCCACTGGTGGATGGCCTGTTCAGCTTCGAAACCGCCCTCGGCACGTTTGTGTTTGCCGCTGTGGTGTCGGTGATGCTCTGGGTGATGGTGTTCAACCGCGCCGATAAATACGACGCAAGCGATGCCGTTCCGATCGAGGGCAACACCAAGCTCGAAGTGATCTGGACCGCCATTCCCTTCGTGCTGGTGATGGGAATTGCCGTGTATGCGATGCGGGTGAACCACACGCTGGGGGTGCTGGGCCCGATGGAGCACATTCACGCCCACAACACCACGGAGATGCAGGGCGGCTACCCAGGTGATCGCCTGCCTGCAGAGCAGGTGGAAGTGATTGCCAGGCAATGGTCCTGGGAGTTTCGCTATCCGGGCAGCAACGTGTCGTCCACGGAGCTGCATCTGGCGGTGGACCAACCGGTGACCTTCCGGCTCACCTCAGACGACGTGCTGCATGGCTTTTACATCCCCGCCTTCCGGTTGAAGCAGGATGTGATTCCCGGTAGGGCCATTGATTTCAGCCTCACGCCCACCCGTGAAGGTCGCTACCGCCTGCGGGATTCGCAGTTCAGTGGCACCTGGTTCGCCGCCAACCAGGCCGATGTGGTGGTGCAGAGCCAGGACGACTATGCCCATTGGTTGCAGCAGGCCGCCGGTCAACCTCTGCAAGCGGGCTTGAGCCTGGCTTCCCAGGAATTCAGCGAGCGTCAGCAGCAGAAAAACCCCGGCTGGGCCACGGTGCCACCGGCGCCGCCCCCCCAGGTGAACGTTCCCGGATCCTCTTCACTCCCCCACGACGGCTGAAGCCATGACCAGCGCCACCTTCCCCGCCGATCCCAAGCCGCCCGCTGGTTGGACCCGTTATTTCGGCTTCAGCACCGATGCCAAGGTGATTGGTATCCAGTACATCGTGCTGGCGTTTTTCTTCTTCCTGGTGGGTGGCTTTCTGGCCATGATCATCCGGGGTGAATTGATCACGCCGGCCTCGGATCTGGTGGATCGCACGGTTTACAACGGCATCTACACGATGCACGGAACCATCATGTTGTTCCTGTTCATCTTTCCGGTGCTGAACGGGCTGAACAACCTGTTGATCCCCACCATGATCGGCGCCCCCGACATGGCCTTCCCCAGGCTCAACACGGCGGCCTTCTGGCTGGTGCCCGTGTTCTCCCTGCTGCTGGTGTCCAGTTTCTTTGTGCCGGGCGGCCCGGCGGCGGCCGGGTGGTGGTCCTATCCACCGGTGAGCATTCAGAACCCCCTCGGCCACTTCATCAACGGCCAGTTCCTCTGGATCCTCGCGGTGGCTCTCTCCGGCATCTCCTCGATCATGGGGGCGGTGAATTTCGTGACCACCATCCTGCGGATGCGCGCACCGGGCATGACCCTGTTCCGTATGCCGGTGTTCTGCTGGACGGCCTTGGCGGCACAAAGTCTGCAGTTGATCGGTCTGCCTGCCCTCACCGGTGGCGCCATCATGTTGCTGATGGATCTCAGTTTCGGCACCAGCTTCTACCGGGCTGAAGGTGGTGGCGATCCGGTGCTGTATCAGCACTTCTTCTGGTTCTATTCTCATCCGGCCGTGTATGTGATCATCCTGCCGGTGTTCGGAATCTTCTCCGAGATCTTCCCCGTTTATAGCCGTAAGCCACTGTTTGGCTACGTGTATGTGGCCGTGGCCTCCTTCATCATTGTGGGTCTGGGATTGGTGGTGTGGGTGCACCACATGTTCCCCAGTGGCGTATCCCAATGGATGCGTGATCTGTTCATGGGAACCACCATGCTGATCGCCGTTCCTACCGGTGTGAAGGTGTTTGCCTGGCTGGGGACGATCTGGGGAGGCAAGCTTCGGCTCACCACCCCCATGCTGTTCTGCCTGGGGGGCTTGTTCAATTTCGTGTTTGCCGGCATCACCGGCATCATGCTGGCCACGGTGCCAGTGGATATTCACGTGTCCAACACTTATTTTGTGGTGGGCCATTTCCACTATGTGATCTATGGCGCTGCGGTGATGGGCATCTTTGCGGCCATCTACCACTGGTTCCCCAAGTTTACGGGTCGGATGCCCTACGAGGGCCTTGGCAAACTGCATTGTCTGCTCACTTTCGTGGGGGCGAACCTCAACTTCCTGCCCATGCATCCCCTCGGCCTGATGGGGATGCCCCGCCGGGTGTCGAGTTACGACCCTGAATTCACCTTCTGGAACGTGATCGCCAGTCTCGGGGCGTTCCTGCTGGGGGTGTCCATCATTCCCTTTCTGCTCAACATGTTGAGCTCCTGGATTCGTGGACCCAAGGCCGGCCACAACCCTTGGAATGCCATTGGCCTGGAGTGGTTGCTGCCCTCTCCCCCACCGGTGGAGAACTTCGAGGATGAGGTCCCCACCGTGATCAGCCGGCCGTATGGCTATGGCACTGGTGAACCGCTCGTGGAACACCAGGCGGAGATTGAACGGCGGCTGGAGCTGCAGGAGGCCACGGCATGACCAGCGCGATCCCTACGCCTGCTCCAGCCCACGGGCATGCTGAGCACCCCAAGCATAATCTCACCGGCTTCATCATCTTTCTGTGCTCTGAGAGCGTCATCTTTCTGGCGTTCTTCAGTGGCTACGCCATCCTCAAAACCTCAGCTCTCAACTGGTTGCCGGCCGGTGTGGATGGCCTCGAGTGGCGCACCCCCTTGCTCAACACCGTGGTGCTGCTCTCCAGTTCCGGCGCCATCGTGGTGGCCGAGCACTTCAAGGCCAAGGACAAGCTCTGGCTGTTCCGGGGTTTCTGGCTGCTCACCATGGCCATGGGGGCCTATTTCCTCTATGGCCAGGCGGTGGAGTGGAGCGGCCTGAAGTTCGGGTTCACCTCAGGCACTTTCGGAGGAACCTTCTATCTGCTCACCGGCTTCCATGGCCTGCATGTGGCCACGGGCATCCTGCTGATGGGGATCATGCTGATCAAATCGTTCATCCCTGGCAACTACGACGGCGGCGAACAGGGTGTTCAGGCCACCTCCCTGTTCTGGCACTTCGTGGATGTGATCTGGGTGGTGCTGTTTCTCCTTCTCTACGTGTGGCAGGCCTGATGTCAGGAGCTCAACCATGATCATCGACGACAACCATTACGACGTGATTGTGATCGGCAGCGGTGCTGCCGGTGGCACTCTTGCCGGGCAGTTGGCGGCCTCCGGCAAGACCGTGCTGCTGTTGGAGCGTGGCGGTGCCATGCCCTTGGCCGATCAGAACGTGGCCGATGTGGATCTGTTCCGCAAAGACCGTTATCACCCCGGTGAGCAGTGGTTTGGCACGGATGGCGATCCCTTCTCTCCGCAGACGATCTATGCCCTCGGTGGCAACACCAAGATCTGGGGGGGCGTGCTGGAGCGCATGCGTGAACAGGAGTTCGCCGGTGTGCAGCTGCAGGACGGCACCACCCCCAGCTGGGAGATCAGCTACGCCGACCTGGCGCCCTATTACGAACGGGCTGAACAGCTCTACCGCGTTCATGGTGTGGCCGGCGTGGATCCCACGGAGCCTCCCCGCAGCGGCGATTACCCAGCCCGACCGCGGCCGGTGGAGCCGTTCATGCAGGAGTTGCGCGTTGCCCTCGAGCGCCACGGCAGCCATCCCTACGACTTGCCCCTGAGCTGGTCGGAATCCCACCTGGACCCCACCGGTGATGCCGAACTGTTCGGTGTTGATCTGGCCCGCAAGGCCAGCACAGTGACCGTGCGGGAGCGGGCCAAGGTGCGGCGGATGCACGTGAATCCCAGCGGCACCGAAGTGCGGGCCGTGGAGGTGGAGATCGATGGCCATGCCTGGCTGTTCAGTGCCCATGTGGTGGTGCTGGCCGCCGGTGCCGTGAACAGCGCTGAGATCCTGCTGCGCTCCGCCACGGACCACCACGCCCGTGGTCTGTCGAATGGTTCGGATCAGGTGGGCCGCAACCTGATGAAGCCCCAGCTCACCTCGATCATCCAGCTGGCCGCCGCCCCCAATTCCGGCCGCTACGGCCGCAGCTTCGGCATCACCGACTACTACTGGGGCGACCAGAACGTGAGCTTCCCGTTGGGCTCGATTCACAGCGGTGGCGGCGTCCTTCAGGACGCGCTGTTTGCTGAATCCCCGCCGGTGTTGTCGCTGGTGACCAAGCTGATGCCCAATTTCGGGCTGGAGCAGCTGGCCTCCCGTTCCGTGGCCTGGTGGGCGATGAGTGCCATGCGGCCTGATCCTCACAACCGGGTGGCCCTGCGGGGCAACCACCTGGAGATTCACTTTGTGGCCAACAACCGTGAGGCCCACGACCGCCTGGTGTATCGCTGGATTGACACCCTCAAGCAGGTGGAGGCGGACCCCCTCACCCATGTGGTGAAACCGGCCCCCACCCATCCCCGCGGCGAGGCGCCCCTGACGGTGCTGGGCAGTGTGTGCGGCACCTGCCGCATGGGCTCCAATCCCGCCACCTCAGTGGTGGATCTCCAGGGCCAGAGCCATGAGCTGGTCAACCTCTACATCGCTGATGCCAGCCTGTTCCCGAGTTGTCCAGGTGTTGGCATTGGCCTCACGGTGATCGCCAACGCCCTGCGCATCGGCGAGCGCATCCTGGAGGCCCTGTGACGGACGCGATGGGTTCTGAACTCCGCCGTATGGCGGAGCGTGACCACGAACAGGTGCCGTGGGATCTGTGGGGCAGCTATCTGCCCGATCGCCAGTGGGGCACGGTGCGGGAGGACTATTCCGCCGACGGCAATGCCTGGGTGTCCTTCCCCCACGACCATGCCCGTTCCCGGGTGTACCGCTGGGGTGAAGACGGGCTGCTCGGCATCTGCGACAACCAGTGCCGCCTGTGTTTTTCGGTGGCGCTCTGGAATGGTGTGGATCCGATCCTGAAGGAGCGACCGTACGGGCTCGGTAACCCCGAGGGCAACCACGGCGAGGACATCAAGGACTACTACTTCCACATCGCCAATACCCCCACCCATAGCTTCATGCGGGGGCTCTACAAGTACCCCCAGCAGCGCTTTCCCTACGAGCAGCTGATTGCTGAAAATGCACGCCGTGGTCGCGATCAGCCCGAGTATGAGCTGGTGGATACGGGCATCTTTGACGACAGCCGCTACTTCGATGTGTTCATCGAGTACGCCAAGGCCTCCCCTGAGGACATCGCCATTCGGATTCGGGTGCTGAACCGTGGCCCCGAAGCGGCCCCGCTCACCCTGTTACCCACCCTCTGGCTGCGCAACACCTGGGGCTGGGGCTACCCCGATGAGCAGGAGCGACCCCTGCAGCTTGAAGGCGATGCGGTGCTCGCCCATCCCGGCGGTGGGATCGGTGCCTATCGGTTGGCCTGCCGCGACCAGGGCGACTGGCTCTTCACCGATAACGAGACCAATACCGAGCGGTTGTTTGGCGAGCCCAATGCGAAGCCCTTCCAGAAGGATGGGTTTCACCGGTTTCTGATCGACGGAGAGCAGGATGCCATCAACCCCCAGCGCTGCGGCACCAAGGCCGCGCGCCTGCTGAGGCGCACCCTGGCCGCAGGTGAGGAGTGGACCGTGGAGTTACGGCTCACCGGCTCAGCCTCAGAGGGTTCTGCCCAGGCCTTTGGTGAGGAGTTTGATCAGCTTTTCACGACCCGCGAGCAGCAGTGGCGCGACTTCTTTGAGTCGCGGGTGCCCAACCTCTTCGAGGATGATCGGCTGCTGCACAGCTCTGGGGCCGCAGGGCTGTTGTGGTGCAAGAAGTATTACGGCTGGAGTGTGCAGCGCTGGCTGACGGGGGATCCCACCACACCGCCTCCACCGCATCAGCGCTGGCTCACGGAGAACGCCCAGTGGCAGCGGCTGCATGCCCATGATGTGATCTCGATGCCCGATGCCTGGGAGTATCCCTACTTCTGCCAGTGGGACCTGATGTTCCACTCCGTGGCTTTTGCGGTGTTCGATCCGGCCACAGCAAAGGAGCAGTGCATGTTGCTGCGCTCCCCTCACTACACGGCCCCCAACGCCCAGACCCCTGCCTACGAGTGGGCCCTGTCCGACCCCAATCCCCCCATCGGGGCCTGGGCTGCCATGCGCATCTTCCAGATCGATCGCAAGACCTGCGAAGAGCCTGATCTGGTCTTCCTGCGCGCGGCCCTGCGCAAGCTGATCCTGGAATACGGCTGGTGGGCCAACCGCAACGATCGCTCCGGCGACAACGTGTTTGAGGGTGGATTCCTCGGCCTCGACAACATTGCCGTGTTTGATCGGCGCTATCCCCTCGCTGATGGCAGTCATATCGAGCAGTGCGATGGCACCTCCTGGATGGCCTCCCTCAGCCTCAATCTCCTCAATATCAGTGTGGAGCTTAGCCGGGAAGAGCCGGAATATGCGGATCTCTCTGAGCGTTTTGTCTTCGACTTTGTGCAATTAGCTCTTACCCTTAACACCCCTGGTAGCCGCGGTTATGTGAACTGGGATGAACAGGATGGTTTCTATTATGATGTGATCAAGCGCCCTGATGGCAGCGCGGAATATCTGCGGAGTCGTTCAGTTTCCGGCTTGATTCCCTTGCTGGCGGTGGCCAGCTTTGATGTGGATACGGTGAAGCGCCTGCCCTGCTTGGACGTGCGCCAGAGCCTGGCCTGGTTTCTGCATGAGCGCACCAGTCCTGGTTGGTTGGTGGAGCATCTCGGCGAATGGCGGAATGACCGCTTGCTGTTTTCGCTGGTGCCGGAACCCCGGCTCAAGCGCATCTGTGAGCGGCTGTTTGATGAAGATGAGTTCCTCTCTCCCTATGGCATTCGGGCCCTCTCCAAGGTGTATGAGGACAATCCCTACACCTTCACGGAAGGTGCCCAGACCCAAACCCTCGCCTATAGCCCAGCGGATAGTCCGGTGGCCATGTTTGGCGGCAACTCCAACTGGCGTGGCCCTGTGTGGATGCCGATCAACTTCCTGTTGATCGAATCCCTGCAGAAGTTTGGCCACTACTACGGCGATAGCTTCATGGTGGAGTTTCCCACCCGCTCAGGGCAATGGATGACCCTCTGGGATGCCTCCCTGCAGCTGGAGCAGCGGCTCGTGAATCTCTTCCGTCGCAACGGCGCCGGACAGCGACCCTTCAACGGCGATGTGGAGTTGTTCCAATCGGATCCCCATTGGCGTGATCTGATTCAGTTCAACGAATATTTTCATGGTGATAATGGCCGCGGTGTGGGCGCCAGCCATCAGACGGGCTGGAGCGCCATGGTTTGCAAAATGATCAATCAGTTGAGTCGCTATCCCACTACCTGAGGCAGCCAAAACCTTCAACGCTGTCTAGCTTGTGGGCAACGTGTCGGCCTCTGGCTGAGCCCATGGTTGCCTCTCTTCCGTCCCTTGAGCAGCTGCAGGTTCCTGCGCAGACTCACTTTGATATGTTGATCATCGGCAGCGGGGCTGGGGGTGGCAGCCTGGCCCATCAGTTGGCCCCTTCTGGTCTGAAGATCCTCGTGTTGGAGCGGGGCGATTGGTTGCCCCGTGAGCGGGAGAACTGGGATGCCGATGCGGTGATGCAGCAGGGTCGCTATGTGTCGAAGGACACCTGGTTCGACCGGCATGGCAAGCCGTTCCAGCCCGGTAGCCATTACTTCGTGGGTGGTGCCACCAAGATGTACGGCGCGGCCCATTTCCGCCTGCGTCAGCGGGATTTTGAAGAGCTGCACCATCACGACGGCATCTCGCCGGCCTGGCCCCTGCGCTACAGCGATTTCGAGCCCTATTACCAGCGGGCTGAGCAACTCTTCCATGTGCATGGTCTGCGGGGGGAAGATCCCACCGATCCCCCCAGCTCGGCACCCTTCCCCTATCCGCCGGTGTCCCATGAACCGCGGATGCAGAAACTGGTGGACGATCTGCGCGCCATTGGTCTGCATCCCAGCCATGCGCCTTGCGGCGTGATGCTCGATGAAATCAATCCAGCCTTCAGCCGCTGCATTCGCTGCAACCGCTGCGATGGTTTCCCCTGTCTGGTGCATGCCAAAGGTGATGCGGAGGTGTGCTCGATGCGCCCCGCCTTGCAGGCGTCCAACGTGTCCCTGCTCACCCGCGCCCAGGTGAAGCGGTTGATCACCGATGCCTCCGGCCGCACGGTTACGGCGGTGGAGCTAGAGCGCGATGGTGAGCCGCTGCGGTACTCGGCTGACATCGTGGTGGTGAGCTGTGGCGCTGCCAACAGTGCCCGGCTGCTGTTGATGTCGGCCAACGACAAGCATCCCCGTGGCCTGGCCAACAGTTCGGATCAGGTGGGGCGGAACTATATGTTCCATAACAGCAAAGCCATGGTGGCCCTGGCCCATGAGCCCAACACCACCGTGTTTCAGAAAACGGTGTGCATTAACGACTGGTATTTCGGCTCGGAAGACTTTGACTATCCGATGGGGAATATCCAGATGACGGGCAAAACGGATGGCTCGATCATGAAGGGCTATGTGCCCCAGGAAACCTTCTTCATGCCCACCTGGAGCATGGATAAGATCGCTGAGCATGCCCTGGATTTCTGGGTGTCAAGTGAGGATCTGCCGGACCCCAACAACCGCGTCACCATCAATGCGGAGGGTCAGATTCATTTGAGCTACACCCCGAACAACCAGATGGCTGCCACGAAGCTCAACAACAAGCTCGTGTCCGTGTTGGATCACCTCTACCTCAAGAACCATCTGGTGGAGCGCCAGATCTATTTCAAGAGCACCATGGGAATCGCTGCCGTGGGGCACCAGGCCGGCACCTGCCGTTTTGGCACGGATCCAGCCAGTTCGGTGCTGGACATTCACTGCAAGGCCCACGACCTCGACAATCTCTACGTGGTGGACACCAGCTTCTTCCCCAGCATTGGAGCGGTGAACCCCTCACTCACAGCCATCGCCAATGCCATTCGCGTTGGCGAGCATCTGGTGGAGCGCTTGGGCCGTTAAGCGGCCGCCGCCCCATCAATTCAGGGCCAGCCTGAGCAGGTCTGCAATCAGGAGGTTGTCGAGGGAGAACAGGCCGCCGCCGCAGAACATGGTGACCAGGCACATCACCACGTACATGGCGGCCTTCTCCCAGCTCGGCGGCTCACCGATTCCCATGGGGCCCACGTAGTCGCCCTCCGGAATCTGGTAGGGATCCGGTGCAAACCAGGGGAAGCCCGCCTTGATCTCGATCACCATGGCGTACGCCATGGAGACGAGGATCGCCAGGGCGGCCAGGGGCGTGAGCAGTCCGGGAATCAGGGCAATGCCGGCCCCCCACATGGAGGCCGCGGAGAGAAAACACAGCCATTGCGGCGTGTTCATCGCCGTGGCCCAGGTTTTCAGGTTGCGCAGTTTGGGCCAGCCGTGGCGAATGAAGGCGATGCCCAGGAACAGGCGCAGCACCAACAGCGAGGCCTGGGCCAGGGTTGAAGGCGCCTCTGGCACCAGCAGTTCCACCACGGTGATCTCCATTGCGAGGCCTCTTGCTGGGCGCAAGGTAGAGACGTTTGGTTGGGCTTGCACACCCCTGTGATCAGGGGCTCACCAGTTGCAGTTGGTGGCCATCGGGATCGCGCACCTGAAGGCCACGGCCGAAGCCCAGCAGCTCCGCCTGGGCTGGCTCGAGCTGCACGATGCCGGGGCTCACCCTGCTGCCGCCATGGCTCTCCAGCTGGGCGTCGATCGAATCGAGATCACTCACCTCGAGGCGTATCTGCCAGTGGGCAAGATCCGCGGCGTGCTGATCGGCTGGTATGGGGCGGCCCCCCTGGGGCTGTTGGTAGTTCAGGCATTCCACCCCAGCTCCTTCGCCGCAGCGATGGGATGTGATCTGCACCTGGGTGTTGTCCAGGCCATCGAGCTGGTCTTGTTCCGGGCCGCTGTTGATGCCGTTGCCCCCCAGCCGCAGCCCCAGCAGCCCTTCGTAGAACCGGCAGCTCCGTGGGGTGTCGGCATTGGCGATGGCGCTGTGGTCGATGCCGAGGAAGGGTGAGGTCGCCGAGCCGGCCGCCTGATGCCAGCGGGCGTCGCCTTTGTCCGGTGGGAACTGCAGCAGCTCCAGGCAGTGGCCTTCCGGGTCATGCACTTTGTAAGCCTGAATGCCGGCAGCGGCGGCGTTCCAGCTCGGCAGGGTCTGAGGTGCCGTGGAGATGGCCGCCAGCGCTCCTGCCGCAACGCTGGCCTGGAGCGGCGCTGCAGCCTCGGCCATGGTGGCCACCACAATGCAGATGTGCTGGAACCACAGATCGCAGCTGCGGGAATCGCCTGGCACGGGCCGGCCGGGCCGCAGGCCGGGGCCCAGGGTCAGCACCTCGGTGAGCTCCAGCTGTTCCTGGCCTAGTTGCAGTTGCAGCAGCTGCAACCGTGAACCGGGCAGCCCGATCAGTTCCGCGTAGTTGCCGCCCTCGATGACCAGGCTCCGGCCTGGCTGACACCCCAGGTTCGCGCCATAGAAGTGCGCCAGTTGCTCGGCATGGGCCGTGGTGAAGCCAAGGCTGCGGATGTGGGGGAGGTTCATGGTTGGCTTTGCAGGGCCTGCAGGCCTGCACTGGCGATGGCGGCATCCAGGTCCGGAGTCATCCCGGAGACGCCGATGGCTCCGATGCAGCTGGAGCCGATCAGGAAGGGGAGCCCGCCCGCCATGGCAGCGGACGGTTGCTGCAGCAGCCCTGCCAGCTGCAGCAGGCCTGGCCGGGACCCATTGATGCTCGCTTCCATCTCCGCGGTGGGCTTGCCACAGAGGGCGGCCATGCGTGCCTTGGCGATCGCGGTTTCACCACTGGAAATGCTGGCACCGTCCAGGCGTTGGAAGGCCAGCAGATGGCCGCCACCATCCACCACCGCAACGCTCACCAGCCCCTGGTGGCTGTCGGCATGGGCGCGGCTGGCCTGCAGGGCCAGTGCGGCGTCGTTTAGATCGAGGGTTTGTTGGGGATGCATCGGGACTGGCTCCTCAACCCCAGACGATCTTCATCAGCCAGAGGTGACCCTCCAGCTCCACGCCGGCGGCGGCGGCCTCCAGGTCGGCCTGGCTGAGCCGCAGGGTGGCCTCCGCCTGGTGTGTCACCAGATCGACTCCCGTGAACACATAGCCCAGTTCCGCCCCGAGCTGGGCGATGGCATTGAGATGGGGGCAGGCGCTGAAGCGAGACAACAGATCGGCATCGGCCTTCACGCGCTGGAGAAAGGCTTCGAGTTGGGGGTTGGCCATGGGGATTCAGGGCGTTTGGGCGCCGCGGGTGTTGGTGAACAGGCTGTAGAGCGCCGTGGAGGCGCACAGAAAGATGCGGCTGTGGTGGCGGTCGCCGAAGCAGAGGTTCGACACTCGCCTGGGCACCAGCACCTTGCCCAGCAGGGTGCCGTCGGGGGCAACCACGTGGACGCCATCGCCAGCGCCGCACCAGAGGTTGCCGTGTTCATCCACGCGGAAGCCATCGGCCCAGCCGCAGCTGATCTTGTGGAACAGCTCGCCACCGCTGAGGCTGCGGCCATCGGCGCTCACCTGGAAGCGTCGGATGTACTGGCGCGGGTTGGCCACGCCGGCGCTCCCGGATTCCGCCACATAGAGCACGCTCTCGTCGGGGGAGAAGGCCAGGCCGTTGGGGCCGTCGAAGTCGGTGGCCATCGCCTGCACAGCCCCGGACTCGGGCTCAAGGCGGTAAAGCGCAGGGGGCTGCTCGGAGTGCTGGCGCCCGCCCTCGTAGTCATTGAGCAGGCCGTAGAGGGGATCGCTGAACCAGATCGAGCCATCCCGTTTCACCACCACGTCGTTGGGGGCGTTGAGCCGATGCCCCCCGGCCTGGCTCACCAGGGTGGTGCTGCTGCCGTCGTGCTCCAGACGGCTGAGGCAGCGGCTCTGGTGGTGGCACTGAATCAGCCGCCCCTGTGGGTCGCGGGTTTGGCCGTTGGCGTACTGCGAGGACTCGTGGAACACGCTCACCCCATGCTGTTCGCTCCAGCGCAGGGTGCGGTTGTTGGGGATGTCGTTGAACAGCAGACACTGGTGGTCGCCGAACCACACCGGCCCCTCCAGCCAGCGGAAGCCCTCGGCGAGCAGCTCCAGCTCGGCGTTGAACAGCACCAGCTGCTCAAAGCGCGGGTCGTAGCTCTCGGTGCAGGGGGAGGGGTGGGTGCTCGCCATCGCTGTGGGGTTGGTGGTGGTCAGGAGAAGAACCCCGGCCGTGCCCGCCGCCAGGCCTGGTCGTTGCGCTGAATGATCAGCTGCACGCAGGGTTCATCCCCCACCTGGGCGGAGAGATGGCCCCGCTGTCCCGCGGGTGTGGCGATGCAGTCCTGGTCGCCCCCGAAGGAATACTCGCCGGCCCGCATGATCACCTTGCGGCCATCCATGCTTTCCACCGACCAGGCCCCGCGCAGCACGTAGATCCATTTGGGGATGTGGTTCTCATGCCAGTCGGCCGTCCAGCCCACGGGCAGGTAGGTCACGAAGGCATTGCCCTGATCGAACAGGGGGCGGGAGAACTGCGGGGAATCACCGGGGCCCAGTTGGCCGAGCTCGAAGGAGCTGATCGTGCACTGCTCCTGCCGACTGAGGCCCTGGTCGTCGGTCCAGAGATGCCAATAGGGCTCCGGTGCCGGAGCCAGGCTGAAGGGGTCAGGCATGGTTGAAGGGGATCAGTCTTTGATGGCGATGGCGGAAATCTCCAGCTGGATGCCCAGCACCAGGGCCGCCACCTGCACCACGGCCCGGGAGGGATAGCCCTGGCTGTCGGGGAAGTACTCCTGCCACACCAGATCAAAGGTGTCGAGCTTGTCGATGTCAGTGAGATACACGGTGGCACTCACGACGTGTTCAAAACCAAAGCCTGCCTCCTCGAGCACCGCCCGCATGTTCTCCATCACCTGACGCGATTCCACGGTGATGTCGCCGTCGCCCACCTTGAGGTTGGTGACGGGGTCGACCGGTAGCTGCCCGGTGATGAACAGTGTGTTGTTGTGCTGAAAACCCTGGCTGTAAGAGGCAACGGGCTTGGGGAAGCGGTCGCTGTGGATGGCGCGACGGATCACAGCTGTGCTCATCGGCGTATCGGCGTTGCAGAGATCTCTCTGCAACGTAGGGATCTCCTGGCAGATGTCAGCGCCCTGTCATGGGTCGAAGGCCGGATCACCTGCCGCTGGCGTGAGCGTCTCCCATTCACAGGTGTTGCAGATGGCGGCATGGCTTGCAGGTGCCCACTAGCGTGCGCGCAACATGCTCCCTCGCCTGGCTGCGCCATGACCACAATCAATCCCTACGCGCTTGAAACCCTTTCCAACTTTCTTAAGGGCAAGGTGATCATCGTGACTGGTGGCAACAGCGGCATCGGGAAGGCGATTGTGGAAACCATTGGCCGGCTGGGCGCCAAGGTGGTGATCGACTACCGCTCCCATCCCGAAGCCACCGAGGCGATCGAGGAGGAGATTGGCGAATTGGGGGGCACTTGTATCGGCGTGCAGGCCGACGTGGGCAAGCTCGAGGATCTGCAGCGGCTGATCAACGAGGCCGTGAGCCGTTACGGCCGCCTCGATGTGATGGTGAACAACGCCGGCATTGAAACGCGCACCTCCATCCTCGACACCACACCCGACGATTTCGACAAGGTGTTGAACGTGAACCTGCGGGGCGTGTTCTTCGCCACCCAGTACGCGGCCAAGCAGATGATCGCCCAGGGAGGCGGTGGTCGGGTGATCAATATCTCGTCGGTGCATGAGGACTGGCCCATGCCCAATAACACTCCCTACTGCGTGGCGAAGGGGGGCGTGCGCATGCTCACCCGCACCGCCGGTGTGGAGCTCGCTCCCCATGGCGTGTCGATCGTGAATGTGGGCCCTGGTGCGGTGGCCACCCCCATCAACGACTCCACGATGAACAACCCTGAGCTGCTGGCCAAGCTCAACGCCGCGATCCCCATGGGACGCATGGCCCAGCCCGAGGAGATCGCCAAGCTGGTGGCCTTCCTGGCGAGTGACTCTGCCAGTTACATCACGGCCACCACCATCTTTGCGGATGGCGGCATCATGCAGAGCAGCCCGGGCCTCTGAGCTCTCGCGGTTCGTGAAATTCAGCCGTGCCCAGCTCCAACAGCTGCGTCACCGTCATCGCGGCTATCGCATCAGCCTCTGCTCTGAGGTGTTGTTGTTGTTGTTGCTGCCCCTGGCCCATCAGATGCCCTGGTTGCTCTCGGGGCTGTTGATCGGCCTGGCGGTGGAACTGGTGGTGTTCGTGAGCCGCTTTTCCTCGCTCAAGACGGGGCGCCCCCTGATCATTGGCCTCGGCTGTCTGGCGGTGCTGTTGGAGGTGCTGTGGCATGGCTGCCTGCGTTTCGCTCCCGCCCTCGGCCAGCAAATGACCGTTCCCCATGTGGTGGTGTGGACGCTGTTTCTGTTGTTGGCGGTGGTTCGCATCGTGAAATCCCTGATTCGCGAGCCCTACGTAACCGTGGCGGTGGTGCTCGGAGCCGCCTCTGGCTATCTCTTGGTGGGGATCGCTGGTGGGGTTCTGCTCACGGCGCTGTGGGTGATGCATCCCGCTGCATTTGAGCCTTCCGCCTTGCCTCCGCTTGCTGTGACCCTCGGCAACCCTTTGCCGATGGCCCCGGCGCTGATGGCGGCTTCCTTTGGCCTACTCACCACGGTGGGTACCGGAGTGCTGTCTCCTGCGGATGTCTCTGGTCAGGTGGCGGCCGCGGTGATCACTATCGCCGGCCAGCTGTATGTGGCGATCTTGATTGCGTTGATTCTCGGTCGCTTTCACCGCCGTTCCCTCTAATTCAGGTGTTTTGGCGTGATTGGTGGGCATCATGAGAGCCGAAACGGCTGTGAACGGCAGTGCTGCGTCCACGAACACTCCTGAAGCAGTTGCTCCAGTTGGCCGTTTTGGGCCTGCTGGTGGGTCTGGCCTGCTGGCCTTTCAATCTGTTCGACCAGTGGCAGGACGCCCTGCTTCGCCGCCTTCCCGCCTTCACGGGCCAGCGTTGGTCGGCCCAGGCCGTGGCCTTGGCCTGCTCGCCGCTGCTGGCGACTCCGCTGGTGTTGTGGCTGCAGACGGGCCCCTGGCAGCGCGGTGCCGGCTCAGGCATCCCCCAGACCATGGCCAGCATCGAGGAGCCTGACCAGGCTCGCCGCTTGCTGGGTCCGCTGCCCACGCTGCAGCGGCTCGGCCTCTGGGGCATCGCCACCCTGGCCCTGATGCCGATGGGCCGGGAGGGCCCGGTGGTGCAGGTGGGTGCTTCGGTGGCTGAGGGGTTGCGCCGTCGCTTCCCCGCCCTGCTGCCCGAGCTCCACCAGGGGCAGTTGTTGGCGGTGGCCGCCGGCGCTGGCCTGGCGGGTGGGTTCAACACCCCCTTGATGGGGGCGGTGTTTGTCGCCGAGGAGCTCACCAGCTCCTTTCAGGCCTCGTTGGTGTGGCCTGCGTTGGTGGTGTGTGGGGTGGCTGCAGCCTTCAGCAACCTGGCCGGTCAGCCGGAATTTGCCCTCGGCATCCTGGGCGTGGAGCCGATCGAGCTGATCCAGGTGCTTTGGGCGGTGCCGATCGGTGTGGCCGGTGGCTTGTTGGGGGCTCTGTTCGGCCGGCTGCTGCTGGCGATGACCGCACGCCTCAAGCCCCAGGTGCGCCGTTATCCCCTGCGGATCGGCCTGGCCTTGGGTGGATTGCTCAGTTTGTTTGCGGTGCTGAGCCGTGGCACCAGCACCGGCGATGGTGAGGCGCTGATGACCCACATCCTGGCCGGCGATGGCCTCGATGGGGTGGGTTCGAGCCTGCTCACCCTGGTGGTGCGGGTGATTGGCCCGGTATTGGCCCTCGGCGCGGGGATCCCCGGGGGTTTGATCGATCCGTCCCTCGCTTTCGGGGCTGTGTTCGGCCGCGGGCTTGGGGATCTGGCCGGCCTGGGCCCCTTGGGCATGGCCCTGGGGATGGCGGCGGGTCTGGCCGGTGCCACCCAGCTGCCGGTGATGACCGTGGTCTTCGCCCTGCGCCTGGCGGGGGATCAGCAGTTGCTGCCAGGGGTCCTGGTGTCGGCGGCCCTGGCGGCCTATGTGAGCCGGCTGCTGCTGGCCAAGCCCATCTACCACTCGCTGCGGGAGCTGTTTGCCGCCCCTACCGCTCCGTGATCAACAGGGCCGGGCGCTCGCGGGTGGCAATCATCCAGAGCCACTTGGTGAGCAAGGTGATCCGGTTTTCGCTGGCGGGGATGAACGCCAGGTGAGCCACGCCCCACAGCAGCCAGCCCAGGGGGCCCCACACCTTGAAGCCCCGCAGATCGGCCACCGCAAACAGGGGGCCCACCACGGCCATGCTGCCGAAATTGGTGAAGCTGAACGGGCTGTGGGCCCGCTCCTGAAGGTTGGCCAGGATGTCTGCCGCCACCCAGCTGCCCATCTGCACAGCTGGGGCGGCCATGCCCGGCAGGGGTTTGCCGTCGTTGGTGTGGCTGTAGCTGCAGAGATCTCCCACCACGCGGATCTCGAGATGGCCTGGGATGGAGAAGTCGGGCTCCACCACCACGCGGCCACCGCGATCGATGCTGCAGCCGGTGCGCTGCGCCAGCAGTTTGCCCAGGGGTGAGGGCGCCACGCCGGCGGTCCAGCAGATGGTGCTGGCCTCCAGGGTTCTCTCCCCCTCGCTGGTGGTTACCACCACAGTGTTGGCTTCGATGGTTTTCACCCGCCCGCCCAACAGGAGTTCCACGCCGTTGCGCTGGAGGTGATCGCCAGCCGCCTTGGAGAGTTGGGGATCCATGGCTCGCAGCACCCGGTCGCCGGGATCCACCAAGGTGACGCGGCATTGGCTGGGATCCACCTGCTTGAACTCGCGCGCCACGATGTGGTGCATCAAATCGTTCAGCGAAGCCGCCAGTTCGCAACCGGTGGGGCCACCGCCGATCACCACCACCGATTGCAGCAGCCGACGGCGCTCCGGATCAGGGGTTTGTTCCGCTTCCTCGAGGGCACTGATGATCTTGTGGCGGATCACCTGGGCGTCCTCCAGGGTTTTCATCGGCGGCGCCAGGTCCTGCCAGTCGTCGTGGCCGAAATAGCTGCTGCCCGACCCTGCCGCCAGGATCAGGTGGTCGTAGCGGTAGCGGCGGTTGTTGAACACCACCTCCTGGTTGGTGGGGTCGATGTCGTCCACCTCTCCCAGCAGGATCTGCAGGTTCGAGGCCTGCCCCACCATCTGGCGCAGGGGGGTGGCCACATCGGTCTGGGCCACAAGCCCTGTGGCCACCTGATAGAGCAGGGGCTGGAACAGGTTGAAATTGCGTCGGTCGATCAGGGTGACGCGTACGGCTTTTCCGGCCAGGGCATGGGCCGCCTGGAGGCCGGCGAACCCCCCACCCACGATCACCACATGGGGGGCTTCTCGCAACAGCTCAGAAGGGGGTGTGAGCTCGAGAAAGAACCGCTCCGGAGCCATCACAGACCACTGACTAGCCCAACGCTATCGGGATTTGCGTGGACGTCTGCCCCCCGGTGTGGGCGAGCCCACGGGGCGCTCAGCGCTGACCCAGGAGTTCCTCCCAGGTGGGCTGAGGCGTGGCTGGGGGTGCGGCCTGGTGGCTGCGCAGGTTGGTGGGGCTGATCTGGCCGCTGTTGGGCTTGGGGCGCTTGGAGGCGATGTGTCGTTGCATGGTTTCTGCTCGGATGGAATATGGATCGGGCACCGCAGCAACGCCGTTGCTGTCGATCAAATCGGGACTGGTTCTGTGGCCTTCCCTGGTGGGATCACGCTGGCCTGAACCCGAAGAGGGCCGTGCCTGTGGATTCCGAATCGGGACCGTATCGGCTGCAGTCCCTGGTGCTGACTCCGGCAGAGGCTGTTGGTTGCCGCTGCTTCTACCGGTAACCACCACCATAGACCTGAATGCCCCCTCTGACCGAACCATGGCCGCCCAACCGATCGTGATCCTGGGTGGGTTTTTGATCACGCCCGAGGCCTACGAGCCCATGCGCCGCTGGCTTGCAGCGCAGGTGCAGCAGCCCGTGGTGGTGGTGCCGGCCAGTCGGCTGGATTGGCTGCTCACGGTGAGCGGCTGGGGTTGGGCGCGGTTGCTGGATCGCACCGCCGCCCTGCTGCAGCAGCAGGCGGCCCTCTCGCCCACCGGCAAGGTGACCCTGATCGGCCACAGCTCAGGAGGGGTGATGTTGCGGTTGCTGTTGGCGGATCAACCGTTTCAAGGCCGCTGCTACGACGGCAAGGCCCTGGCCGATCGCCTGGTGATGCTGGGCAGTCCTCATACGGCATTGAAGGCCACCCCCCTGCGGCAGTGGGTGGATCGGCGCTACCCCGGAGCCTGCTTCGCCGAGCAGGTGCACTACCTCTCAGTGGCCGGCGACCTGCCGCTGGCCGATGGCACCGCCACGGCCCGTCGCCTTGCCCCCAGCAGCTACCGCAACATCAGTGGTGATGAGGCCGCACCTGGCGATGGCCTGGTGCCGGTGGCCTCAGCCTGCCTGCAGGGATCGGAGTGTCTGGTGCTGCCCGGTGTGGCCCATGGCGGTGCCTTTGGTGCGCGCTGGTATGGAACACCGGAGGTGGTGGCCCAGTGGTGGCGCACTTGACGGCAAGCTGAAGCGCATCTCCAGCAGCCCCACGGCATCCACCCACGCTGGCGCGTCGGCTCTGGATGGTCGCCATAGCGTCCGGGCACCATGCCCTTCAACGCTGCCATGAAGCGCCAGCACCTACGCACGTTGCAGGCCCTGTTTGCCCACCCGCTGCAGCACGGGGTACGCACCTCCCAGGTGGAGGCCCTGATGCACAGCCTTGGCGCCGAGGTGACGCCCCTCGATCGCCATCGGTTGCGGATCCGCTGGCCCAGCGGCGAAGAAACCTGGTTGCATGCCGCCAGTGGCACGCGCCTTGCCGATCTCGATGGCGAGGCGATGCTGCGCTGTCGCCATCTGCTGCAGCAGGTGGGCATCACGCCGGATCACCCCGAGCCGGAGAAGCCCGGGCCTCACGGCGATATCGGCCGCTGCCTGGTGTTGCACCTGAACCACCGCTGCACCGAGGCTTATCGACTGGAGGGCGATGCGGTGGAGCACGCCCAACTGCGGCCCCATGGGATGTGGGGCACTGAGCAGAACCTCACCCATCGCCACGACCGCGACATGGCGGGTCAGCGGGCCCCGCTGGATCACGACTACCTGTCGCGGATCACCGAGGCCATGGCGAGTGCCGATGCGGTGCTGCTGGTGGGTCATGGCACCGGCGAGAGCGACATGCGCCAGGTGCTCCTGCACCATCTCCAACACCACCATCCGGAGTTGCTGGAGCGGCTGGTAGGAGTGGTGGGTGGTGACGACACGGCCCTGGGGGAGGCGGCACTGCTGGCCCTGGCCCGCGAGCATTTCGGCCATCAACCCCATCGCCGCCTGCTGGTGATTCCTGGCCAGGAGGTGAAAGAGGCTGGCTCCAGCTGAGCCCATCGCCTGGGGCAGCTGCGCCAAGCTGGAGGCGCTGTTGGAGATCTCGAGTTTTGCGGCGCCGCCTCTTGCTCCGGCTGTTGCCAGCGGCCCTTGCCGCTGCGGCGGCCTCGGTTCGGGCGCAGCCCCAGCCCTTGCTTCCGCCGCAGCTCCCTGGCTCGGGCCGCGGTGTCACCCGTTTTCTGGCGGTGGCCGATACGGGCAGCGGTGATGGCAACCAACGGGCCCTGGGGGGGCAGATGGCTGCGGTGCATCGCCGCCGTCCGGTGGACCTGGTGGTGCTGGGGGGCGACAACATCTACCCCTCGGGCGACATGGCCCTGATTGAGGCCACCTTCCGCAAGCCCTATGCCGAGCTGCTGGCTGCGGGGGTTCCCTTTCATGCGGTGCTCGGCAACCACGACATCCGCACGGCCAATGGCAACCCCCAGGTGGCCTACAAGCCCTTTGGCATGAAGGGGCGCTATTACACCCTGCGCCGCGGTGATGTGGCGTTCTTCATGCTCGACACCAACGGCAATGCCGATTGGCAGCGGCAGCTCAGCTGGCTGCGCACTTCCCTGGCCACCAGCACCGCCCCCTGGAAGGTGGTGGTGGGTCACCACCCCATCTACTCCTCTGGCCTGTACGGCAACGACCCCGGCCTGAAGGCCAAGTTGAGTGCGTTGATGCGGCAGCACGGTGTGCAGCTCTACATCAATGGCCACGAGCACAACTACGAGCGCAGCAAACCCATCGATGGCATCACCTATCTGGTGGTGGGTGGCGGCGGCGCCAGCTTGCGGCCGGTGATTGCCACGGCCCAGACGGCCAAGGCGGCCAGTGTGTTCAGCTTTGCCGAGATTGAGGCCGGTCCGCGTCAGCTGAGTGTGGTGGCTTGGGACAAGAACGGCCGCGAGATCGATCGGGCGGTGATTGCCAGCCGTTAGGGCAAATCAGATGGTCACCTTGTTCCAAGGCATCGCCGCCAGCAGTCCTGCCATGCCGCAGAAGCCGGAGATGCCTGCAAAGGTGAGGCCAGCGCCCACAAAGCCGCTCAGCCAGATCCAGCCGGGAGCCACTGTCTGGCTGAGGATCACGCCCAGCAACACCAGGCTGCCGGCCACGATCTGCACCTGGCGCATTAGAGGCAGCGGTGCATGGCTGAGCTTGCGGACAGGGAAGCCGGCGTTCTGCCAGGCGGGGATCCCACCCTCCAGGTCGGCCAGGGCGTGGGGGTACCCGTGTTGGAGCAACTGGCTCACGGCTTTGGAGCTGCGGTTGCCGCTCTGGCACACCAGCACCAGAGGCCCCCGCGGTAGATCCGCCTGGGTGATGCGGGAGAGGGGCACGTTCACACTGCCGGCGATGTGGCCGTAGGCGTATTCCATCGGTTCACGCACATCGATCACGGTGACATCGCGGCTGCCGAGCTGGTCGGCCAGATCGTGGGCACAGATGCGGCTGGTGGTGGTCATGGCAGAAGAGGAAGGCATGGGTGGGTAGAGGTGTGAGCTGGCGCTAGTTGACGCCTTCCAGGGGGTAGCCCTCGGCACTCCAACGGCTCAGGCCGCCGTGGAGGTTGGCCACCTGGGGATGTCCGGCCTTGATCAGTTGTTGGGTGGCCAGGGCTGAACGGCTGCCGGAGTGACACAGCACCACCAGGGGCCGATCCCCGGGGATCTCGGCGGCGCGAGTCTCCAGCTCTGGCAGGGGGATCAACAGGCTGCCGCCGATGCGGCCATCCGGCCCGTTGTATTCCTCGGCTGAGCGCACATCCAGCAGGGTGAGTGCGCTGCGATGGGCTGCCACCCAGGCCGGGGCCAGTTCGGGCAGGCCCGCGTAGCTGCGGCTCAAGGGGGCCCAGGCCGGTGCGGCAATGGCTTGGCGGGGCTTGCCGGAGCGCATGTTGCCCGGCAGGGCCTCGGCGATCTTGTGGGGGTGGGGCAGCTTCATGTTGTTCATGTGACCCACGAAATCCCGCTCCGTGGCGGCGCCGCCGAGGCGGGCGTTGAAGGCTTTTTCCTCGGCCACCGAGGTCAACGTGCGACCGGTGTAGTCGTGGCCGGGGTAGAGCAGGCAGGAATCCGGCAGGGAAAAGATCTGCTCGGTGATCGAGCGCCAGAGGGTGTGGGCGTCGCCCTGTTGGAAGTCGCAGCGCCCGCAGCCGCGCACCAGCAGGGCATCCCCGGTGAAGGCCATGGTCTGGTCGTCGAGCACGAAACTGATGCAGCCATCGGTGTGCCCCGGGGTGCTGCGTACCTCCAGATGCCGCCCGCCAAAGATCACGTGGTCGCCGTGCTGGAGCGGCAGGGTCACGTTGGTGGCCCTGGCAGCGGCGGCCAGGCCGATGGCGCAACCGGTGGCTTCATGCATCAGCCAGCTGCCGGTCACATGGTCGGCATGGGCGTGGGTGTCGATCGAGGCCACGAGCTCCACGCCCAGTTCGCGGATCAGGGAGAGATCGCGGGCGTGTTGTTCAAACACCGAATCGATCAGCACGCCCTTGCCACTGGGCACATCCACCAGCAGGTAGGTGAAGGTGCCGGTGTCGGCATCGAACAGCTGGCGCATCAGCAGGGAACCGCCGCCAGCGGCGGCGGCCAGGAACGCGGCGGGTGCAGAAGAGGCGGCAGCCATGGGCGAGAGTCCATGCATTGATATGACTATACGCGCATAAAGGCTGCGGGCGAGGTTTCTCGGGTTCGCTCGGGGTGGTGCGGCACCAGGGCATCGAGCTGGTTCGCCGCCTGGGCCACCGGCATCATCAGCAGGATCGCCAGGGAGCACTGCCACCACTGCTCCAGACTCAGCGGCGCCGTGGTGAAGAAGGTGTTCATCGGCTCCCACTGGCTGAACAGCACCTGCAGGAGCAGGGCGGCCCCCAGGCCGAGCATCAGGGAGGGGGATCGCCAGAGGGCGGTTGCCAGCCGCCCCCAGGCCCAGGGGAGGTGTTGGCTCACCTCGCTGAGGCTGAGGAGGTAGGTGACCCGCGAGAGCACCAGGGCCTGGACGGCCATCGTGCGGGAGATGGAGCGATCGCCGTAGTGAGCTTCCGCCCAGAAGAAGGTGGCGAAGATCACCACCCAGCTGAAGGCCGACACGAGCAGCAGCCGCTGCACCAGCGGACGATTGAGCAGGGGCCGATCCGGCTGCTGTGGCGGCATGGCCATCAGCCCGGGAGCCTTCGGTTCAAAGGCCAGCGGCAGCGACATGGTGAGGGAGTTCACCATGTTCAGCCAGAGCACCTGCAAGGCCGTGATCGGTAGCTCCAGCCCCATCAGGGCGCTGATCAGGATGGTGAAGGATTCGCCCCCGTTCACCGGCAGACAGAAGGCCATGGCACGGTGCAGGTTGAGGGCAACGCCGCGCCCCTCTTCCACCGCCGCTGCGATGGCGGCGAAGTTGTCATCCGTGAGCACCATCGCGGCCGCTTCGCGTGCAACGGCCGTGCCACCGGCCCCCATGGCGATGCCGATGTCGGCTTGGCGCAGGGCGGGGGCATCGTTGACGCCATCGCCGGTCATGGCGACGATGTGACCGCTGCCCTGAAGGCTGCGCACCAGCTGTAGCTTCTGCGCCGGTGCCATCCGGGCAAACACGTCGGTGTCCAGCACGACGTCACTCAACGCATCGGCCGGCAGGGCCTCCAGGCCCCGGCCGTCGATGCAGACGGGCTCCGGCTGGTGCCCGATGCCCATCTGCCGAGCGATCGCTGTGGCCGTGCGGATGTGATCGCCGGTGATCATCTTCACGGCGATGCCGGCGGCTCGACAAGCCGCTACGGCCCGGGTGGCCTCCGGCCGGGGCGGATCGGCCATGCCCTGCAGGCCAAGGAAGGTGAGATTGCTCTCGATGTGGTCGTGAACCAGGGCCGACTGGTTGGGTTTGACCTGGCCCATGGCAAAGGCCAGCACCCGCTCCCCTTGGCCGGCCATCGTGTCCACAGCGGCCTGGATCGCTCCGGGATCGAGGGGGTCACGGTCACCATCGCTGCCGCACTGCCAGCGGCAGCGGGGCAGCACCGCCTCCAGCGAGCCTTTCACCACAATCCGTTCACTGCCATGCAAGGTGGCCATCACCTGCAGTTCCGCCTCAAAGGGCAGGGCGTCGCGGCGGGGATGCTGCCGGTGGGCTTCGGCATGGTCAAAGCCGGCCCGCTGTGCGGCCGCCAGCAGGGCGGTTTCGGTGGGATCCCCCACCAGGCCCTCGTGGCTGCTGGGCCGGGCATCACTGCACAGCAGGCCCGCCAGCAGCAGTTCGCGCAGGGCCCTGTTGCCCTGGAGCGGATCGGGAACGGAGCCGTGGGCTGCCTGGCCATCGGGCCACAACTCCTCCAGCCGCAGTTGCTGGCCGGCGGCATAGAGCTCCTGCACCGCCATGCGGTTCTGGGTGAGGGTGCCGGTCTTGTCGGAGCAGATCACCGTGGCGCTGCCCAGGGCTTCCACGGCGGGCAGCTTGCGGATGATCGCGTTGCGCTGGGCCATGCGGCGTACGCCGATGGCCAGGGTGATGGTCACGATGGCCGGCAATTCCTCCGGGATCGCACTCACCGCCAGGGCCACGGCGGCATCGAACATCTCCGCGCCACTGCGGCCTCGGGCCAGGCCCACCACGGCCGTGACAATCGACAGGGCCAACACCAGCCTCAGGATTGTGAGGCTGAAGCGGCTGAATTTGCGGGTGAGGGGGGTGCTGAGGCCAGCCCCCTGCTGCAGAGAGGAGGCCAGGTTGCCCAGTTCGGTGGCATCACCGGTGGCCACCACCACACCGCGCCCCTGCCCGGCAGACACGAAGCTGCCGGCATGGGCCATGCCGTGGCGATCCGCCAACGGGGCCTCGGCCGGATCCGCATGGACGGTCTTGGCCACCGGCAGGGATTCGCCGGTGAGGCTCGATTCATCCAACTGGAGGTTGCGCACCTGCAGCAGGCGAAGGTCTGCCGGCACCCGATCCCCGCTGGAGAGGATCACCACATCGCCAGGCACCAGGCTCTGGGCATCCAGGCGCTGCAGTTGCCCATCGCGTAACACCTCAAGGTCGGAGCGGATGACCTGGGCCAGGGCTTCGATCGAGTGCTCAGCCCGGCTTTCCTGCACAAAGCCGATCACCGCATTGATCACCGTGACACTCCAGATCACCCCGGCTTCCCGCAGCGAGCCGGTGAGCGCCTTCACCATGCCGGTGATCAGCAGGGCGTAGAGGAGGGGGGTATGGAACTGGGCTAGAAACTGCAGCCAGAGGGGCCGCTCCTGGCGGGCCGTGAGGCGATTGGCCCCGCAGCGGTGCAGGCGCTCGAGGGCCTCGCCAGCGCTCAGGCCCCGCTCCAGGTTCACCGCCAGCTGCTCCTGCAGCGCCACCGCACTGAGGGCATGGGCACCGCTCAGTTGCAGTGGGCAAGGTTGCCGGCTCATCGCGAGGGGGGTGGCGTGGCGGAGGTGGCGTAACGGAGTCGGCTACCGGGTCATAGTGAAAAGGGTCTGCTGAAGATCGGTGCTGCGGCTGGACTGGATCGCTTCGCCCTGGATTTGAGGCGTCTCCACACAGCAGCAACGTCAGGAATCAGCGGCGTTGGGACTGGACAGCCGTGGCGGTTGAGGCCTGCTGCCGTTTCACGGCCTCAGCGCCGGTGAGCAGGGCTGAGCCGATCAGCAGGGCGGCAAAGCCCTGGCGTAGGCGCCGGTCGCTCAGGTGCGGCGCGAGGCGCTGACCCACCACGGCACCGGCGGCGCCACCGATCAGCAGGGGTGTCATCAGCGGCAGGCTGTTGCTGGGCCAGCTCCCCTGGGCCGCCAGGGCCACCAGGGCATTCACGGCAATCAACAGCAAGCTGGTGCCGCTCGCGAGCTGCATCGGCAACCCAGCCAGCAGCACCAGGGCCGGCACGATCGCAAAGCCGCCCCCCACCCCCGCGATGCCGGTGAGCAGTCCAACCAGCACCCCCTGCATCGCCA
This sequence comes from Synechococcaceae cyanobacterium, assembly GCA_947461705.1. Lineage (GTDB taxonomy): Bacteria > Cyanobacteriota > Cyanobacteriia > PCC-6307 > Cyanobiaceae > Vulcanococcus. Next base: position 44,550 of record CANHMF010000005.1, read on the forward strand.
GCCGCCACGCCACGCCCCGGCGTCCGGCTGTCTGCTGTGCTGTTCTCTGGCGGGTGAGGAGCCAGGAGGCCACCAGGGCGGCGACGGCGAACACCCCCAGCTGCACCGGTTCGGGGATGTAACCGGCCTTCACCCAGCTGCCACCGATCCAGCTGCCTGCCAGGGCTGGAACGCCAAGGATCACGGCGGCCCGCGGCGCGAATTGGCGCCGGTGCAGATAGGGCATCA
>CANHMF010000006.1 GCA_947461705.1 Synechococcaceae cyanobacterium
CACGCTGTTCACCATGCCCATTGCAATCATCTAGAAGGCGGTGAAACCCACGTGCCACCTAGGGAAAGCTCCACCTCAGGGCGCATCACGGAGCGGCTGAAAGCCCGGCTGGGTCCAAAGCTCTTTGGCAGCCTGTCATTAATCAACCATTTGCTCCTTGGTTGGCCTCTCTATCTATTTTTGGGGGCGACTGGCGGTGAAGATTATGGCTCTCCCACCTCCCATTTCTGGAATGGAGAACCCTTTGCCAACGGTCAGCGCGCGCTCTTCCCCGCATCATTCCGGGGATTGATGATCCGTTCGAATCTGGGTTTGCTGGTGATGTTGCTAGCCTTGGGCCTCGCTGCGATGCAGTCCTCACTGGCGCGAGTGATCTGCGTGTATGGCCTTCCCTACTTGGTGATTAATTTTTGGCTTGCAACCTACACGTGGCTCCAACATACAGACCTGGCAATTCCGCATTTCTCTAACGAGCAATGGTCATGGACCAAAGGCGCCCTGCAAACTGTTGACCGTCCCTACGGGCCCCTGCTCAACTTCTTGCATCACGGCATTGGTTCAACCCATGTCTGTCATCACATCAATTCTCGAATTCCGCACTACAACGCTTGGCGTGGCACTCAGTTGTTGAGACGGAGCTATCCCAATCTGGTGCGCTACGACTCCACTCCGATTCATCGAGCCTTGTGGCGGGTAGCCAGCCGCTGCGGCGCCGTGAGCCGGAATCCCGCAGACGGTGCCTTTTACTTCTGATCGGTCTCAGCAGCACAACGCACTCCCACCATCAGTCCGCGAGCTCGCCTGATCTCACGCAGTCGTCGGAATAGGGCGTGACTGGGAGCGAAGCCACTCTGCAGCCCACAGCGCAGCACTGCAGGGCAAGCTGCGGCGCCATGCTGTCCGCACCGGCCCCTCCCACCCATGTCTGCCGCGGGTTCAGCCTTCGCTCAGCTTCAGCAGCACCTGCACCAGACGCGCCTGCTGGGCTCCATCAGTAGCGCCCTCTATTACGACCAGAACACGGTGATGCCAGCCGCCGGTGCCGCCTGGCGCGGTGAGCAGCTGGCCCTGCTGGCCAGGCAACTGCACGAACATCAGAGCAGTAACGCCTACGCCGAGCTGGTAGCAGCGGCCGAAGCCGAGCTCCACGCCGAGGCTGCGCCCCAGCACCGCCGCAACCTGCAACTGTTGCGGCTGGAGTTGGAGCGCCAGCGCTGCCTCGATCCAGCCCTGGTGAGTGCCCTGGCCAAGGCCCAGTCCCGCGGCAATGCGGTGTGGCAGGACGCCAGAGCCCGCCAGGATTTCGCCGCCTTCGCCCCAGCCCTGAAGGACCTGATCGGCCTGCGCCGCCAGCAGGCCGCCCAACTGGCGACCGCCGAGCCCGTGGCCCGCAGCCCCTGGGAAATTCTGGCCCAGCCCTTTGAGCCAGATGTAAGCAAGGAAAGGTTGGAGCAGCTGTTTGCGCCACTCAAGACGGAGCTGCCGGCGTTGCTGGAGCCGGTGGTCGGCACGGCCCAGGCCGAGCCTGCCACTGCGGATCTACCCGAGGCGCTGCAGGAGCAGCTCTCCGCCGAGCTGCTGGAGAGCTGGGGCTACGACCCGGCCCGCTGCCAGCGCTCCCGCTCCGCCCACCCCTTCTCCTGCACCGTGGGACCGGCGGATTTCCGCATCACCACCCGGGTGGTGCCCGGGCAGCCGCTCTCGGCCTTCCTGGCCACGGCCCACGAGTGGGGCCATTCGCTCTATGAACAGGGCCTGCCCCGGGGCGACGACCACTACTTCCCCTGGCCCCTGGGGGAAGCCACCTCGATGGGGGTGCATGAGTCGCAGTCGCTGTTCTGGGAATGCCGCGTGGCCCGCAGCCGCGCCTTCGCCGAGCGCTGGCACCCCCGCTTCTCGGCTGGCCTGGATGGCGATCCCTGGAACGGCGCCTTTGGCTTCTGGCGCGCCCTCAACCCGCTCAAACCCGGCCTGATCCGCGTAGAAGCCGATGAGCTGAGCTACTGCCTGCACATCGTGCTGCGCTTTGAGCTGGAGCTCGCGCTGCTTGAGCAGGACATGCCGGTGGAGGAGTTGCCGGAGCAGTGGAACCAGCGCATGCAGGAGCTGCTGGGCGTCCAGCCCGCGAACGACGCCGAAGGCTGCCTGCAGGACATTCATTGGGCGGAGGGCCTGTTTGGCTACTTCCCCTCCTATGCCCTCGGGCATCTGATCAGCGCCCAGCTGGCCGAGGCGATGGAACGGGAGTTGGGCAGCATTGCGGGGCGGGTGGCCGCCGCCGATGGGGCCAGCCTGCGCCAGTGGCTGGCCGAACGGGTGTGGCCCCTGGGCCGTGCCGTGAATGGCGAGGAGCTGGTGCAGCAGGTGAGTGGCAGCCCCCTCAGCGCAGCACCCTTCCTGCGCTATCTGCGCACCAAACTCGGACAGCTGCTGGAGCAGCCGTGAGGGGGGGGGATGGCGCTCCGTAAGATGCCGGCCTGCCGTTTGGATTCCGCTGTATGGCGAACATCGACCACGCCCCCAGCCGCACGATGCTCAACCTGCTGCACGTGCTGCCGGCCTTCGCCGATGAAGCCGAGCTGCGTCTGAACGCCATCGTGGAGCTCAACTCCATGACGATCAACAAGTACGAGCTGATCACCGAGACCGGCCACCTCAAGCTCGACCGCGTGGGCTATTCCTCCCTGGCCTATCCCTTTGCCTACGGCTGCATTCCCCGCACCTGGGATGAGGACGGCGATCCCCTCGACATTGAGATCGTGGGCGTGACCGAACCCCTGGTGCCCGGCTCCCTGGTGGAGGCTCGCATCATCGGCATCATGACCTTTGACGATGGCGGCGAGGTGGACGACAAGGTGATCGCCGTGCTGGCGGACGACAAGCGCATGGACCACATCACCAGCTACACCCAGCTCGGTGCGCAGTGGCTGAAGGAAACCCAGTACTACTGGGAGCACTACAAGGACCTGAAGAAGCCCGGCACCTGCAAGGTGAACGGCTTCTTCGAACCCGATGAGGCCGTTCGCATCATCAAGGAGTGCGAACAGCGCTATCTCGACACCATCGACGCCAAATTGGTGAACTGAACCACCGGGCTTCCAGCTCTGGTGCCCATGGTGCAGGTTCTCCGCGAACCTGCACTTTTTTCACGTTGACGTGGGATTCACGCGACTAGCTTGAAGAATGATGGCTGCCGCGTTCAGAGACCGCAGCCCAAGCCTTCCATGATGCGTCGCCAGACCTTGCCATTCCTGCTGCTGAGCGGCCTGTCCCTCAGCCTTGCGGCCGTAGCTGCCGAACCGCAGAACACGCCGCAACCGGCGCGTGGGGCCATGGCCGCCGCGCCTGCCGCCACCACCACCACGGTGGCCAGCCCTGTGGCCATCCAGCTCTCCCTGGGCAAACGGGAAATCAGCCTCGTGCGCGAAGGCAAGGTGGTGAACCGCTGGCCCGTGGTGATCGGCGCCCCGGAAACCCCCACACCCACGGGCGCCTTCCAGGTCACCAACAAGGTGGTGAACCCCGTGTACGCCAGCACGGCCACCGGCAAGGTGAAAGGCGTTGGAGCCCTGGGCTATCGCTGGATCGGCTTCCACAAACAAGGCCGCAACGACTTCGGCATTCACGGCACGCCCTGGCCCTGGTGGGTGGATGCCCGTGCTGCAGTGAGCCACGGCTGCGTGCGCATGCGCAACGAGCATGTGGACAAGCTGTTTGCGGCCGTGGAGATCGGCACCCCCGTGATCATCAAGCCATAGCCAGGCGCGCCAGGGCGCGGGCCATCCCATCGCGGCTGGCCAACCCCTGCAACCCTGCCACCGGCAAGCCGGTGCTGGGCACGCCAACGGGCAACTTCGGCAGGCCTGGGTCCTGCAGTTGGAACACCGGCAGCTGGCGCAGGCCATTGGGGCTGAGCTGATCCTCCAGCTGGGCCAGGCTGGCATCGGCCGTGAGCCAGAGCATGTCGGAACGCCGGCAATCGGCCAACCGCAGATCCGCAGTGCCAGCCGTGAGCCCCCGCTGCAGATCCCCCAGGGTCACCAGGCCCGATACCCAGTTGTCCTCCTGCACGATCAGGCAATGGCCGTGTACGGCCAGGAGCTGGCTCAGGGCCTCACCGGCGGGTGTGGCCCCATCGAGCACCAGCGGGGCCTCGGGCTCGAAGGCTTCGGCCACGGACAGGGCCGCCAGCTGATTGCGCCGCTCCTCTTCCACCGGATCTGGACCCAACAGCCCAGGATCGGCCAGGCCCTGCCAGCGCTCCACCAGAGCCGCACTGAGGCCGGCGGCAGCCATCAACGGCAGCACAATGCGGATGTCGCGGGTGAGTTCAAACAACAGCAGCAGGGCGGTGAGGGGCGCCCGGGCACTTCCCGCCAACACCGCCGCCATGCCCACCATGGCGTAGGCCGGAGGCTCCGCCACCGGCAGGTGAAAGCCGCTGTCCCCCAGGATCTGCCCGTACACATTGCCGAGAACGGCACCGAGAAAGAGGGAAGGGGCGAAGCCGCCGCCCACGAAGCCGGTGGCACTGCTGAGGCCTGTGGCCAACAGCTTCACCCCCAGCAGCCCCAGCAAGGTGGCCAAGGCAATGCCGCCATCGCTACCCAGCAAGGCTTCAATCGTGTCGTAGCCAACGCCCAACACCTGAGGAAAACCCAGGGCCATCAACCCCACACCCAGGCCGCCAAGGGCCGTGAGCATCCAGGCGGGCAAGCGGGCCAGGGATCGCTGCACCGGGCCACTGCGCCCTGCGGAAAGCAAACTCACCAGCGCCCAACTCATCAGGCTGGCCACTAGGCCCAGGCCGAGATACAGGGGCAGCTCGAGCGGTGATCGCACCTCGTAGGCAGGCAACCGGAAGATCGGTTCGTCCCCGAGGAACAACTGGGTCACCAGCTCCGAGGCCACCGCAGCCACCAGCACAGCGCGCACACTCGGGCGGCCCGGGATGGTGCTGTAGCTGCCTTCAAAGGCAAAAAACACCCCGGCAATCGGTGCCTTAAACCCCGCCGCCAGGCCGGCCGCCACCCCCGCCGCCACCAGGGCCTTCTGGGATTGGGGCGAGAGGCCGCCGCGGGTTCCCACCCACAGGCCGATGTTGCCGCCACTCTCCACACTGGGGCCCTCGGGGCCCAGCGAAGCACCGCTACCGAGGCTGAGGGACGCGGCGACCAGCCGCACCAGGGGCACTTTGGGTGCGGCCTGCACAGCCCCATCAGCCATGGCCATCAGGCTGGGCAGGCTCGGACCCAGATCCTTGGCCAGCACCCGCAGCAGGCCCACAGCCAGGCCCCCCAGCATGGGGATCAGCACCACGGGCCAGGAGGCCAGCCAGGCCGGAAGCGGGTCGCCCGGCAGGGGGATGGGCTCCGGTGGGGCCGGGGGCGGGGGCAGAAATCCAAGACCACCAAGCCCGAGCTGCAGCAGGGCCTTGAGGGGAGTGCCCGTATCGGGGGGCAACGGAACCTCCAGGGGGGGGGGCTCCGGCTGCAGCTGGCCAAAGAGGTTGAGCAGCCACTCGACCACCGGGCCGAACAGCACGTTGTTGATGAAACCCAGCAAGTAATGAAAGCCCACCACCGCCAGGCCCGTGAGCACGCCCACGAGGGCGGCCCAGGCCAGCAGGCTCCACTGGAAGGCGAGGGGCCGGGCTTCGCCGGACTCCTGCTCGGCCTCCTGGCCGGCGTCCGTGTCCGGCGTGGGCCCTTCGGGCTCAGGCCTCAGGCCGGACGGTTGCAAAGATCTCCTCCAGAATCTCCCCGGCACCCTGCTGCTTCAGGGTGTGGGCCAGGGCGATGCCGATGGCTTCAGGATCCTCCTGGGGGCCGCTGGCCTCATCGCGGATCAGACGCAGACCATCCAGGCTGGCCACCATGCCCGTCAGCACAAGGGTGTCGCCCTCGAATCGGGTGTTCACGCCGATGGGCACCTGGCAGCCTCCCTCCAGCTCCCGCAGGAAGGCCCGCTCCGCCAGGCAACGGCGGGCCGTGGGCAGGTGCTCGAGCACCTTGATCTGCTCCAGCACCGAGGCATCGCCCTCGCGGCACTCAATGCCGAGGGCCCCCTGGCCAACGGCATGCAGGGAAATGGAGGGATCGATCAGCTCATGAATGCGATCACCCAGCCCCAGCCGGCCCAGGCCGGCCGCCGCCAGGATCAGGCAATCGAACTCGCCGGAATCGAGCTTCTCCAGGCGGGTGATCACATTGCCCCGCACATCCTTGAAGGTGAGGTGGGGGTAGTGGTGGCGCAGCTGGGCGAGGCGGCGCAGGGAACTGGTGCCCACCACGGCGCCGGAGGGCAGGGTGGCGAGGGTCTTGTCCTGATGCTTGGCGTGCACCACCAGGGCATCGGCGGGATCCTCCCGCTCGGTGATGCAGCCCAACATCAGCCCTTCGGGCAGGTTGGTAGGCAGATCCTTGAGGCTGTGGACGGCGATATCGGCCTGGTCCACCAGCATCTGGGCCTCCAGCTCCTTGGTGAAAAGGCCCTTGTCACCGATCTTGGCCAGGGCCACATCCAGGATCTTGTCGCCCTGGGTGGCCATGGCCTCGATGCTGATCTCCAGGCCCGCGTGGGCCTTGGCCAGCTCATCGCGCACCCAGTGGGTCTGCACCATGGCCAGCTGGCTGCGGCGGGAAGCAATGCGCAGTTGGGAGGCGGCCATCGGGAACCTTCGGGGGGGCAGCGTCAGCCGCCGAATCACAGCCGCCAAGCCTAAGGAGTGGCGTGCCCCCTCCGGCCCGAGTGGCTCAGGTCGTGATCAGCCGTCGCGATCAGCTGGGGAGGACGCTGCCGAGATCGGCGCGATGGCTCAGAAGAAATCCAGGGGGAATGGTCCCCAAGTGTCTTCGGCAGCGGGATCGGCGGGGCTGTGGCCGGTGATCAGCACGCCTTCCCCCAGGCCCGCTTCACGGCGCACCAAGAAGCGGCCGGTGTTCTGGTTGGCCTTGAGAAACACCGGGCCATCGATGGTGTCGAGGGCCTCACCGGCGGGATCCAGCTCCAGGGCGGGGCAGGTCAGGCTGGCCTCGACAGCCCGCAGGGCCACCACGGCAGCGGCAGCCGACGGGGCCATCACCCCAACGGTGAACCAATCGCAGGCCGCCAGTAATGGATCGAGCTCGCTGCGCAGGCTGCGGCGCTGATCAGCGGTGAGGGCAGGGGCGGTGCGCAGGCCGCACAGGGCCTGGAGCGAAGCCAGCGAAGCAGCGGAGGAATCAGACATGGGCAGGCGCCATCAGAGGGGAACGAACAGGGACACAGCCAACCAGGGCCAGGCAAACCAGCCCGGGGAGGCAGCACTAGGGACGCAGCCCCCGGCTCTGCTCCCAGACCGTGAAACCAGCGAGGCAAAAGCTCAGCCACACATAACCGAGCGCTGCACCAGCAGCGATGTCGCTGAGCCAGTGGGCCCGGCAGTAGAGGGTGCTCAACCACACCAGGCCCACCCAAACGCTGGACACCAGGAACAGGGGCCGGCGCAACTGCGGGTAATGAGCCGACAGCAGGCAACAGGTGAGGAAATAGAACACCACAGAGCCGGCAGCGTGGCCACTGGGAAAACTGCGGCCCGTGATGTCCTCCAGCAACCGCCCACTGGGACGGCGGCGGTCGAACAATGGCTTGAGCCAGCGGTCCACGAACAGCACGATCCCGCCGGTTCCCACCAGGAAGCACACCAGCTCAGCCCAGAAGCGCTTCCACGCCAACAGGATCACCACCGCTAGCACCAGGACGCCGGTCACGTGGATGCCACTGAGCTGGTACACCCGCAACAACAGGCCGCCCAGGGCATCGGGAATGGCGCTGTGGACGGCATCCAGCAAGGCCAGGTCGAGGGGAGGCCGGCGGGTCTGGGCCAGGCGAGGCCCAAACCAAGCCAGGGTTGATGCGGTGAGGCCGGCGGCCAGGGCGCGCCAGGGCCCGAGGGCCCTCAGCCAATCACGCACCAGGGTCAGGAGGGCTTGCAGAGCGCTCATGGACGCTGCCCCAACCGGCGCAATTGCTCGATCGGCAAGCGCACCAGACGATGGGCATCCCGCCTGGCCAACAGCAGGCCGTCGCCGGGGCCGAGGCCGAACTCGAGCAGCTCGCTGTCGCTGCCGAACAGCAGCACCGTGGACCCAGCGGGCCGTGCAGCAAGCCGTTTCCTCACCTTCCTGGGGTTGTCCACAAACAGCACCGGCCTGCCGCTGTAGTGCACCACGCTGTAGCGCCGGTAGCCCACCACCAGCAGCGGCTCATCCGGCAGAGCCTGAACCCCAGCCATGCGGGCCAGCTCCCGGATTGGCAACAGCCGCTCCCGATCCAGCAACGGGGCCAGGGTTGGCACCACCAGGGCCAGGACGGCGGCAAACCCCAGCAGATTGGGCAGCCACAGACGCCGCAGCCCCGCTGGTTGCAGCAGGAGCACCAGCAGGCCGATCGCGCTCAGCAACAGGATCGCGGCCATCAGCCAGGGCAGGCCGGAACGGCTCACGGCATCGGCAAAGCCGGGGTAGGCGGGATCGGCATCCAACAGCCGCGGCAGCAGGGCCGAGGCGAAGGCCATCAGGCCGAGCAGGCCGGCATTCAACCAGCCCGTGACCCGGACCCCCAGGCCCAGGGGCTTTGGGTCCGTGGAGCTGGGCAGCGGCTGAAACAGCAGGGCCACCAGCAGGGAACCGGCCGGAATGGCCGGCAGGATGTAACCGGGCAATTTGGTGGCGGCAGCCGAGAAGAAAGCCACCACCACCACCAACCACACCAGGGCAAACAGGGCGAGGTCGTCCGGGGAGGGGAGCTGGCGCCAGCGATCCAGGCTCCAGAACCGCAACCGGGCCACCGCCACCGGCAGAAACAACGACCAGGGCAACAGCAGGATCAGCACCCAGGGCAGATAGAACCACGGGGGCCCCGGATGGGAATAGAGCACTGAGGTGAAGCGCTCCAGGTTGCTGAAGCCCAGGAAACGTCCCAGGAACTCGGTGCCGTTGGCCTGGGTGGCCAGGCCATACCAAGGGGCCGCCACCCCGAGGAACAGGGCAGCCATCGGCAGCAGCGGGGTCCGGCGCAGCTCGCTCCACAGCTGGCCCTTCAGCAGCAGGAAAGCGCCAATCACCAGGCCGGGCAGCAGCAGCCCCACGGGGCCTTTGGCCAGCACGGCAATCCCTGCAAACAGGGCCATGCCGGCATGGCCCCAGCGCCGCAACAGCGGCTGATCAACAGCCTGATAGGCCAGAACGAAACAGAAGAGGGCCAGGGCAATGGCGCTGGCAAGGAACATGTCGGTGACCGACGAGCGGCCCCAGCCCACCCAAGCCGGCGAGAGCGCCAGCACCGAGCCCACCAGAGTGGCGCGGCCGAGCCGCTGCTGGAGCGCCTCGGTGGGCGGCGCCAGCTGGAGCACCAGGGCAAACGCAGCCAACACCGTGGCGGTGGCCGCCAAGGCCCCCGGCAGGCGGGCGGCCCACTCCGTGATGCCGAACAGGCGGAAACTCAGCCCCACCATCCAGTACCCCCACACGGGGTAGTCGAAAAAGGTTTCCCCGTTCCAGCGGGGGGTCACCCAGTCGCCGCTCTCCAGCATCTGGCGCGGCACCTCCACGAATAGCCCCTCGGTCTTGTCCATCAGGCCGAGGCTGCCCAGATGGTTAAACAAGGCCACAGCGCAGAGGCCAAGCAGGGCGAGCACCGCCAAGAGCACAGGCCGGCGTTGATCCACGCCCAGCCACGCCTTCAAACGTTTCATGGTGGCTGAGGTTAGGGGGTGTTCCAGACAAATCGGCTGCTGGCGGCGTAGTTCCACACGAACACCACCAGGATCCCGGCCAGTTGTGCCCAGAAGGTGTCCCGGTCCACAAAGCTGTAGTAGGCCGAGGCCAGGCCCACGTTGGCCAGCACCGGCAACGAAGCCACCAGCAGAAACTTCAACAGCCCCCGCAGTAAGGCCGCACCGGCGAGGCGCTGGAAGCGGAAGGTGAGGGCGTTGTTGATCAGATAGTTGGAGCTGGCAGCCACCACCACCGCCACCGGCAGGGCCCGCTCAAAGCCAAGGCGCGCGCCCGCCATCAGCACCTGGGTCACCAGCAGTTGCACCACAACGCCGCTCGCTCCCACCAGGCCGAAGCTGATCGCCCGCCGCGGCAGCAATCGAAAGCTGAGGCTGTGCAGGATCGAGATCAGGAAATCCCAGAAGATCGCCAGATCGAGCTTGGAGGCCCCATAGCTGCGGGGCTGGAAACTGAGGGGCACCTCCTGGGCCCGCAGGCGGCCCTTGCTCACGGCCAGGAGCTCGTAGAGAAACTTGAAGCCGTTCACATCCACGCCCCGCACCAGCGGCAGGCAACGATCCAGCCGCAGCGCAAAGAAGCCGCTCATGGTGTCGGTGAGGGCGGCATAGGCACGGTGCAGGCTGAAGCGGGCCGCTGCGTTGGCCCAGGTGGATCCGGCCTCCCGGCGACCACTCAGCCCATGGATCTCCGCCTCGTGGTGGAACCGGCTGCCGATCACCAGGTCGGCGTCGGCGGTGATCAACGCCTCCAGGGCCTGGATCACGGCCGCCGGGGGATGCTGACCGTCACTGTCCATGACCACCGCCAGATCGCCGGTGGCGTCCAGCAGGCCCTCCTTGATGGCACTGGCCAAACCAGCACGACCAACCCGACGGATCAACCGGATGGCCGGCTGGCGGTGGGCCAGCTGACGCACCAGGTCTGCGGTGCCGTCGGGTGAATCATCGTCCACCACGAGGATTTCCAGCTCAAAGTGCTGCTGCAGCACCGTCAACTGGCTGAGCAGGGGCTCGATGTTGCCCCGCTCGTTGTACGTGGGCAACACGATCGACACCCTGGGGAGCAAGGAGTCCGCAGGCGGTGGCAAGGAGGTCAACGGCCGGTTCAGCCCAGAGGCATCGGCACGATCATTTCATGCATCCCCCTTCCGGCCGGTGGGCTCCCCCCGTGATCGGCCTTTTACTTGATGTACTCCTTGAGCACTCCGTTGCGGTTGGGGTGACGCAACTTACGCAGGGCCTTGGCCTCGATCTGACGAATGCGCTCCCGGGTGACATCGAAGATCTGACCGATTTCCTCGAGGGTCTTCATGCGGCCATCATCCAGGCCGTAGCGCAGGCGCAGCACATCGCGCTCACGGGGGCTGAGGGTGGCCAGCACGCCTTCCAGATCCTCGCGCAAGAGGTTCTTGGCCACATCCTGCTCGGGGTTCTCAATGTCGGCTTCGATGAAGTCGCCGAGGCGAGAATCCTCTTCCTTGCCGATGGGCGTTTCGAGGGAGATCGGCAGCTGGGCCGATTTAGCGATGAAGCGCAGCTTCTCGATGGTCATTTCCATCGACTCAGCAATCTCCTCTTCGGTGGGCTTGCGGCCGAACTCCTGGCTGAGCACCTTGGTGGTCTTCTTGATGCGGGAGATGGTCTCGTAGAGGTGCACCGGTAGGCGAATGGTGCGCGACTGGTCCGCGATGGCGCGGGTGATCGCCTGACGGATCCACCAGGTGGCGTAGGTGGAGAACTTGTACCCCTTCTCGTGGTCGAATTTCTCAGCGGCGCGAATCAGGCCCAGGCTGCCCTCCTGGATCAGGTCCTGGAATGACAGACCCCGGTTCATGTATTTCTTGGCGATCGACACCACCAGACGCAGGTTCGACTGCACCATCTTTTCCTTGGCCCGGCGGCCGAGCATCAGGCGGCGCCGGAACTTGATCACCGGCATGTCCACCAGCACCGCCCATTCCTTGGTGTCGGGGTAGTGGCCGTGGTCGGTCTCGAACTGGGCAGCCAGCTCCTCGAGCTGCAAGAGATCAGCGATTTTGCGCGCCAGCTCGATCTCTTCATCCGGTCGCAGCAGGCGGATGCGGCCGATCTCCTGGAGATACACCCGGATCGAGTCTTCGGTGTACACCCCCTTCGGGCCCACCTTGATGCTGGCCAAGGCCTTCGCGGCCTTGTCGTCCTTCTTGTCGGAGGCCTTGGCGTCCGCACCCGTGTCGTCACCCGCTGTGGCCAGCAGCTGATCAGCGGCAGCATCGAGATCCGCCGGTGCCGCGGCCTTGGCCTTGGGGCTGGCCTTCTTGGCGGTGGTCTTTGCGGCGGCCTTGGTGCCGCTGGTCTTGGTGGCAGCGGTCTTGGTGGAGGCCGCCTTGGTGGTCTTGGCCTTGGTGGGGGTCACCTTGTTGGCGGCCTCGCCGGCTGCTGCACCCTCCGCATCCTTGGCCTTGGCTCGCGTGGCCTTCGGCTTAGCCACCTTGATGGTCTCCCCGGCGGCGTTGGCCACCATCAGGATTTCAGGGGCAGCTTTCTTGGCTTTGGAAGCAGCAGCAGTGCTCATAGGAAGCTCGGGGATGGCGGCGTTAGGGCTAAGGGGGCGTATGCCGGAAATCTCAGGGGGCGCGGCGAAAAACTGGTGCGGAGGCAGCAGCGGGGAACCGTGGCGCTGGAACAACAGTGACGGCGGAACAGCAGACGCGGTGGCGGTGGTCAGGGTTCAGCGAAGGCAACGTGCGATGGGCTCAGAGCCGGACCGGACTGGGGCCGGCACCGATGGACCACTCCAGGCGAGGCGAAGCCACGGACTGGGAAAACGCAAGTTGAGGGGAAGCCGCAGGAGACAAGCCCAACCTGGATCAAGCGTGGTGAAAACGCGGGCCCGTAAGGGCGACATCTCAGGTGTAGCGAAGATCCTCAGCGGCGAAACCGAAGGCTGAACCGAAACGAGTAGACCGAGAGCGGGCAAGGGCCCAGGCATCGCTGTCAGGGGTGGTCGCAGATCGGGTGCGCAGAACAAGCCTGGCCAACCTCTGATCTTCCCGCTGGACGGAACTTTGCCTGGTTCCGACTACAGCCCTATGGACTGCTCAACAAGCTCATCTTAAGAAACCCCTGTGAGCTTTGCAAGGTTGCAGCCAGCGGAACCGTCCAACCCGCCAACACTCGAGGAAGGTGCAGCCTGGCTGCAGGTGTGGCTGGAGGCCGGCCGGGAGGGCCAGGTGTTCACCTATGCCAACCCGCAGCGGCTGGCCGTGGGCAGCGGCGATCTGGTACGCCTGCGACTGCGGGGACGGCGCCATATCGGCCTGGTGGTGGACACTCTGGCCTTGCTGCCGGCCGCCCTGGAGGGCAAGGACCTAGTGGCGATCGAGGGGCTGCACCAGAGCGCTGCGGTGGATCCAACCTGGCAAGGGCTGATCGCTGCCGTGGCTGAGCAGTGCCACACCAGCCGCTTCCGCACCCTCAAGGCCGCTCTGCCGCCGGGTTGGCTGGGCCAGCGCGCTGCACGGGCCTCCCAGGCGCCCCGGCGGCGGATCCGCGTGGAGGCCATCACCGACACGGGCCACACCCCGCTCGAGCCAGCAGGCCTTACCGAACGCCAGGCCCGGGCCCTGGCGATCCTGCTGGAGCAGGGAGGAACCGCCTGGTTGAGCGAGCTGACGCAGCACCCCGGCATCAGCCGGGCCGTGGTGGAGGGCCTGGAGCGACGCGGCCGGGTGCGACGGCGCCCACTCACCGATGCGGAGGCGCAGAGCAACCCCGGAGGCAGCGGTCCGGCAGTCCCCTCCCCGAACAACGCCCGCAGCCTCACCACCGATCAGGCCCGGGCCCTCGCTGCCATCGCGCAGGCTCCAGCCGGTCAGACCCTGCTGCTCTGGGGCGTGACCGGCGCCGGCAAGACCGAGGTGTACCTGCAGGCCGCCGCCCAAGAGCTCCAGGCCGGTCGCAGCGTGCTGCTGCTCACCCCGGAAATCGGCCTGATCCCCCAGCTGCTCGACCGCAGCCGCAGCCGCTTTGGCGAACAGGTGCTCGAGTACCACTCCGGCTGCAGCGAGGCGCAGCGCATCGCCACCTGGCGCCGCTGCCTCAGCTCCGGACCAGGCCACCCGCTTGTAGTGGTGGGCACCCGTTCGGCGGTGTTCCTGCCCATGGCCGAACTGGGCCTGATCGTGCTGGATGAGGAGCACGACAGCTCCTACAAGCAGGACAGCCCCATGCCCTGCTACCACGCCCGGGAGGTGGCCAGGTTGAGGGCTCAACACTGCGGGGCCAAGCTGCTCCTGGGCAGCGCCACACCCTCGCTGGAAACGTGGCTGGCCTGCAAGGGTCCCGAGCCCGACTGTTGCCTGCTGCGACTGCCCCAGCGCATCGGCAGCCGGCCCCTGCCTCCGGTGCGCCTAGTGGACATGCGCCAGGAACTGGCGGAAGGCCACCGCCGCCTGATCAGCAGGCCCCTGATGGAGCGGCTCGACACCCTCAAGGACCGGGGAGAGCAGGCGGTAGTGCTGGTGCCACGGCGGGGTTACAGCAGCTTTTTGAGCTGCCGCAGCTGCGGCGAAGTGGTGCAGTGCCCCCACTGCGATGTGGCCCTCACGGTGCATCGCCAGAAAGGCGGCCGGGAGTGGCTGCGCTGCCACTGGTGCGACCATCGCGAGGAGATCGGTGAGCGGTGCGGCCACTGCGGCTCCACCGCTTTCAAGCCCTTCGGCGCCGGCACCCAGCGGGTGATGGAGCAGCTCGAAAGCGAGCTGGAGGGCCTGCGCCTGCTCCGCTTCGACCGCGACACCACCCGTGGCCGCGATGGCCACAGGCGACTGCTGGAGCAATTTGCCTCAGGCGAAGCCGATGTCCTGGTGGGAACCCAGATGCTGGCCAAGGGGATGGATCTCCCCGACGTGACCCTGGCGGCGGTGCTGGCGGCGGATGGCCTGCTGCACCGCCCCGACCTGCGGGCCGGAGAGCAGAGCCTGCAACTGCTGCTGCAGCTGGCCGGACGGGCCGGGCGGGGGGATCGCCCAGGGGAGGTGCTGGTGCAGACCTACTGCCCGGATCACCCCGTGATCCGCCACCTGGTGGATGGCCGCTACGAAGCCTTCCTGGAGGAGGAACTGCAGCTGCGGCGCTCCGCGGCCCTGGTGCCCTTCAGCCGTGCCTGCCTGCTGCGGCTGGCAGGACCCTCCCCCAGCGGAACTGCCACGGCGGCAGCCGCCCTGGCGGAACGCCTGCGACCGGCACTGCAGGCCGCCAACTGGTTGCTGATCGGTCCGGCGCCGGCACCGGTGGCTCGGGTAGCAGGGCGCAGCCGCTGGCAGCTGCTGCTGCACGGCCCCACCAGCGGCAGCCTGCCCCTCCCCCAGGAGGCGGAGTTGAGGGCCGGCCTGCCCAGGGACGTGAGCCTGGCGATCGACCCCGATCCGCTGGAGCTCTAGGCCGGCAGCTGGGGCAAGCCAAAGCCGAGTCTGATGCGCAGTTGCTGAAGCATCAGGACCAGAGCCAACAACAGGGCGATGCCCACAGCCCCCACCCCCAGACGACTCCAGCGCCAGCTGCTGGCCTCCAGCCGATTCAGGGCGCCGGGCTGCAACACCCAGCGCAGCCGCCGCCGCCCGGCGGGCCCCACGGGGTTCACAGCCAGGGGCTCGGCCTGCTGCACCGCGGCGGGCCCCATCGGCTCCAGGTGGATGGCCAGCTCCAGGCCCGGAAGAGACTGCACAGCCCGCAGATCAATGGCCAGCTGCAGGGTCTGGCGCACCCCCAGCAGCCAGTTACGCTCCTGCAACTCCAGCACCGGATCGGGCAACTCCAGGCCGGCGAGCTCAGCGGCGGTGTGCACGCTGCGCTGCAGCAAAGCAAGGGCCTGAGGAGCCGGGAGCACCGGCGCCTGCAGGGTCTGCAAGCCCTCGCTCTGGTGCAAGCGGAAGGGGCTGTCCCGGAGGCTGCGGGCCAATTGCTGCTGCCAGGGCAGCGGGCGGGAGGTGGCCGAGAGGCTCATCTGGGACAGCTCAACGCGCCCTGGAGAAGGAAAGCGCAGGCTGGTTTCGAGCTGCACACAGCCCCCGAGCAGGGCGGTGAGGGCCAGCAGAACAACGGCCACCAGGGCAAAGCCCCAGGGGGCCTGGGTGGGCCCGGTGGGGGGTGGCGGGGGCGGCGCAGGCTTGTCCCGTCGTCTGCGGCGGGCCATGGCCTTGAAGTCGCCCTCGAGGGATTGCATCTCCCCCAGGCTGGGCAGGGTCATGGACCATTCCCGGGGGCGCTCCAGGGCCGGTGCTTCCAGCACGTCCTGCAACTCCTTGGCCTGGGCCCGCAGGGTGGCATCACGGCAGGCCCGCAAACTGCGGCACGTGGCGGCAGCAGCGGCAGTGTCGCCCTGGCCCATCTGGGCCGTGGCCATCAGGAGGCGCAGTGTGCCCCCGAGGGGCGTGGAGGCTCCGTGGGCCAGGGCCAGGGGCTCCAGCAGCTGCAGACAGCGGCCGTACTCGCCGGATTCGAGGGCCCTGCGGGGAGCCT
The DNA here is from genome assembly GCA_947461705.1 of Synechococcaceae cyanobacterium. Taxonomy (GTDB): domain Bacteria; phylum Cyanobacteriota; class Cyanobacteriia; order PCC-6307; family Cyanobiaceae; genus Vulcanococcus. The sequence continues at coordinate 16,280 of CANHMF010000006.1, forward strand.
CTAACAGACCATCGACCGACGCATCGCTCACGGGCTCAGACGCCGGCAAACCGCGAGCTACCCACCACCATGGTGCCGATGCCTGCATCGGTGAACACCTCCAGCAACAAGGCGTGGGGAGTGCGGCCATCCACGATGTGGGCGGCGGCCACCCCCTGGGCCAGCGCGCGGATGCAGCACTCGGTCTTGGGAGTCATGCCGCCGGCCACCACACCGGAGGCGATCAGCTCCCGGGCCGCCGAGAGGCTCACCTGGCGAATCAGCGAACCGGGATCTTCGCGGTCGCGCAGGATGCCGGGGGTATCGGTGAGCAGGATCAGTTTTTCAGCCTGCAAGGCAGCGGCCAGTTCCCCTGCCACGGTGTCAGCATTGATGTTGTGGGCCTGGCCATCGGCATTGGCGGCCACGCTGGAGATCACCGGGATGTAGCCGGCATCCAGCAGGGGAAACAGCACCGCCGGATCCACGGCGGCCACATCACCCACCAGCCCGTTGGAGCCATCCCCGTAGGTGCGGGCCTGAACCAGCGCACCATCGCTGCCACACAGGCCCACGGCCCGCGCCCCCAGACGATTCAGGCCATTCACGATCTGTTTGTTGACGCGACCGACCAGCACCATCTCCACCACATCCATGGTGTCGGGCGTGGTGACCCGCAGGCCGTTGCGGAACTCGGGTTCGATGTTGAGGCGGCCGAGCCAGTCGTTGATCTCGGGGCCACCGCCGTGCACCACCACCGGCTGCACCCCCACAGAGGCCAGCAGCACCAGATCGCGATACACGGCATCGCGCAGGTCTTCGCGCACCATCGCCGCCCCGCCGTACTTCACCACCACCCGGCGACCAGCAAAGCGCTGGATGTAGGGCAGCGCCTCGCTCAGCACCGAGACCCGCAGGGTGTCGGAAGCACTGGTGGTGGAAGAGCTGGAGATGGCTGGATCGTGACTCAAGACTGACAGGGCGCGAAGACCAGGGCTGGGATCAGGGAGGACTGGGGCCGGACTAGGCCGCCGAATCCAGGCTGGCGGCGACCGGCGCCAGGGGCAACAGCTCCAGCAGCAACTCGCCCCGGCCGGGCTCACTGAGACGCGCCTGCAGGCCCTTGTCGAAGAAGCGCGCCAGCCGATCGCGCTTGTCGTGCCAGCGGGATGCAGGCACCCCTTCACAACGGAACAGCAGGGCCACCCCGTAGCCGTTCTCGTCCAACTCCCGCACGCTGATCAGCTGGGGTGGGGCGTCCTCATCCCAGAGCTTGAGGGCCTCCAGGGAGCTCTCCAGGTGCGCCTTCTGGCCATAGCGCCAGCGGGTCACATCCTTCACCAGCTTGCGCAGGGTCTGGCTGGCGGGAGCGTTGCGCAGGGCTTCGGCCCCGGGGGCAGGGGGCAACAACTCAGCCGGCGGCAACTCCGACGACTTGAGGGCAAGGCCCCCCAGCAGGATCGGAATCCCGTAGAAGATCGTGGGCAAGCTGAGGTTCGGGTTCTCGGTGGCGTAGCCGATCCAGCCGATAACGGAGAGAGCCGCGCCAGCCAGGGTGACTAGGCTGCCGGGGGAAGCGATGGAAAGCATGGCGCCATCTTCGGTGAACGGGGCGCAGGATCGTGATCCGGCCAGCCTGGAAACCGCCGAGCTGCTCGAGCAACTCAGTGCCGATCGCCTCTGGCTGCTGCAACAGATCGATGCCGGCCAGTGGCCGGAGCTGCGGCTGGATCTCGCCGCCCTGGAGCGGGAACTGGGACAACTGCTGGACCAGGCCAGCCAGACGCTGACCTGATCACTGGCGTGGGCTCAGAAGGGAATCTCGTCGTCCCCGTCGGGGAAGTCGGGCACCAGAGGCGAGGTGTTCCAGGTGGGTGGCTCCTGGGCAGCCGCAGCCCGTGCTGCAGGTGCAGGTGCAGCGGCCGGAGCGGCAGCGCGAACCGGAGCCGGAGCGGCGGGCCTGGGCTGCCTCGCTGGCCCAGGCGTAGCGGGACCAGTGGCTGGGGCAGTGGTGGTGGCTGCTCCCAGGGGATGCAGGCGGGCCAGGGTGAGCTCAGCCCGCTTCTCCTTCACCCCGTCCTGGCGGGTCACGGTGTTCATGCGCAGCCGACCCTCCACGACCAGGCGCTGACCCACCTGAACGCGGTTCTGCAGGTCCTGGGCGAGGTTGCCCCAGCCCACCACCTTGAGCTGGCCCGGGGGATCATCGGGGCGGAGGCCGTCCATCTGCACGGACATCTCCGCCACTGGAGTCTGGTTGTCCTGGGTGTAGCGCACCTGGGGCGCCTCCAGCACCTCCACCTCCAGCAAGCAATGGTTCACAGGACCAGGCAACGGCAAGGGGCCACATCCTGATGCACCGGCAGCCTTTAGGCCAGGGGGCCAACGCCGCCCAACCGGGGCGCATCTGGCTGATCAGCGGCACCGGCGAGGGTCCGCCCCTGGCGGAGGAGCTGCTGCGTCGCGGCTGGCAGCTGCGGGTGAGCGTGGTGGAGGCCAGTGCGGCCCGGGCCTACAGGCCGCAACCGGGCCTGGAGCTCTGCCCAGGAGCCCTCGCCGGCCCAGAGGCAATCACGCGGATCCTCGAGGATCCACCTGGGTTTCGCTGGGTGGTGGATGCCACCCATCCCTTTGCCCGCCTGATCAGCGTGCAGCTGCGCCAGGCCTGCCAGGCCTGGGGCCAAAGCCTGCTGCGGCTGGAACGGCCCCGCCTGGCCCCCTGCCCACCATCCCCGGCTGGCAGCCCGGTGTTGTTGGACGGCCTGGAGCCATTAGCCGAGCTGGATTTACGCGCTGAACGGCTGCTGTTGGCCATCGGGTCGCGGCACTTGGCAGGGGCCATCGCCAGGAGCAATGCCGCCGCCCACTTCGCCCGCATCCTCGACAACCCCACCAGCCTGCAACTGGCCCTGGCCTCCGGCCTACCGGACGGCCACCTGGCTTGCCTGCGGCCCGGTGATGGCCGGCTGGAGCAGGCCCTGTGCCGCCATTGGCGGATCACCGCTGTGTTGTGCCGTGAATCTGGAGGGCGCACGGAGCAGATCTGGCGCCAGGTGAGCCAGGAGCTGGGGCTGCAGCTGCTGTTGCTGAGGCGACCGGAACCCGAAACTCCAGGCCTGCCCATGGCCAAACTGCTCCAGCAGCTGGGCCACCCCTGGGAGGGGATTCAGCCGAGGTGAGCGGCCACCAGGTCCTTGAGGGAGCCATGGGGACGGGGGCCAAGCTGCGTCACCACCTGGCCGGCGCAGAGCGAGCCGAGGCGACCGCAGGCGGCGATGTCCTGGCCCTGGGTGTAGGCATGCAGAAAACCCGCGGCGTAGAGATCGCCGGCACCGGTGGTATCCACCAGGGGGCCGAGCTTGAAGGGCTCGATGGCGTGGTTGCCCTCACCGTTGAGGATCAGCGAACCGAGCTCACTGCGGGTGAGGGCAGCCAGCTTGCAGCGGCCGCGCACCTGCTCGGCGGCCTCCTCAAAGCTGTTGGCCTTGTAGAGAGCGGTGATCTCCATCTCGTTGGCAAAGAGGATGTCCACGTGGCCATCCACCAGCTCCAGGAAGCTGTCGCGATGGCGCTCCACGCAGAAGGCATCGGAGAGGCTCAGGGCCACCTCCCCGCCATGGGCGCGGGCCACCTCAGCAGCGGCGATGAAGGCCGCCTTGGCCTCGTCGCTGTCCCACAGGTAGCCCTCGAGATAGAGCACCTTGGCCTGGGCCACCATGTCCAGATCCAGGTCGGCCGGATCCAACCCCACCGAGGCCCCCAGATAGGTGCACATGGTGCGCTGGGCATCTGGGGTCACCAGGATCAGGCAGCGGGCCGTGGACGGGCCTGTGGTGGCAGCGGGCGTCTCGAAGCGGGCACCCACGGATCGGATGTCGTGGGCAAAGATGCCGCCCAGTTGGTCGTCGCGAACGCGGCCGATGAAGCCGGCCCGCCCGCCCAGCTGGGCGATGCCCGCCAGGGTGTTAGCAGCCGAACCGCCAGAGGTTTCCAGGCCAGGGCCCACGCTGGCGTAGAGGGTTTCGGCCTGAGCGGCATCCACCAGGGCCATGGTGCCCTTCGTGAGCTCGAAATTGTCGAGCAGGTCGTCCTCCGCCTGCACAAGCACGTCAACAATCGCGTTGCCGATGCCAACAACGTCGAGGCTCTTGGGGGTCATGGGAGAGAAGGCGGGGAGACTCGGCTCAGGGCTCAGACGCTGAGGAGCGCCCGCTTGGGACCGTGAATCGGATCTTCCACCACGATGGTCTGATCCCGATTGGCCCCGAGGGAGACGATCGCAATGGGCACTTCCATCAGATCGGCCAGGAAGCGCAGGTAGCTCATGGCTGTGGCGGGCAGCTCCTCAAGGGTGCGGCAATCGGCCGTGGAGCACTGCCAACCGGGCAGGGTCTCGAAGATGGGCTGGCAGCGGGCGAAGTCCTCAGCGCTGCTTGGGAAGTATTCGATGCGCTGGCCATCGAGCTCATAGGCCACGCACACCTGGATCTCATCGAGCTCATCGAGCACATCGAGCTTGGTGATGGCCAGGCAGTCGAGGCCATTCACCTCCACGGCGTAGCGGCCAATCACGCCATCGAACCAGCCGCAGCGGCGGCGGCGGCCAGTGGTGGTGCCGTACTCGCCGCCACGGTCGCAGAGGTGGTCGTTGAGGCTGCCTTCGAGTTCGGTCGGGAAGGGACCTTCGCCCACCCGGGTGGTGTAGGCCTTGGCCACCCCGATCACCCGGTCGATCAGGGTGGGTCCCACACCGGCACCGATACAAGCCCCGCCACTCACCGGATTGGAGGAGGTCACGTAGGGATACGTGCCGTGGTCGAGGTCGAGCAGGGTGCCCTGGGCGCCCTCGAACAGAATGTTCTTGCGGGCCCGGGCGGCCTGGTGAATGGCCCGGGTGCAATCGACTACATGGGGCGCCAGACGCTGGCCGTAACCCACGTATTCGGCCACCACCGCCTCGAAATCGAGCGGCTCGAGGCCATAGAGCTTGGTGAGAATCTCGTTCTTCTCGGCCAGCACCCCGGCCAGACGATCCCGCAGGCGGGTCTCATCGAGGATATCGATGATGCGAATGCCGTTCCGCTCGGATTTATCGGCGTAGGTGGGGCCGATGCCCCGGCCGGTGGTGCCGATGCGGCGGTCGCCGCGGCGCTGTTCCATCGCCTGGTCCAGCAGGCGGTGGTAGGGCATGGTCACGTGGGCTGTGGACGCCAGCTGCAGGCCCTGCACGCCGATGCCGTTCTCGGCCAGCATGTCGAGCTCGCCGAGCATCACCTTGGGGTCCACCACCGTGCCGGACCCAATCAGGCAGACGGTGTCGGGATAGAGGATGCCGGAGGGGATCAGGTGCAGCTTGAGCACCTTGTCGTCCACCACGATGGTGTGACCGGCATTGACCCCGCCCTGATAGCGCACCACCACGTCGGCGGAGCGGCTCAGCAGATCGGTGATCTTGCCCTTCCCCTCGTCACCCCATTGAGCACCGATGACGACAACGTTGGCCAAGGACACAGCGGCCCGTAGCCGCTTCTGAGCACAAACAAAGAGGATCTCAGATCGAGCGTCCTCCCGTCAAAGAATCCAACAAAAAAGCGGCCCAGAGGGCCGCCTGATCCAGTGGTAGCAGGCGATCAGGCGCCTCGCACCACACCGGTTTCCGCCTTCTTGAGTTCCTTGCTGAGGCGATCCCGCAGGGCCTCCGGCACGGGGCGGTTGGCATAGTTCGCGTAATGACCCGCCAGGGAGTTGAGGGCGGTCTGCATGGTGGTGAAGGAAGCCAGCCCATTCACCTTGGGCTGGGCCCTGTAGCGGGACACGTAGGAGTTGATCAGGGCGCGCGCCTGGGTTTCGGCCTCAGGGCGCTCGGGGTCATCGGCATCCAGGGCGATGGTGGCCAGCAAGGTGTCGGCCACAGCCACGGTGTCCTCCACGTAGTTGCCCGTGAGCGGACCGCTGCTGCCGGAACAGGCGGTGAGGGCCATGGACAGGCACAGGCAGACAGCGAAAACGGCTGCCATCAGACGACGCCATCCAGCAGCCATCTCGGGTCATGCAAAGTCTCAACGGATCCTAGGAGCTGCCTTGAACCCCGGCCGGCGCTGGACTACACCGCCAGCAGACCGGCACGCTCCGCCTCGATCGCGCCAACCAGAACCGCCTCGAGCTCATCGGCCGGCAGATCCCGCTTCAGACCTCCAGCCCGCTGCACCAGCTCCACCTGGCCATCGGCGGCACCGCGACCCACCACCACCCGCCAGGGGATACCGAGCAGATCGGCATCCTTGAATTTCACGCCAGCCCGTTCGTCGCGGTCATCGAGCAACACCTCGATGCCGGCAGCCTGCAGGTCGGCGTAGAGACGCTCCCCCAGGGCTTTCTGGCTGGCATCGGCCACGTTGGCCATCACCACGATCGCCTCATAGGGAGCAATGGCGGTGGGCCAACAGATGCCATTGGCATCGTGGTGCTGCTCCACCGCCGACTGGGCCAGGCGGGAGACGCCGATGCCGTAGCAGCCCATCCACAGGGCCTCCTCGACGCCGGCCTCATTGGTGAAGGTGGCCTGCAGAGCCTCGGAATACTTCCGGCCCAGCTGGAAGATGTGGCCCACCTCAATGCCGCGGCTGGCCCGCAACACCTGATCGGGGTCGTGCTGGCAACGGTCGCCGGGCTGGGCTGCCCGCAGATCCAGGGTCTCGGGGCAGGCACACAGCCCGCCCCAGGTGGCCCCCACCAGATGGATATCCACGCGGTTGGCACCGCACACAAACGCCCCCAGCTCCGCGGCGGTGCTGTCGGCGAAGCGCAGGAACCGGGGCGGCCAGCTGCGGGCACCCGCCACCAGGGCATCCTCCAGGTGGGGGCCCATGAAGCCGAAGGGCAGGGGATCCAGGCCCTCCTTCGCCACCGCATCGGCGCTGAGGGGGGCCAGCTCCAGCAGGGCACCGTGTTGTGCCGAACAGCGGGCCGTCACGGCATTGGTGAGCTTCACCTCGTTGAGCTGCTGGTCTCCCCGCAGGCTGACCAACAGAGGCTGCTGGCTGCCGTCCTCGAAGCGAGCCAGCAGCAGCAGCACCTTCAGGGTCTGGGTGGGGTCAAACCCATGGGCCGTGCACAGGTCCTCAATGCTGGTCTGGCTGGGGGTGGCCAGGCTCTCCCCGTGGCCGGCAGCGCGGGCACCACCCGGCAGAGCCACCGCTGCCGGGGCGAGGGAGACGGCCCGTTCCTGGTTGGCGGCGTAGGCGCCATCGGCACTGGTGAGGATGAGGTCTTCACCGGCATCCGCCGTGACCATGAACTCCTGGCTGGCGGAACCGCCGATGGCGCCGCTGTCGGCCTCCACGGCCACGGCCCGGAGCCCACAGCGGCTGAAAATGCGGCGATAGGCCCGATCCATGGCCGCGTAGGTCTCCTTGAGGGAGGCCTCATCGGCATGGAAGGAATAGGCATCCTTCATGATGAATTCCCTGCCCCGCATCAGGCCGAAGCGGGGGCGAATCTCATCCCGAAACTTGGTCTGAATCTGATAGAGGTTCACCGGCAGCTGCCGGTAGGAGCGCAACAGATCGGCCGCCAGGGCGGTGATCACCTCCTCATGGGTGGGCCCGAGGCCCAGCTCGCGCCCCTGGCGATCCTGGAGGTGGAACATGATCCCCTCCCCGGCGGTGTAGCCCGCCCAGCGTCCGCTGCGCTGCCAGAGATCAGCCGGCTGCAGCTGGGGCAGGAGGGTTTCCAGAGCCCCGGTGGCGTTGAGCTCCTCGCGCACGATCGCGGAGATCTTCTGCAGCACCCGCCAGAGCAGGGGCAGGTACGCGTAGATGCCACTGCTGACGCGGCGGATGTAACCGGCCCGCAGCAGCAGCTTGTGGGAGGGAATCTCGGCCTCCGCCGGGTCATCCCGGAGCGTCACCAGCATCAGGCGGGAGACGCGCATGGGATTCACTGGCGGAGGGGAGGCCGGAAGCTATCACCGAGCCGCCAGGGGCCCAGCAGCCGAACCGATTGGAGAAGCGCCACATCCAGCGCCGAAATTGGGAAGAAATTCCGGTTAATCAAGGAAAAGTCTGCTAGCTTCCCTCGCATTCCCAACTGTCGCAAGCCCGTCTCATGCCCGCCCACTCGTTGACTGCAGGACTGGGCGCCTCCGGGATCGGCTCGAGCGCGATGGCCGTGGAGTCTGTTCTCGGGGGGGTGGCCGCCGCTGAAGGTGCCGCCAACTCGGCCGAGAGTGCCGAGAACCTGATCGGGATCGACGAGGTGCAGCGATCGCTCAATCGCTCACGGGCTTCGGTGTACCGCTACACCAACACCGACCCCCGCAACCTCAATCCCCCCTTCAACCCCCGCAAGCTGAACCCGGAATATCGCAGCGATCAGAAAGAGCCGCTGATGTTCCACCCCAATGAGGTGGCGCGGTTCGCCCGGGATGTGCTGCGGATCAAGGAAGTCACCGTGGAGGTGCTGAACTCCCCCTCCACCGCCACGCAACAGCTGCTGGGATCCATCCTCGACGAATTGAAAGCCATCCGCGAGCTCCTCGGCAGCCAAGCCACCCTGCCCACCAACCTCAGCAGCAAGCGCGAGCAGCACGAACAGGCCAGGCCCGCTGCCTGAACCTGGTCACGGGTGCCAGAATTGAATTGGATGTCATCCTGAACTGAATCGTCTGCCCGGTCTCCAAGACCTGGCTGCGTTCACCGGGCCATCCCCCACCCCCTGCCGTTTTGAACCGCGGGGTCCAGATCCACAAAGGGTCGTTGGTGGGTTGATCCCTTTCCCCCGTCCATGGACTCCGACCCCCCTCCGCGATCCAGCGCCACAGCTCTCGCCCGTACCAGCTCCTCACCAAGCGACGAGATCAACGGCGAAGCCAGCGAGGAGCCCTACAGTCCAGGAACGCTGTTGCACACCGGTGCTCCAGTTTTTGGAGCCTTGATCGCGCTGATCACCCTGGTGCTTCCCATCGCCAGCGTGCTCACCGATCGCACCAGCCCTCCGGCCAGGACATCCACCACGAGCTCCCTCGATGGATTTGCGCAGCCTGCAGGCATCGCCGGCGCCAGGACTGGTGAACCTGCTGGTGGAGATTCCCGCCGGCAGCTCCAATAAATACGAGTACAACGCCAAGGCGGGGGTGATGGCCCTCGACAGAGTGCTGCACTCCTCCGTGCGGTACCCGTTCGACTACGGCTTCGTGCCCAATACCCTCGCCGAGGACGGGGCCCCCCTGGACGCGATGGTGATCATGCAGGAGCCCACCTTCGCGGGTTGCCTGATTGCCGCCAGGCCCATCGGCATCCTCGGCATGGTGGACTGCGGGGCCCATGACGGCAAGCTGCTGTGCGTGCCCGCTGCGGATCCACGCCAGGGCGCGATCCGCAGCATCCGCCAGATCGCTCCCAACCAGCTGGAAGAGGTGGCCGAGTTCTTCCGCACCTACAAAAACCTGGAGGGGCGGGTGATCGAGATCACTGGCTGGCTGGATGCTGATGCCGTGCCCGCCCTGCTCGAACACTGCATCGCTGCTGCCGGGCAGGCCAGCAGCGTGGATTGAGGCCTCAGTTGCGGCGTTGCAACAGGAACCCCTCGAAGCCCAGGGCCTGGAAGATGCGCGCGGGGTCGCCAAAACCGGCAGCATTCACCAGGCTGGTGAGGCGAGCCAGGCCGATGGGATGCAGGCCCTGGGTGAGGGGCGCCAGCTCGGCCTCAGGGGCCTGCAGGCCGCTGGCCCTCTGGAAGCCCAGCCAGGCGGCGCTCACCTGCTGCTCCAGCGAGGGCAGGGAAGCCTGCATCAGATCCACCAGCACCAGCTGAGCGCCCGGTTGGAGACTGGCGGCCAGGGCCGAGAGGAACGCCAGCTTGCTGCCGTCATCCGGCAGGGATTGCAACACCAGAACGGACAGGGCACCGCCGAAACGGGCCGCACTGGACGGGTCCTCGGCCAGGGCCTCCACGGTGCTCTGACGCCAGCTGACCTGCCCCTGGCCCTCCAGACGGTGCTGGGCTTCCGCCAGCATGTCGGCACTGGGATCCAGGGCGGTGAGGCGCCAATCGGGACGCTGGGCCACCGCCTCCAGCAACTCGCCACCAGTACCGCAGCCGGCCACCAACACCTCGGAGCCTGGGGCACTGGCCAGCGGCGAGGCCGCCAACAGCGCCACACCAAGCCGCGCCAGGCTGCTGTAGCCGGGGATCAACTGGCGTTGGATCCGGTCGTAGCCCGCTGGATTCACCTGTGGCACTGCAGAGACACCCATGCTAGGCAGCGTGCCAGGGCTGCAATCCGTTGCAGCCGCCCCCGTAGGCGGGCACCAGCAGCCCCCAAGCAGGTAAGTTGGTCGGCGCCCTGATCCCCTTCCGACCGTGCCCACCATCCGTTTCGAACAGGAAGGCCAGCAGGTCGGTTGCATTGAAGGGGCCAACCTGCGCAAGGCTGCCCTCGATGCCGGGATCAACCCCTACAAGGGCCTGAACAATCTCAACAACTGCGGCGGCGTGGGCCAGTGCGGCACCTGCGTGGTGGAAGTGGTGGACGGGATGCAGAACCTCTCGCCCCGCAGCGATGTTGAGCAGGTGTACCTGGCCGACCGCCCCGCCAACTACCGCCTCAGCTGCCGTACCAGCGTGAATGGCGACGTCACCGTGCGCACCCGTCCCCAGGGCGGCGTGGGCAAGGGTTCCAACAGCCTGGTGGGTGCCCTCAAAGCGCTGATCGGCAAGTGAGTCCAGCGCCCCTGCGCGTCTACAGCTATTCGAAGTGCGGCACCTGCCGTAAGGCCCTGCAATGGCTTGACCAGCAGGGCCTGTCTGATGGCATGGAGCTGTTGGACATCACCAGCACCCCGCCGAGCCTGGAGGAGCTGCAGCTCGCCCTGGCGGCGGTGGGGCGCAAGCGCCTGTTCAACACCAGCGGCCAGAGCTACCGCGCCCTGGGGTCGGCCACGGTGGCGGCCATGGACGATGAGCAGGCCCTTGCAGCTCTGGCGGCCGACGGCAAGCTGATCAAACGTCCCTTTGCCCTCACCGCCTCAGGTCAGGTGCTGGTGGGCTTCAAGCCCGAGGAGTGGTCAGCGCTGCTGCTGGGCTGACGGCGGAGCCGGCGAGGTCAGATCGTCGAGCTCGTCCATCAGGGCATCAATGCCAGCCCGATTCACCTGGGCCAGATAGGTGAGTTTGAGCTCCTGGAGCAGTGTGCACAGCAGTTGCTGGCTGCGTTCAAGCGTGCCGCCCCGCTCGAGAGCCAGGGCCAGTTCCTCCCAGAAGCGATCCCCGAAGCGCTGCAGCAGTTCCACCTGGCGGCTGTCGCGCTGGGCGAGGCGATCGGCCGTGCTGCGCGAGAGCTCCATCAGGCTGTCCACCACGCCAGTGGCCAACTGGCGGCTCACGGCGGCCGGCATCACAGCGCCACCGGGCAGATCGCGCATGCTCTGCTGCAGGGCATGGCCCAGGACCGACTGCAGTTCCGGTGAGAGCCGCGGCGCCACCTGGCCCAGCACCATTGGTCCCCACAGGCGCAACAGCTCCACCAGCTCCCGCTCGTCATTGAGGCTGACGCTCTGGTGACTGCGCAGGCTGCGGATCCAGCGGGGCCACTGGGGAGAACGCAGCAGCGACTGGGTGCCATCCACCAATTGCAGGGCCAGCACCTCAAACAACTCCAGGGCCAACAGCGACACCACCGCCCGGCTGACGGCGGCCCGCAACGGCTCCACGTTGATCAGGCCCGCCCCACTGAGGCGCTCCACCACAGGGGCCAGACGCAACCAGCGCCAGACGGGCAGCAGCAGGGGCAGATCGATCCAACGCCGCAGTAGGGCATCACGCCAGCTCAGACCCGGGAAACGGCGCCGCAGCCGCAGCACCCGCAGCAGGATGTCCAGCGCGAAGACGCTCTGGAACAGGCCCAGATCAAAGCGCCAGAAATGATCGGTGGGGCGGCCGTTTTCATCGATCGAGCGCCAGTAGCTGGTGGCCACCAGGGGCAGCACCTGTTGCTGCCAGAAACGACGCTCCTGCTGCCAGGGGTGACTGGCCAGCCAGCGGTCCCCCAGCAGCAGCACGGCCGATTGCTTGGCGGAGTCGAGCCCGGCCCGCTGCCGCAGCCGGTTCTTGATCTTTTCAAGGGTTCCGGCATTGCCGGAACCCAGAAAGGGGTTCTCGTTGATCAGCTGCTCGGTGAGCAGCATTTGGCGACGCCGCAGGGGTGCCACGCTGGCCACGGACGCACCGGCCTGCAGGGCCTGGTCGAGGCGGCGGAAGCTGGCCAGGTAGGCCTCGGTCTCGCGGTGGGGCTCAATCCCCTTCACGGGGTCGTAGAGGGGCGTGATGTCGGGCAGCAGGGTGAGTGGAACCACCAGGGGCACCGAGGGGAGCGGCGTGAGATTGCGCTGCAGCCAGAAGGTGCGCAGGGGCAGGTAGGTGAGGTCAAAGGCCACCCACACCAGGTTCACGCCGGCCCACACCGCCACGAAGCGGTCCCAATGGCGCCATCCACTGCCCGCCTGAGCCCTCTGGGAGGAGAACCAGCGGGGTCGAACCATGGAGCGCGCCACAAGCAGCCCTAATCTGCCCCAACTGAACCCAAGGCCGGACCGGCAACCCTTGAGCGAGAACGATCAGTCATCAACTCCGCCGGAAAGTCCGTGGGTGTTCTGGCGGGGGGTGGTGATCACCCTCGCGGTAGCCCTTGGCATCCGCCAACTGCTGCTGGAGGCGCGCTTCATCCCCTCGGGCTCCATGCTGCCGGGGCTACAGCTGCAGGACCGCCTGCTGGTGGAGAAACTCACCTACCGCAGCCGCCCCCCCCAGCGGGGCGAAATCGTGGTGTTCCACGCCCCCCATCACTTCGACCCGGTGCTGAAACTGAACCACCAGGCTGGGCCGTTGCGCTGCCTGGTGGTGAATCTGCCGCTGATCAATGGGCTGCCAGGCCTGCAGGAACCTGCCTGCGACGCCTACATCAAACGGGTGGTGGCCGTGGCCGGTGATCGCGTGGTGGTGAACCCGCGCGGCGAAGTGAGCGTGAACGGGCAGCAGCTGAAGGAGCCCTACGTGACCAACTACTGCCCCGTGGACAACCAGGGCACGGGGCCCTGCCGCAGCCTCAATGCGGTGGTGCCGCCCCAGCACGTGCTCACCCTGGGGGACAACCGGGCCAACAGCTGGGATGGCCGGTTCTGGCCGGGAGGCCCCTTCCTGCCCGAGAGCGAGGTGATCGGCCGCGCCTTCTGGCGCTTCTGGCCTCTCAACACCGCCGGGCCGTTGGGCAGCGCCGATCCACTGACCAGCGTCAGCCCGGCCCGCGCCACAGGCCAGCGCTGAGGCCGGTGGCCAGCACCTGACCCCGGAGCGGCTGAGTGGCCAAGGGCTGATTGGCGGCCAGCGGCGCGTGGGGATCCTGGGCGGGATGCCACTCCTGCTGGGGGTCAAACAGAATCCAGTCGCCACGGCCAGGCGAGAGGCTGGGGGCGTCGAGGCCCAACAGCTCAGCCGGACCGAAACAGAGGGCCTGCCAGAGCTGTTCAACGCTCCAGCCCCGGCGCTGCACCAGCTCAGCCCAGAGGCTTGGCAACACGAAACGGTGGCCCGCCACCCCGGGCTTGCGTTGATCCAGGGGCAGCAACTGCTCCTCTGGATCGAGGGCGGCATGGTGCACCGCCACCGCCGTGATCAGCCCAGAGGCCAGGCCGGCAATCAAGGCCTCGCGGTCGGCCGGGGTACCCAGCGGCGGCACCACCCGCCAGCCCTCCGCCAGGGGATCGAGGCTGCCGCTGTCCACCAGCAGATGCCACCAACAGACCGTGGCCTGGGGGCGCTGGGGGCCGGCCCACTGGCCCAGTTCGGCCAGGCCCTGGGCCGTGGAGACATTCATCAACTGCAGCCGTCGCTGCGGGAACAGCCGAGCCAGGCTGAGCAGGCTTTGCATCGGCAGGGTCTCACTGAGGGCTGGATCCATGGGCCAACCCGCCCGCAGGGCCTCCACCCCCGCCCGTACAAAGCCCTGCTGGCTGAGGCTGGCGTCGCGCGCTGCCAGCAGCACGGGAGCAGCACCCATCTCACCGAGCTGCAGCCCCCGCTCCAGCAGGGGCAGGGGCGGAAGCTCCGGCCCCTCGGCCAGCCCCAGGGCTCCCGAGGCCAACTGATCAGCATGGGCGGCCAGCTCCTCACCACGGCCAGCGCGGCTGAAGCTGCCCCAGAGCAGCAGGCGCAGCGCCGAGGCCACCGGAAGGTGCAGAGATTCCGGGCGATCACGCCAGGTGCGGGCTCGCGGCAGCAGGGCCACGGTGCCGTAACCGGCCGCGAGGGCGGAACGCTCCAGCGAGGCCAGGGTTTCCGCTGCACCGCTGTGGGGATCCTCCAGCTCGGAGTGGGGGTCCACCAGGGCAGGCGCCAGCAACCAGCTGCCGGCCTGAATCGGCCTCAGCCCGAGGGCACCGGCTCGCTCGGCCGCCTCCGCATCAAGGGCCGCGATCGTGCCGTTCGCCAGCAGCACATCGGCCCGGCGGGGGGCCTGCCCGGCACCAGCCAGCAGCTGAACACCCTGGAGAAAACGGCTGCGCATGGCGAGCAGGGGGTCAGAGGGCGCCGGCGGCGGTGCGGTCGAGCACGCCCCCAAGATGGGCCGTCTGATTCAGGCAGACCACCACGGGGGGCTCATCGGGGCCGTGGGGGTAATCAATCACCGTGACACCGCCGTTCCCCTGCTTCACCGCCCAGATGTCTGCGGGACTGAGCCCCAGCAGGGCACAGAGGATGGTCTTGTTCACCGCGTCGTGGGCCACCACCAGGGCAGTTTCATCGGGGTGCAGGCTGGCGGCGATGGTCTGCCAGCCCTTGAGCGAGCGATCCCACACGTCGTGGATGGTTTCGCCCGCCGGCATCTGCACCGTCTCCGGTGCCCGCTTCCAATCGGCCAGCAGCTCGGGCCAGGTGGCGGAGATCTCCTCCTCCAGGCGTCCTTCCCAATCCCCGTGACCAATCTCCACCAAGTGGGGAACGCTGGTGAGGGGCACGCCGGGATGGTGCTGCAGGATGCCCTCCGCCGTCTGGCGGGGCCGTGCCATGGAACTGGTGTAGGCCCGGTCGAAGCGCACCGCCTTGAGGAATTCACCGGCAGCGGCGGCCTGGGCGCGGCCATTTTCGTTGAGGGGGATGTCGATCTGGCCCTGGAAGCGGCCCTGGCGGTTCCAATCGGTTTCGCCGTGGCGCACCAGCAGCAACCGGGGGCCGCTGGCCTTGGCGGGCAGGGTGCTGGCGCACACCTCGGGGTGGAGGTGGCTGGTGCCGTTGAGCGATTCGATCTGCACCGCGATGCCACCGGCATCGCCAGGACTGAGGTTGAGCACCGAGAGGGAGGCGTTATCCACGCGCAGGCGCCGGAATCCGCTGGCCGGCAGACCCAGCAGGGTGAGCAGCAGGCAGCGGAGGATCGCGTTGTGGCCCACCACCAGAACGGTCTGGAGCTCGCTGGAGGCAGGGTTGTGGACCTTCAGCAATTTGTCGGCAAAACGGCTCGCCTGCTCCATCAGCTCCGGGATGGGGGCATAGCTACGGCCGTCGGAGCGTTCCAGCGTGAGCTGTTCGGGATGGTGGCGCCAGAGCCGGTGCTCCCGGGGGAAACGCTCGCGCACCTCGGTGCTCAGCAGACCACTCCAGGGGGCCAGATCCACCTCCAGCAGATCGTCGTCCAGCTGGGCGGTGAGCCCGCCGCCCTGGGCCGCCAACAGGGCTGAAGCGGTGTCCTTGGCGCGGCGCAGCGGAGAGCTGTAGGCAGCCGTGATTGGGAGATCCCGCAGGGCTTCACCGGTGGCCAGGGCCTGCTTCACGCCCTCATCGGTGAGGGAGGAGAGGTCGTCGCGACCCTGGATGCGGTGCTCGAGATTGAAGCTACTCAGCCCGTGGCGAACCAGCAGGATCCGGAGGGACACGGGCGCACAACACAGTTCAAGGGATCGTATGGGAGCGCTCCAGGGCCCTCATCCCGCTCAGCGGCCGAGGAGAATCCGGTACAAACCAGCATCGACGCGGTGACGGCAGGCGGCGGACGACCCGAGAGCAGTGATCGGCCACCCGGCTGGAAGGTGGCCGTAGCCCTGGTGAGCCTGGCCATCAGCATGCTGCTGTGGCTGAACGGCCTGGTCACCAGCCTGGATCGCCCCTCCGTGGGCCATGACCTCAACCGCCGCCAACTCGAACTGGCGGTGCTGGCAGCGCCGCAACTGCCGCCATCGCTGCGTCCGCTTCTGGCGGGGGCCGATCCGCTCAACGCCCTGGAGCAGGAGCTGGAGCGGCAGCGCACCAGCCTGGGGGAGCAGGGCACACCGCCACCGGCCAACCTGCTGCTGGAGCAGGCCCTGCTGGACTTACGCCAACAGCCGGGGGAAGCCCGCACCCTGTTGCGGCAGGTGGCTGGCGGTGAGGGGCCCGAGCAGCAGATCGCCGCTGCTCTGCTCAAGGCACAGCCACTCCAGCCCAGCGAGGCCCGGCGCCTGAGTGAGGGCCTCCACCAGGGGCCCCTGCTGCAGCAATGGAGCTGCGCCAGCCTGGCGGGCAGCGGCAGCAGCTGCGGCGATCACAAGGCCGCCAGCCGAGCCGCCCTGCAACTGGTGGCGGTGACCGTGCTGCCGGTACTGACCCTGCTGGTGGGGGTTTCGCTGTTGGGCCGCGAACTGTGGTTGCGCTGGCGCCGCGGCAGTGGCGCCATGGCGCCCTTAACGGGGCCCAACCTCTCGGCCCTCGATGTGGTGCTGCTGGTGGCCGGGGGGTTTGTGGTCGTGGGCGAGCTGCTCACACCGCTGCTCGTGGCCCCCCTGCTGGAAGCTGCCCTGGGCAACCTGGCCCTGGCCCCAGCCCTGCGGCAGGGGGTGTCGGTTGTGGGGCTCTACCTGGCCCTAATGGCCGGCCCGCTCGTCATCCTGTGGCTGATGCTGCGAGGCCAGGCGCCCGCGCCGCAGGGGGGCTGGCTCCAGTTCCGCCTCCAGCCCCTCGGCACCAGCTTCCGCCGCGCCTTCAAAACATTCCTGATGGTGCTGCCCCTGGTGAGCCTGGTGGGCTGGCTGCAAGGACAGATCTGGGGGGATCCCGGCGGCAGCAACCCGCTGCTGGAGTTGGTGCTCAACAGCCGCAATCTGCCGGCCCTGGCCTGCTTCGCCTTCACGGCCGTGGTGCTGGCTCCCCTGTTTGAAGAGACCATCTTCCGTGGGGTGCTGCTGCCCGTGGCCGCCCGGGAACTGGGCAGTGGCTGGGGGGTGGTGATCAGCGCCGCCGTGTTCGCCGTAGCCCACCTCAGCCTGGGGGAACTGCCGCCGCTGTTCGTCCTGGGCCTCGGCCTGGGCTGGCTGCGCCTCAGCAGTGGCCGCCTAGGGGCCTCGGTGCTGATGCACGCCCTCTGGAATGCGCTCACCTTTAGCAATCTCGTGCTATTGGGCAGCTGAGCATCCGGCTCCCTTGCTGGAGGCCGATCGCCATGGTTCACTTGCGCAGTTCAGTGTCCCTGGCCGTGGTTGCCGTTCCCGTCCTGAAGCCCTCCTCCGGAGCTGCCGAGGGCAACCGCGGGTCGCGTCAACGCCCCCTCGAGCTCATTCAGGGTTCCCTCTCGGCCCGCAGGGTGGAACGCCAGTCGCCCGTGCTGGGGAACCTCCATCGGGTGGCCGATGGCGCCCTGGCAGGCCTTGGTGTGGCCGTGCTCGGCCTCTGTGGCCTCACACTCCACTGGCAGGGCCAGTGGACCCAGAACTTCCAGAAACTGGAGTCGGCCCAGCGGCTGGAACACCGGCTGCAGGAATCCGCGGCCGTGCTCGAACAACATCACCTGGGCCTGGCCAAGAAGCCCGGTCTGCTGGTGCCCACCAGCAGCGAGAAACTGGTGTACGTGGAAGCCCCCAAGCCCGTGGCCCCTGCCCCCATCACCTCCCTACTGGCCGGTGTGAGCACCCGCCAGATCCTCGCGGGTTACTGAGATGGTCATCGAGGCCCGTCGCCAGCGGCCGATGGGACCCGCCGGATCGGGAATGCCGCGTCAGCGTCGGATTGTGGAGCTCACGCCGGTGCCCTCGCGCCGGCTCTGGATGGTGTTTGGCCTGCTGGCCGCAGGCCTGGCCGGGTTGGCCGTGCGGCTGGCCTGGGTGCAGGTGGTGCAGGGCAACGAGCTGCTGAACCGAGCTCGGGCCATCCAGACCCAGACCACCACCCCCATCGGCAAGCGCCGCACGATCGTGGATCGCCAGGGTCGCCTGGTGGCCCTCGATGAGGAGCGCTTCACCCTCTGGGCCCATCCCCGCTACTTCGCCTTCCCGGGCGACGACATCGGCAAACTGCGCAGCCCCCTCGATGTGAGCCGCAAGCTCTCGACGGTGCTGGCACTGCCCATGGCCGACCTGGTGAAGACCATGGAAGGCCGCAAATCAGGCGTGAAGGTGGCCACCGATCTGGATCCAGAAACGGCCCAGCGCGTACGCAATCTGGGCATCAGCGGTCTGGATCTGGAGCCCTATCCCCAGCGGGTGTATCCGCAGGGAGGCTTGTTCGCCAATGTCGTGGGCTTCCTCAACCTGGAGCGAGCACCCCAGGCGGGCCTGGAGCAGAGCCGCGACAGCGATCTCAAACGCCATGAAGCGAGCCGCTCCCTGCGCCGGGGAGCCGATGGCACGCCCCTGCCCGATGGCCTCAAGGCCGGCGTGCTCTACGGCGACGATCTGCGCCTGCAACTCACGCTGGATGCCCGCTTGCAGCAGGTGGCCCAGCTGGCCCTCTCCAAGCAGGTGAAGCAGTGGAAGGCCAAGCGCGGCGTGGCCCTGGTGATGGACGTGCGCAATGGGGAGATGGTGGCCCTGGCCTCCACCCCCACCTACGACCCCAACCGCTTCTGGAACTTCAAGCCTGGGCTGTTCCGGGAATGGTCCGTGCAGGACCTCTACGAGCCGGGATCCACTTTTAAGCCGATCAACCTGGCCATTGCTCTGCAGGAGAACGCCATTGACCCGGCCGGCAAGGTGAATGACAGCGGCCAGCTCACCATCGGGGGCTGGCCGATCTTCAACCACGACCGCAAGGGCAACGGCCTGATCGACTTCCCCACGGTGCTGCAGGTGTCCAGCAACGTGGCCATGGTGCAGGCCATGCAACGGGTGAAGCCCGCGAAGTTCTGGCAGTGGCTCCGCACGTTCGGAATCGACGACATTCCCGATACCGATCTGCCCGGTGCAGTGGCCGGCGAACTCAAGAGCAAGGACGCGTTCGTGACCCAGCCGATTGAGCCCGCCACGGCGGCCTTTGGCCAGGGCTTCTCCCTCACGCCCCTCAAGCTGATTCAGCTGCACGCGATGCTCGCCAATGGCGGGCGCCTCGTGAGCCCGCACATCACCCGGGGCCTGCGCTCGGGCGACGATCTCGCTGCACCCCCACCGGCGTCGGGCGTTCAGCTGATCCGGCCGGAGATCGCCCAGACAGTGTTGAACTGGATGGAGACCGTGGTGGACAAGGGCAGCGGCAAAGGCACCAAGATCCCCGGCTATCGCATCGGCGGGAAAACCGGCACGGCCCAAAAGGCTGAGAACGGCGTCTACATCCCCGGAGCACGGATCACCAGCTTCGTGGCACACCTGCCGATCGACGACCCCCGCTATGTGGTGCTGGTGGTGGTCGACGAACCCCAGGGTGGAAATGCCTACGGCTCCACCGTGGCGGTACCCGTGGCCAAGCAGATCATCGAAGCCCTACTGGTGATCGAAAAAATCCCGCCGAGCAGGCCGGTGACCGCTTCATGACAAGGGGTTCTCGCAGCAGACAAGCTGGCTAGCTTGAAAGCATCTGCGGGGCTTTGTGTGGCCAATCTGCTCGATCAACTCGCCGCCATGACCGTCGTGGTCGCGGACACCGGCGACATCGATGCCATCAAGCAGTTCACGCCGCGCGACGCCACCACCAACCCGTCCCTGATCCTGGCGGCCGCCCAGATTCCGGCCTATCAGAACCTGATCGACATCTCCCTGCAGGAGTCGCGCGAGGTGTGCGGAGCCACCGCACCCGCGGAGGACGTGGTACGCGAGGCCCTCGATGAGATCTGCGTCACCTTCGGCAAGGAAATCCTCAAGATCGTTCCTGGTCGTGTGTCCACCGAGGTGGATGCCCGGCTCAGTTTTGACACCGACGCCACCATCACCAAGGCGCGCAAGCTGATCGGCCTCTACCGACAGGCCGGCATCAACCGCGAGCGCGTGTTGATCAAGATCGCTGCCACCTGGGAGGGGATGCGCGCGGCCGAAGTACTGGAAAAGGAGGGCATCCACTGCAACCTCACCCTGCTGTTTAGCTTTGCTCAGGCGGTGGCCGCCGCCGAAGCCGGCGTCACCCTGATCTCCCCCTTTGTGGGGCGCATCCTCGATTGGTACAAGAAGAGCACCGGGCGCGACAGCTATCCCGGCCCTGAAGATCCTGGCGTGGTGTCGGTGACCCAGATCTTCAACTACTTCAAGACCTACGGCTACAAGACCGAGGTGATGGGAGCGAGTTTCCGCAACATCGACGAAATCATTGAGCTGGCCGGCTGCGATCTGCTCACCATCTCCCCGGCCCTGCTGGACCAACTGCGCCAGACCCAGGGAGATCTGCAGCGCAAGCTGAACCCCTTCGACCCTGCCCCCACGGAGGAGCAGATTCACCTCGATCAGGCAGGTTTCGCCGCCATGATGGCCAGCGATCCAATGGCCACGGAAAAGCTCGATGAGGGCATCCGTGGCTTCAGCAAGGCGATTGAAACCCTGGAGGCCCAGCTGGCTCATCGCCTAGGCGAGCTGGAGGGTGCCAATGCCTTCCAGCATGCGGCCCAGGAGATCTTCCTGCTCAACGACCTCGATGGGGATGGCTGCATCACCCGGGAGGAGTGGCTGGGCAGCGATGCGGTGTTCGATGCCCTCGACACCGATCACGATGGCCGGCTGCTGCCGGCGGACGTACGCGGCGGCCTGGGAGCAGCCCTGGCACTGAGTGGTTGTTGACCCTCTCTTAACCCTGCTGCCCCACACTGGGACATGCTCTGCCGGTGGTCCTGTTGAACGCCCTCGATACCATGCGCGCCCTTGCCAGCCAGGGGGAAGTACTGAACTTCGCGGCCGGAGATCTGATCTTCCGATCCGGTGAAATCGGTGCATGCATGTTCGGCGTGCTCGAGGGCACCGTGGAACTGAGCTGGAACGGTGAGGCCGCCCACGAGCAGATTCAGGCGGGCGACGTGTTCGGCGCCGGCGCCCTGGTGACATCTGAACACCGCCGCTACGGCAACGCCAAGGCCGTGAGCCCCTGCAGGGTGCTGGTGATGAACCGCGAGAAGTTTCTGTTTGCCGTACAGGAATCGCCGATGTTCGCCATTGAGCTACTGGGCTCCATCGACCAGCGCCTGCGCCAGCTCAAGGACTGCACAAAGACCCTCTAACCGCGCTGAAACAACAGCCGCTTGATCACCCGTTGGGCGATATCGCCGTAGCCCATCTCTCCGGAGAGAATCTGGGCAATGCGCTGGGGTGCCGTGGGCCGCTTGATGCCCAGCTGGTACCCCACCTTCGGCACCCGATAGAACACCTGGGCAATCCGTCGTCCCCAGGCCATCGACTCCCCCCACTCGGTCCGCATCGTGGCGCTGTAGCCCTGGAGGGCAGCATCGTCTCCGCTGAGGAAGTGGTCCATGGCTTCGGCCGCCCGCACACCACTGAGCAGGGCAGGCCGCAGGCCCTCCGCCAGAAAGGGATCGCATAGTGATGCCGCATCACCCACCACCACGGCGCCTGGCACGTGTAGGGGATGGTGGCCGTCCCACACCCGCAGGGGGGAACGACAGCGCTCGCCGGCCGTGGGGCTGAGGCCGAGGCTGGGCAGCAGCTGCGCGAGCACGGCATCCGCATCCGCCGCCTCACGGCCAATGAAGGTGCCCACCCCGATGCTGTAGCCGCCCTGGCGGGGAAAGGCCCAGCAGAAGCCATGGTGCACCAGGCCGAACTCGAAGCGGGCGGTGCCGGGCTCCCGCACCTCCGCCTCCACTTCCGCAGCCACCGCAGCAGCAAAACGGGGCTTGGCAGGTCCGAGTCCCAGGGGCACCGAGAAGCGGGAGTTGGAGCCATCGGCCAGCACCAGCCCACGGGCGGTGTAGACGTTGCCGCCACTCACCACACGCCAGTGGTCGCCGTCGCGCTCGATCGCCTCCACGGCAGAGCCATCCTGGAGTTCCGCACCAGCCGCCGCGGCCTGTGCAGCGATGGTGGCATCCAAGCGGGAACGACGCACGATCCAGAAGGGAGAGTCTCCCGGCAGCACAGCCGTGACCGGATCCTCAAGA
Source organism: Synechococcaceae cyanobacterium (assembly GCA_947461705.1). Taxonomy (GTDB): domain Bacteria; phylum Cyanobacteriota; class Cyanobacteriia; order PCC-6307; family Cyanobiaceae; genus Vulcanococcus. Next base: position 38,583 of record CANHMF010000006.1, read on the forward strand.
CACCAGGTGAACCGCACTTGGGCGATCACCTGATCCACCGCCGGGGTCAGATCGAAAGGGAACCAGCGCTGCACGGAGGCGGCCATGCCGCCTCCGCAGGGCTTGGACCGCGGCATAGCCTCGCGCTCCAGCAGCAGAACCCGCCGGCCACGGGCTGCCAGGTGGAAGGCCGCCGCCGAGCCGGCAGCGCCAGCTCCCACCACAATCACATCGGCCGAGAAGCCGCCGCTGACGCTCACACCTTGAGGATATCGGCTTCCTTTTCAGCCAGGTTCTTCTCAATCTCCACGATGAACTTGTCAGTGAGCTTCTGAACCTTGTCCTGCTCATCGCGGCTCTGGTCCTCCGAGAGCTCCCCCTCCTTCTCCTGCTTCTTCACCTTGTCGATGGCATCGCGGCGGATGTTGCGCAGAGCCACCTTGCCCTCCTCGGCATACTTGGCTGCCAACTTGCAGAGCTCTTTGCGGCGATCTTCCGTGAGGGGCGGAATGTTGATGCGGATCACCTTGCCATCGTTGTTGCAGGTGAGGCCCAGATCACTCATGGAGATGGCCTTCTCGATCAGCCCCAGTGAGCCGGCATCAAAGGGCTGCAGCTGAATCGTGGAGGAATCGGGAGTCGTGATCGTGGTGAGCGATTTCAGCGGCGTCTCAGCGCCGTAGTACTCCACGCTGATCTTGTCGAGCAGGGTGGCGTTGGCCCGGCCGGTGCGAATGGTGTTGAAGGTGCGCTGGGTGGAATCCACCGACTTGCGCATGCTGGCTTCGAGATCCATGACGACGGACATCAGGCAGAGGGAATGATGCGGGTGCCGATCGGCTCACCGCGCACGGCGCGGCCGATGTTGCCGGCGCCGAACAGATCAAACACCACAATGGGAATGGCGTTGTCCTTGCACAGGGCGATGGCGGTGCTGTCCATCACCTCGAGTTCGCCGCTGAGCACATCGAGAAAGGACAGGCTCTCGTAACGAACCGCCTCGGGGAACTTGTTGGGGTCCTTGTCGTACACGCCATCCACCTTGGTGGCCTTGAACACCACATCAGCCCCGATCTCGGCGGCCCGCAGAGCTGCAGTGGTGTCGGTGGTGAAGAAGGGGTTGCCGGTACCGGCGGCAAAAATCACCACCCGACCCTTTTCCATGTGGCGGATGGCCTTGCGGCGGATGTAGGGCTCGGCCACCTCCTGCATCGAGATGGCACTTTGCACCCGGGTGGGGATGCCGGCGCGCTCCAGACCGTCCTGAAGGGTGATCGCATTCATCACCGTGGCCAGCATGCCGACGTAGTCGGCGGTGGCACGGTCCATGCCGGCGGCCGAACCCTTCAGCCCGCGGAAGATATTGCCGCCACCCACCACGATCGCCAGCTGGGTGCCATCGGCCACCACAGCCGCCACGTCGGCGGCGATCGCATTCACGATGGCGGGGTCGATGCCGTAGCCCTGGTCGCCCATCAGGGCTTCGCCACTGAGCTTGAGCAACACGCGCTGGTAGGGCATCCGATCGCGCTTGTACGTCACTTGGCCGCACAGTAGCAAGCGTGAGATCCCTTGCAGATCAACGCCACTCACTGCTGATCAGCCGCCGGCCGGTGCGGCCGGATAGCCAGGGCTGAACCCTCAGAACTCGATGCCCCGCTGGGCCTTCACGCCCTGTTCGCGGAAGGGGTGACGCAGCAGCTTCATCTCCGTGACCAGATCGGCGCGCTCCAACAGGGCTGCCGGAGCGCCGCGGCCCGTGAGCGCCACATGGGTGAGCTCCGGCCGCCGGTCCAGGCCCTCCAGCACCTGCTCCAGCTCGAGGTAACCAAGCTTGAGGGCCACATTCACTTCGTCCAGCACCACCAGCTTGCGGCTGCTGTCGCCGAGATACTGCAACGACCGCTCCCAGGCCTGTTGCACCAGCAGGCGATCCCGGTCGCGGTCCTGGGTTTCCCAGGTGAAGCCCTCGCCCAGGGCATGCCAGTGCAGGGCCTCCCCGAACAGTTCCAGAGCCTTGGCCTCTCCGGGCTGCCAGCCCCCCTTGATGAACTGCACCACCGCCACCTGCTCACCATGGCCCAGGGTGCGCAGCACCAGGCCCAGGGCCGCGGTGGTCTTGCCCTTGCCGTCGCCGGTGAACACCATCACCAGGCCCTTTTCCAGGTTCCGCTCACCCACGCGCTGTTGCTGCACCTGTTTGCGCCGGGCCATGCGGCGGCGGTAACCCTCCTGATCGGCCTCGGGCGCGAGATCCCCGCCAGGTCCCAGCTCCTCAGCGGCACGATCGAGCTCCTGGCTCGGCGAAACGCTCTGCATTGAGCTGGCAGACATCGGCAGGCCACGGGGAGGCCCCACTCTGGCGGCGGGCACGCCGCTATGGGCTACACGGTTCAGGCCACCAGGGCCGGCCGTGCCCGGGCGAGGGCCGCATCCACGGCCTGCTGCTGGTCGCGGCGGGTGATCCAGTGGTGGTAAGTGCGGGTGTGAATCGCCACCGAGTGGCCCATCATCCGCGCCGCCACCGTGTCGGGCAGTCCGATGTGAATCGTGCGCACGGCCCAGGCGTGGCGGAGGTCGTAGGGGGTGAGGGGCAGCCCATAACGACGGAACTGCTCGGCCACCCGGCGGCCCACCTGCTGCAAGGTGGTGCGGCGCAGGTCCGTGCAGACGGGGGGCAAGAGCTCCCGGGCCTCGCCCAGCCTGGGCAACGCAAAGCGCTCCACCCAGTCGGGCTGGAAGGGCCACACCTGGTGCTCGCCGGTCTTGCTGGTGGGCAATACCCGAATCACCCGATCCCCCCCGGGAGCGAGGGCCGACAAGTCGGTGAAGAACACCTCGTGATTGCGCAGGCCGTAGGTGGCCATCAGCCCGTAGGCCAGGCGCCAGCCGGGGTTGGGGATGCGCTCGAGCACCTGCAGGATCTGCTGGTCGCTGGGGAGCTGGCGGAACTGGGCGGCATGCAGGCCATAACCACCGGCCCGCTCACCCCAGTCGGCGGGGAGCACCAGCCCCTCCCCCTTGGCCAGGGCCGCCAGGGCGGTGCCGCACTGCTGGCGGGCACGGGAGGCCAGGGGGTAGCTCTCCAGCACGGCTTCCAACAGCGCCACCCCCAGGCCCTGGTCCTCGCGCTCCGCAACCGCCTGCAGACGCCGCAGATAGGGGAGATAGGCGCTGGTCCAGGTGGTGCGGCTGCCGGCCGGGTTGCGGCGGCGGCGCGGATCGCACGCGAAGCCCTGCTCAAAGGCCTCCACCGCCAGGGCAACCGCCCGCCCCTGGGCCGAGCATGCGGCAA
>CANHMF010000007.1 GCA_947461705.1 Synechococcaceae cyanobacterium
GCCACCCCCGCCAACACCAGATCCCGCAGGAGGCCGGCCAGGCCCTGGAGCACGGCCCCGGGTTCGCGGCCCCGCTCCAGCAGCGTCCGGATGGCTTCAATCACCCCCATGGGCTCGCTGCTGGCCAGGGACGCCGCCAGCTGCAGCAGCTCTTGCTCCGGCACGGCCCCCACCAGCTCCCACACCGCCATCGGCTCGATCGGCGCCGGCAGCAGGCTGAGCTGATCCAGCAGGCTCTCGGCATCCCGCAGGCCCCCCTGGGCCCGCTGGGCCACCACGTGCAGGGCTTCGGCGGTGATGCCGATCTGTTCCTGCTCGGCGATCCAGGTGAGGTGTTGCTCGAGGGCATCGAGCGGAATTCGCCGGAAATCAAACCGCTGGCAGCGGCTGAGGATCGTGGGCAGCACGCGCTGGGGGTCGGTGGTGGCCAGCACGAACACCACCCGCGGCGGTGGTTCCTCGAGGGTTTTGAGCAGGGCGTTGAAGGCCGCCGTGGAGAGCATGTGGCACTCGTCCACCACGTACACCTTCCAGCGGGCCTGCACCGGCGCGAAGCGCGAGCGCTCGATCAGCTCGCGGATGTTGTCGACGCCGGTGTTGGAGGCGGCGTCGATCTCGATCACATCGAGGGCATTGCCGGCGGCGATGGAGGTGCAGAGTTCGCAGCTGCCGCAGGGCTCCGGCGTGGGCCCCTCGCTGGCGATGCAGTTGAGCGAGCGGGCCAGGATGCGGGCGCTGGAGGTTTTGCCCGTGCCCCGCGGACCACTGAACAGATAGGCCGGCGCGATTCGGTTCTGGCGCAGGGCGTTGCCGAGGGTGGCGGCGATGGCCTCCTGGCCCACCAGCTGATCGAAGCGCTGGGGCCGGTACTTGTGATGGAGAGGCTGGTAGGCGGAACGCATGGCTGGGCTCATGGGTCGCTACGCCGAATGTGGAGGCTACTGGTCCCGGCTCTCCTCCAGCAGTCGCTCCAGTTTCAGTTCCATGTCCTCCACTTCACTCAGTTGGTCGGCGATGGTCTGGGCGGCGAGCCGCAGGGCTCCGAACTGGTCGTCGCCCCAGCGGGCCTCCGCCTTGACCAGCTCCTGTTCCAGCTTCTCCTGCAGCTTCAGGCGCAGGCCATCGAGCTGTTCGAGGCTCTTGCGGGCCAGGGCCTTGCCCTGTTCCAGGTGTGGGCCATCGAGGTTGATGCCCTTGCGCAGCAGCAGGCGCGCGCCGGTGAGCACCGCCGCCGGCAGGAACTGGCCCAAGGCGAGGGCGCCGAGGCTGCCGGTGTGCAGCCAGCCCTCCACCTGGGCACTGCGGTGCCGGCCGGTCTTGCACCAGTGGGCGAAGTGCTCGCAGTTGTTGAACAGCAGGTTGTAGTTCTGTTCCCCCAGCCGGCCCATGGCGCGCCTCAGGGTGAGGCCTGGCGCTGAGCAGGGCTCGGTGTAGGTCACGACGCTCACGGCCTCGCCGCGGCTGAAGTCGGAGGTCGTGCTGCGCAGGATCTCGCGGCCCTCGAGGTAGTGGGCCACGCTGCCGTCGCCCAGGTCGATGCCGTGGTGATTGAACAGCCCGTGCTGGCGGGGAACCTGCAGGTGATCAGCGGCGGCCATGGGCCAGGCAGAGACGTTGGATTGAGGCTCTCGCCGGCGCTACCGGGGTGGCAAGGGCGGCCGCAGGTCGGCAATCCGGACCCAGGCGGTCAGGCTGATTCCTGCTGCTCCTGCTCCACCAGGCTGGGGTGGGGCACCACCTTCGCCTTGGTGCGTTCCTCCACCAGTTCGCGGGTGATCGTGAAGGCCTTGGTGGTGGTGTCTGACGGCAGGGTGTACATCACATCCAGCATCAGCTCTTCCACGATGCCCCGCAGGGCACGGGCGCCGGTCTTGCGGCGGTGGGCTTCGGCGGCGATCGCCTCCACGGCGCCGGGCTCGAACTCCAGGCGCACGTCATCCATGCTGAGCAGCGTCTGGAATTGCTTCACCAGGGCATCGCGCGGCTCGGTGAGGATCGCCTCCAGGGCGTGGGTATCCAGCGGCTCGAGCACCGCATTCACGGGCATGCGGCCGATGAACTCGGGGATCAGGCCGTACTTCACCAGATCGTCGGGCTCCAGGTGGCGCAGCACGTGGGCGGCCTGTTGATCCTTGTGGCTGCGGCTGCGGCCCCGGCCATCGGCGGGCACGAAGCCGATGGAGTTGCGGCCCATCCGTCGCTGCACCACGTCCTCCAGGCCCACGAAGGCCCCACCGCAGATGAACAGGATCTGGCTGGTGTCGATCTGGATGCAGTCCTGGTAAGGATGCTTGCGGCCCCCCTGGGGCGGCACGTTCGCCACGGTGCCTTCCAGCAGCTTGAGCAGCGCCTGCTGGACACCCTCGCCGGACACATCGCGGGTGATCGAGGGGTTCTCGCTCTTGCGGGCGATCTTGTCGATCTCGTCGATGTAGATGATCCCGCGCTGGGCCTGGTCCACGTCCAGGTCGGCCTTCTGCAGCAGCCGCAGCAGGATGTTCTCCACGTCCTCACCCACATACCCCGCTTCGGTGAGGGTGGTGGCGTCGGCCACGGCGAAGGGCACATCGAGCAGCTCAGCCAGGGTCTGGGCCAGCAGGGTCTTGCCGCAGCCGGTGGGTCCGATCAGCAGGATGTTGCTCTTGTGCAGCCGGGTGGCGGTCTGGCTGGCTTCGCCCTTGCCATCGCCCTGCCAGGCCAGGCGCTTGTAGTGGTTGTAGACCGCCACCGACAGCACCTTCTTGGCCTCCTCCTGGCCCACCACCTGGCGATCCAGGTGGGCCTTGATGTCCTGGGGTTTGGGGATCTCGGCGAGGGTGGGTGCGGGCTTGTTGCTCTTCTTCGCTGGCTGCTTGCCCTTGGCTTCCGAGCTCTGGCGCTGGCCACCGCTGGCGGCCTGGCCATCCACCAGCTCTTCGTCGAGAATCTCGTTGCAGAGATCGATGCACTCGTCGCAGATGTAGACGCCAGGACCGGCGATCAGCTTGCGCACCTGGTCCTGCGATTTGCCGCAGAACGAGCACTTCAGGTGGGCGTCGAACTTGGCCATCGGGCGAAGAAGGGCGGCGAGGGGGCGTCCGGCGAGGGTGGGGCTGTGGGCCAGAAACTCAAGGATCGGCAGGATCCCGCGCTTCGTCAGCCGTCCTTAAGAATCAAACCGGTGATCCGTCTTCGACGACCCGGTCAATCAGTCCGTATTGAACCGCTTCCGCCGGGGAAAGGAAGTAGTCGCGGTCGGTGTCTTCGGCGATCTTCTCGAGGGGCTGGCCGGTGTGCTCGGCCATCAGCCCGTTGAGGGTGTCCTTCAGGAACAGGATTTCCTTGGCCTGGATCTCGATGTCCACGGCCTGGCCCTGGGCCCCGCCAAGGGGTTGGTGGATCATGATCCGGGCATTCGGCAGGGCCAGGCGCTTGCCCTTGGTGCCGCCGGAGAGCAGGAAGGCGCCCATCGAAGCCGCCAGGCCATAGCAGATGGTCACCACGTCGGGGGCCACCTGCTGCATGGTGTCGTAGATCGCCAGGCCGGAGGTCACCGAGCCACCTGGGGAGTTGATATAGATCTGGATGTCCTTCTCGGGGTCCTCGGCTTCGAGGAACAGCAGCTGGGCCACCAGGGCATCGGCCACCTGGTCGTCGATGCCGGTGCCCAGGAAGATGATCCGCTCGCGCAGCAGTCGCGAATAGATGTCGAAGGCCCGTTCGCCCCGGCCGGATTGCTCCACCACCGTGGGCAGCACGCCGGGGGCCGCACTGGGGCTGGCGATGGTGGCCTCGGGGCGTTGGCCCAGCCAGCGGTTCTGGATCGGGTGGAGACGCTGGGCGAGGAGGGGGTTGGCGTCGATCACGCGGCCGGAGCTGTTGGCAGTGAGGTCAATCTATGGGGATCGGACCAGGCCGGTGGTGTGAGCACCGCCCTGGCACCGCTATCCCTCAGTCGCTCAGGTGTCGGCCTTGGCGTCGGCGTCCGTGTCGGCGGCCTTCTCGGTGATGGTGCTGTTGGCTTCCAGCCAGCCCAGCAGCTTCTCGCGCATCAGGTCCTCCTGCACGGCGGCCCGCAGGCGCTGGGGATCGATGTTGGCGGTGTCGCTGAAGCCGCGGCTCAGTTCCTTCACCTTGTCGTCGATCTCCTGCTCGCTCAGTTCGAGCTTCTCGCTGGCGGCCAGGGCCTTGAGGGCAAGGCTGCGCTTGAGGCGCTCCTCGGCCTCGGGGCGGGAGGTTTCCCGCAGGCTCTGCACCAGCTGAGGGGTGAACAGTTTCTTCACGTCCATGCCCTGCTGCGCCAGCTGACCGGCGGTCTGCTCCAGCAGCGACATGATCTCTTCCTGCACGAGGGTTTCGGGTAGTTCCACCTCCAGTTGCTCCACCAGGGCGGCCAGCAGGGCGTCGTGGCGGTTGGAGCTGTTGCGGCGCTCGGCCTCATCCTTCAGGCGGGCCTCCAGGTCGTCCCGCAGCTCCGCCAGGGTTTGCTTGTCGCTGGCCTGCTGGGCAAAGGCGTCATCCAGGGCAGGCAGCTCGCGGGTTTTCAGTTCCGTCAGGCTGATTTCGAAGCTGGCCTTGCGACCGGCGGCGTCCTCCTGGGGATACTCCTCAGGGAACTGACAGGCCACGGTTTTGGAGTCGCCCGGCTTCATGCCGAGGATCCCTTCCACGAAGCCGGGGATCATGCGGCCGTCCTCCAGTTCCACTTCCATGGCGTCGGCGCTGCCGCCGCTGATGGCTTCGCCGGTATCCACAAAGGTGCCCTGGAACCCGATCACCGCCACGTCGCCCTCGGCGGCGGCCCGGCCGTCCACGGGCACGAGGGTGGCCATCTGGCGACGGGATTGCTCGATCAGCTCATCGACGCGGGCGGCATCGAACTCCACCTTCACGGCCTCAGCCTTGAGGCCCTTGGTGGTCTTGAGGCTGGGCGTGGGTTCCACGTCCATTTCCAGGGTGAGGCTCAGCTCCTGGCCGGGTTCAAAGCGTTCCAGCAGGGATTCGAAGCCACCATCCAGGGCTGGTTGGCCGATGGCGGGAATCTCGGCCTGCTTGAGGGCATCGCGGAAGACGCTGTCCACCAGGTCTTCGAGGGCGGTGGCGCGGATGCGCACCGGGCCGATCTGTTGCAGCAGAACAGCCCGGGGCACCTTGCCCTTGCGGAAGCCGGGCAGCTTGATGCTGCGGCTCAGCTTTTCCACGGCTGCGTCATGGCTGGTCTGGGTGCGGCCGGCGGGCACCGAGATCTCCACCGCCATGCGGCTGCCGGGACGGGGGCTGGTGCTGACCTTGAGGTCGGCGCCGGTCTTGGCGGTCGGTGCGGCAGGGCTGGCGGCAGGGCTCATGGAACGGGAAGGCGGGGTATGGCCGAACCGAATCGGCGAGGCAGCCCACGATCCTATGAACTCACCTGTGACGAGCTCCAACGGCCCCTCGCCAGGACCGTGATGGGCGCGTATTGTTGTCACCAAGAACCACGAGACCCGCTGCGTTTCCCCGAACCGTCAGCGCGCGATAGCCCCCCTCTCGTCGACCCCTACAGCTTTTCCATTCACGCCAGCTCTTTTCACGATCACCGGACAGCCTTTCCCCATCGCCTCGCCGTTCTGAACGGTCTGCGGTCAGTTCGCTGCTGATCCCTCAGGCCTCTGCTTTGGCCTTCACGGTTCTGCAGTCATGGTTTTGATGGCAGGCCTGTGCCAGCCAGGTTCTTCAGCAGCACCCCTGATCAAAGCCGGACTCCCCGGTTTTCCCCTCTTTCGTTCATCTCTCCCTGCTCCCGTTGACCACCGCATCTCCCCGTTCCCTGCCCCAGCGCCCCCTCAAGGTGGCCGTTCTCGGCGCCACCGGCGCCGTTGGCCAGGAACTGCTGGCGTTGCTGGCTGAGCGTCAGTTCCCTGTGGGTGAGCTGGTGCTGTTGGCCTCGCCCCGCTCCGCCGGTCAAACCTTGGAGTGGAACGGCCAGACCCTCACGATCCAGCCGGTGAGTGCCGAGGCCTTTGCGGGCGTGGATGTGGTGTTGGCGTCCGCCGGCGGCTCTGTGTCGAAGCAGTGGGCACCCGTGGCCGCTGCCGCTGGGGCTGTGGTGATCGACAACTCCAGCGCCTTCCGCATGGACGCCTCGGTGCCCCTCGTGGTGCCGGAGGTGAATCCCGAGGCGGCCTTCAGCCACAACGGCGTGATCGCCAACCCCAACTGCACCACGATCCTGATGACCCTGGCCCTGGCGCCCCTGGCCGCTCGGCGGCCCCTGCGCCGGGTGGTGGTGAGCACCTATCAGAGCGCCAGTGGTGCCGGCGCCCGGGCCATGGAGGAGCTGCGCCAGCTCAGCCAAGCGGTGCTGAATGGCGGCACCCCCGAAAGCAGCGTGTTGCCCCACTCCCTGGCCTTCAACCTGTTTCTGCACAACTCTCCCCTGCAGGACAGCGGCTACTGCGAGGAGGAGCTGAAGATGCTGAATGAGACCCGCAAGATCATGGGGCTGCCCGATCTGCGCGTGTCGGCTACCTGCGTGCGCGTGCCGGTGCTGCGGGCCCACTCCGAAGCCCTCAACATCGAATTCACGGAGCCCTTCCCCGTGGATGAGGCCCGGGATTTGTTGGCCCGGGCCCCTGGCGTGGAGTTGATCGAGGACTTTGACGCCAATCGCTTCCCCATGCCCACCGATGTGACCGGCCGCGATCCGGTGGCGGTGGGACGGATCCGCCAGGACCTGAGCGAGCCCAATGCCCTCGAGCTCTGGCTCTGCGGGGATCAGATCCGGAAGGGCGCTGCCCTCAATGCCATTCAGATTGCCGAACTGCTTCTCGATTCAGCCCAGGCACCGGCACCGGCTGTTGCTGACACAACGTCTGTTTTGGGGATCACCGCGTGACCAGCAGCCCCCTCCGCCCCGGATCTCTCTCCCCGGCCCCCTTTGGCCGGGTGCTCACCGCCATGGTGACCCCCTTCGCCCCCGATGGCACCGTGGACCTGCCCCTGGCGGCCCGCCTGGCCAGCCATCTGGTGGATCACGGCTCCGATGGCCTGGTGTTGTGCGGCACCACCGGTGAATCGCCCACCCTCAGCTGGCATGAACAGCATCAGCTGTTCTCGGCGGTGAAGGCTGCGGTGGGCAACCGTGCCCAGTTGCTGGCTGGCACCGGCAGTAACTGCACGGCAGAGGCGGTGGAGGCCATTGCCGAGGCTGCCGCCCTGGGCGCCGACGGTGCCCTGGTGGTGGTGCCCTACTACAACAAGCCTCCCCAGGAGGGCCTTGAGGCCCATTTCCGGGCCGTGGCCGCTGCAGCGCCCCAGCTGCCGCTCATGCTTTACAACATCCCCGGTCGCACCGGCTGCAGCCTGTCGGCGGACACCACGGCGCGGCTCATGGATCTGCCCAATGTGGTGAGCTTCAAGGCCGCCAGCGGCACCACCGAGGAGGTGAGCCAGCTGCGGGCCGCCTGCGGTGAGCGCCTGGCCATTTACAGCGGCGACGATGGCCTCACCCTGCCGATGCTCGCCGTGGGTGCCGTGGGCGTGGTGAGTGTGGCCAGCCATGTGGCCGGCGATCAGATCCAGGCCATGGTGCGGGCCTTCCTGGCCGGCGATCTGGCCTCCGCCCTGGCCGTGCACGAGCAGTTGCTGCCGCTCTGCAAGGCCCTGTTCTGCACCACCAATCCCATCCCCGTGAAAGCCGCCCTGGAGCTCAGCGGCTGGGCCGTGGGTGCCCCCCGACTTCCCCTTGTTCCCGCTTCAAGCGACGTGCGCGACCGACTCACTTCCGTCCTGGCAGCCCTGCGTCCTACCTGACGCCAAGGCCTACCGCCTCCGCCGCCGAGCGGCCCTGAGGCTTCGTTTCAGCCACATCCCCGTTGTTTCGCCGGCCTGGCCGGCACCTCGTTCCTGAATGACAACCCACCCCATCACCCGCAACGGCTCCGCAGCAACCCATGCCAGCGGTGCCCCCAAGCAGCCCCACCTGCGGGTGATTCCCCTCGGCGGTCTGCATGAGATCGGCAAGAACACCTGTGTGTTCGAGTACGGCGACGACATCATGCTGGTGGATGCCGGCCTGGCCTTCCCCAGCGATGGCATGCACGGCGTCAACGTGGTGATGCCGGACACCAGCTATCTGAAGGAAAACCAGAAGCGTATCCGCGGCATGATCGTGACCCACGGTCACGAAGATCACATCGGTGGCATCGCCCACCACCTCAAGAACTTCAACATTCCCGTGATTCATGGCCCGCGCCTGGCGCTGGCCATGCTCACCGGAAAGATGGAGGAGGCCGGTGTGATGGATCGCACCATCCTCGAAACGGTCGCCCCCCGCGATGTGGTGAAGGTGGGCCAGCATTTCTCGGTGGAGTTCATCCGCAACACCCACTCGATGGCCGACAGCTTCTCGCTGGCCATCACCACCCCCGTGGGCACGGTGATCTTCACCGGCGACTTCAAGTTCGACCACACGCCCGTGGATGGCGAAACCTTCGATATGGCCCGCCTGGCCCACTACGGCGAGCAGGGGGTGCTGTGTCTGTTCAGCGATTCCACCAACGCCGAAGTGCCGGGCTTCTGCCCTCCCGAGCGCTCGGTGTTCCCCTGCCTGGATCGCCACATCTCCCAGGCGGAAGGCCGGGTGATCATCACCACCTTCGCCAGCTCGATTCACCGGGTGGCGATGATTCTTGAGCTGGCCCTCAAGAACGGCCGCAAGGTGGGCCTGCTGGGCCGCTCCATGCTGAACGTGATCGCCAAGGCCCGGGAGTTGGGCTACATGCGCGCCCCGGACGATCTGTTCGTGCCGATCAAGCAGATCCGGGATCTGCCCGACCGCGAAACCCTGCTGCTGATGACCGGCAGCCAGGGTGAACCGTTGGCCGCCCTGAGCCGCATCTCCCGCGGTGAGCACCCCCAGGTGCAGGTGAAGAGCACCGACACCATCATTTTTTCGGCCAGCCCGATCCCCGGCAACACCATCTCGGTGGTGAACACCATCGACCGGCTGATGATGCTCGGGGCGAAGGTGGTCTATGGCAAGGGCGAGGGCATTCACGTGTCCGGCCACGGCTTCCAGGAAGACCAGAAGTTGATGCTGGCCCTGACCAGGCCCAAGTTCTTCGTGCCCGTGCACGGTGAGCACCGCATGCTTGTGGCCCACTCCAAGACGGGCCACTCCATGGGGATCCCCGTGGAGAACACCCTGATCATCGACAACGGCGACGTTGTGCAGCTCACCGCCGATTCGATCAGCAAGGGCGATCCGGTGAAGGCGGGCATCGAACTGCTGGATGCCTCCCGCAACGGCATCGTGGATGCCCGGGTGCTCAAGGAGCGCCAGCAGCTGGCGGAAGACGGCGTGATCACCCTGCTGGCGGTGGTGAGCACCGATGGCGTGATGGCCGCGCCGCCTCGGGTGAACCTGCGCGGTGTCGTCACCGCCGCCGACCCGCGCAAGATGAGCCTCTGGGCCGAGCGTGAGATCACCTGGGTGCTGGAGAACCGCTGGCAGCAGCTCTCGCGCAACAGCGGTGGCAAGGCCCCCGATGTGGACTGGATGGGCGTCCAGCGGGAGATCGAGGTGGGTCTGCAGCGCCGGCTGCGCCGTGAACTTCAGGTGGAGCCCCTGATCATCTGCCTGGTGCAGCCCGCCCCCGGTGGCACCCCCGCCTACAAGGGCCGTGCCGATGCGGAGCCCGACAGCCGTCCGGCTCCCCGTGGCCGCCGTGATGGCAACCGCGATGGCCAGCGGGATGGCCAGCGCGACCGCTCCGAGCGGGCCCCGCAACCCCAGCGGGAGCTGGCTGCAGTGGGCGCCCCGGCACCAGCACCGGCTGCTGTTGCCGCTCCGGTGGAGGCCGCACCAGTCCGGGTTGAAGAGCCGGAGATGCCCGCCAACCGCACGCGCCGCCGCCGCTCCACGGCCGCCAGCTGAGTTAGCGCAGCACCACCTTCAGGAGCCCCTTGGCCAGTTCCGCCTCCTCGGCGGGATCGAAGGCCAGGGGGCTTTCTGCTGGCGGCTCCTCGGCCGGCTCACTGGGCTCAGATGCCTCAGACGGCTCAGAAGACGGCTCAGCGGTTGGGGCCGGGGGCGCCGCCACGGGTGCCGCGGCCTTCGGCGCCTGGCCCGATTGCTCCAGCCATGGACTGGCCGCAGCCGCGGCACCCGGGTTCTGGGGTTGAACGGGCTCTGCGGTGGCGTCTGGTTCCTGGCGCGGCTCCAGCCAGGGCGTGGCGGGGGCTGCGGCGGCTGCGATCGGCTCGGCTGTTGCTGCCGGCCCGGGACTTGGAGCGTTCTGGCAGAGCCCCAGGCCCTGCTGGGCCAGTTGGCGGTAGGCGGGGTCGGCGCTCGTGTCGTGAACGGTCTGGTAGTAGCCGGCGGCCCGCTCCGGGGCCCCCAGTCCATACAGATGGATGTGGCCCATCAGCAGCTGGAGCCGCTCGGCCAGCTCGTCCGCTCGGTCGGCGGGGAGCAGAGGCAGCAGCGCCTCGGCCTGCCGCAGGGCCTCGCTGAAGTTCCCCTCGCCGTAGGCCCGCTCGATGTTGATGTAGGCCTGATCCAGGGGGGTGCTCATGGAGTCGGCTGGGGTGGCTGCTGGTTCTGCAGCCCCTGTTTAGAGCTGGGATGGCTCAACCACAGGTGCTCGCGGTCCCAGTGCAGTGCCTGGCCGTGGGGCAGGGCCCAGGACCCTGGTCCCCGCATGGGGGCCAGCTGCAGCAGCAGGGCGTCCAGTGACCGTGCGGCGAGGGTGTGCCCGCTGTGCTGCTCCAGCCAGCGGTGCAGCAAGCGGCGCTGGTTGGCTGGATGCAGGGCCATCAAGGCGCGCCGGTCGAGGCGCTCTGCCGTCTCTGGGGTGGTCGAGGTCAAGGCCCGGAGGCCGAGGTCCGTGAGGTCGTCGCCGGCGTCCTGCTCCGCGGCCAGCCGTTCGCTCAGGGCGCTGATGCGCTGGCTGGCGCCGGGGTGCAGGGCTTCCAGCACCGGCAACACCTCCGCTCGCACCCGGTTACGACTGAAGCGCGGATTGGCATTGCTGGGATCCGTCCAGAGGGGCAGGCCCCAGCGCTCGCAGATGGCCAGGGTTTCCCTCCGGCTGAGGTCCAACAGGGGCCGTACCAGGGTGATCGTCGAGCCTGCGCTCAGGGGCCGTTGCCGTCGCAAGCTGCCCAGCCCGGCGGCGTGGCTGCCGCGGGCCAGCTGCAACAGCAGGGTTTCGCTGCGGTCGCTGGCGGTGTGGCCGGTGAGCACGTGGTTGCAGCCGATCTGCAGGGCCAGGGCCTCCAGGCGGGCGTAGCGCCAGTGGCGGGCTGCGGCTTCCGTCTGAGGGACGGCAGGGTCGGCCTGTTCCACGCGGATCGGTAGGCCCTGCTCGAGGGCCCACGCCTGCAGCTCCCTGGCCTGCGCGCCGGCCTCCGCCCTCCAGCCGTGGTTGCCATGCCACAGGTGCAGGGGCCAGTGGTGGAGTCGCTGCAGGTCCTGGAGGAGCCGGGCCATGGCCATGGAGTCCTGCCCGCCGGACACGGCCAGCAGCAGAGGGCGGCCCGGAGGCAGCAGCGTGGGGTTGTGCAGCAGCTGCTGGTGCAGCCGCGCGTGCAGGGGGCTCCAGGGCGGCCGTGGCGCATGGGCGACCGGGGGCTCGGATGGGAGAATGGGATTCATATGTGTCCTGAGCCGATGTCCCGTCTCCACCGTCTGCCCACCCAGCTGCAGCAGGCGCTGGTGTCGCGCCGTCTGCTCAAGGTGATCGCGGGGCTCACCAACTTTGATGCCGCTTCTGTGGAGCGCATCAGCCGCGCGGCCGGCCTCGGCGGCGCCGATGTGATCGATGTGGCCTGTGATCCCGCCCTGGTGACCCTGGCTGCAGCCGTGAGCGGTCTGCCCATCTGCGTGTCGGCGGTGGATCCTGAGCTGTTCCCCGCAGCGGTGGCCGCCGGCGCTGCCATGGTGGAGATTGGCAACTACGACGCCTTCTACCCCCTCGGCCGTGTCTTTGATGCCGCGGAAGTGCTCGAGCTCACCCGCCGCACCCGCGAGCTGCTGCCCGAGGTGGTGCTGAGCGTCACCGTGCCCCACGTGCTGCCCCTCGACCAGCAGGAGCAGCTGGCGGTGGATCTCCAGGCCGCCGGTGCCGACATCATCCAGACCGAAGGTGGCACCAGTGCCAAGCCCTTCAGCCCCGGCAGCCTGGGCCTGATCGAGAAGGCGGCGCCCACCCTGGCCGCGGCCCATGCCATCAGCCGCGCCGTGGCCCTGCCCGTGTTGTGTGCCTCGGGTCTCTCGGCGGTCACCCTGCCCATGGCCATCGCCGCCGGTGCCGCGGGCGTGGGGGTGGGTTCCGCCGTGAACCGCCTCAACGATGAGCTCGCCATGGTGGCGGTGGTGCGCAGCCTGCGGGAAGCCCTGTCGATCGGCGCAACGATTGCCGTTTGACGCCACTGGCTGTGGTACCAGCGTGAGCCCATGACTACGTTGCGGGGGTTGATCCCTGCCCGTCTGTCATGGGTTCTCTGATGTGGCTTCTGCAGTGGCCGATCCGAGCCATTGTGCTGTTGATCGTGGCCTGGCTCCCCCTCGGTGTTGAGGTGAGCAGCTTCCCGATCGCCCTGCTATCTGCCGTGGTCATCGGCCTGCTGGGTACGGTGCTGATCTGGCCGTTGAAGCTCGTGTTTGGTCCGGTGTGGGCCATCACCAGTCTGGGTGGCCTGATCAGCCCCGTGAGCCTGCTGTTCAACTGGATCATCACGGTGGTTCTGTTTGGCCTGGCGGCCTGGCTGATCAAGGGGTTCCGCCTCAAGAACGGCCTGGTGAGCGCGATTCTCGGCGGCGTGGTGTACGCCGTGCTCTCGGCGATCATCCTGCGGCTGCTGGGTCTCGACGTTGACTTCACGCGGGCGGCAGCGCTGATCACGGCAGCCCCCGTGGCTTGAGCCGCGCTGGCTGAGTCACGGCTGGTGCAGTGGCCCCCGAGAATGGGGGCATGGTTCCTTTCCAGCTCCACGCTCCCTACCAGCCCAAGGGTGACCAGCCCACGGCCATCGCTGGGCTGGTACAGGGCGTGGAAGGGGGCGAGCGCTATCAGACCCTGCTGGGAGCCACCGGCACCGGCAAGACCTTCACCATCGCCAACGTGATCGCCCAGACCGGGCGTCCCGCCTTGGTGCTGGCCCACAACAAGACTTTGGCGGCCCAGCTCTGCAACGAGCTGCGGGAGTTCTTCCCGAACAACGCCGTTGAGTACTTCATTTCCTACTACGACTATTACCAGCCCGAGGCGTATGTGCCCGTCTCGGACACTTACATCGCCAAGACGGCGTCGATCAATGAAGAGATCGACATGCTGCGGCACTCGGCGACCCGTTCCCTGTTCGAGCGGCGCGATGTGATCGTGGTGGCCTCGATCAGCTGCATCTACGGCCTGGGGATTCCCTCGGAATACCTCAAGGCCGCGGTGAAATTCCAGGTGGGTGACACCCTCAACCTGCGGGGCTCCCTGCGGGACCTGGTGAACAACCAGTATTCCCGCAACGACCTGGAGATTTCCCGCGGCCGTTTCCGCGTGCGCGGGGATGTGCTGGAGATCGGCCCGGCCTACGAAGACCGGTTGGTCCGCATCGAGCTGTTCGGCGACGAGGTGGAGGCCATCCGCTACGTGGATCCCACCACCGGTGAGATCCTGCAGAGTCTGGACACCATCAACATCTACCCGGCCAAGCACTTCGTGACCCCGAAGGAGCGGCTGGCCGATGCCATCCAGGCCATTCGCACCGAGCTCAGGGAGCGCCTGGATCTGCTCAATGGCCAGGGTCGCCTGCTGGAGGCCCAGCGCCTGGAGCAGCGCACCACCTACGACCTCGAGATGCTCGAGCAGGTGGGCTATTGCAACGGCGTGGAGAACTACGCCCGTCACCTGGCCGGTCGGCCCGCCGGCACCCCCCCCGAGTGCCTGATCGACTACTTCCCCAAGGACTGGCTGCTGGTGGTGGACGAGAGCCACGTGACCTGCTCGCAGCTCCAGGCCATGTACAACGGCGATCAGAGTCGGAAGCAGGTGTTGATCGAGCACGGTTTTCGGTTGCCGAGTGCTGCCGATAACCGTCCGCTCAAGGGCGAGGAGTTCTGGGAGAAGGCCCAGCAGACGATTTTCGTGAGCGCCACGCCGGGTTCCTGGGAGTTGGCCCAGAGCACTGGCCAGGTGGTGGAGCAGGTGATCCGCCCCACCGGCGTGCTCGATCCGATCGTGGAGGTGCGCCCCACCGATGGCCAGGTGGACGACCTGCTCGGGGAGATCCGCACGCGGGCTGAGAAGCGCGAGCGGGTGTTGGTGACCACCCTCACCAAGCGCATGGCCGAGGACCTCACTGACTACCTGGCCGAGAACGGGGTGCGGGTGCGCTATCTGCACTCGGAGATTCACTCGATCGAACGGATCGAGATCATCCAGGATCTGCGCAACGGTGAGTACGACGTGCTGGTGGGTGTGAACCTGCTGCGCGAAGGCCTCGACCTGCCGGAGGTGTCGCTGGTGGCGATCCTCGATGCCGATAAGGAAGGGTTCCTGCGGGCGGAGCGCTCCCTGATCCAGACCATCGGTCGGGCCGCCCGCCACATCGAGGGTGTGGCCCTGCTCTACGCCGATAACCTCACCGACTCCATGGCCAAGGCGATCTCGGAAACCGAGCGCCGCCGCGCCATCCAGCACGCCTACAACCAGAAGCACGGCATCACGCCCACCCCCGCGGGCAAGCGGGCGGGCAACTCGATCCTGGCTTTTCTGGAGGTGTCGCGCCGTCTCAACGACGAGCAGCTGGAGCAGGCCACCGAGCAGGCCGAGCACAACGAAGTGCCGCTCGATTCGCTGCCGGAGCTGATTCAGCAGCTGGAGGAGAAGATGAAAACCGCCGCCAAGAACCTGGAATTCGAGGAGGCGGCCAACCTGCGGGACAAGATCAAGACCCTGCGCCAGAAGCTGGTGGGCAAGGTTTGAGCCACCATGGGCCGTATTGCCCTGGTCTGTTGATGCCTGTCCGTTCCCTGCTTCGCACCGCCGCCGCCACGGCTGTCATCGCCGGTGCCCTGCCGGTGGGAGCCATTGAGCAGGTGCAGATCCGGTTCCCGTTTGTGGACGAGAGCTTCAACCTGAAGGTGAGTGAGCTGGCTGATCCCCAGGCTCTTCTGAATGGCAACAGCGATCTGGCCGAGCTGGACCGGGCCACGGATGGGGTGATCGGTCGGGGCCTGATTCAGGTGTTCAAAACACCGCTGCCCATCAGCGGCGGTGTCTTCGACCAGGCCACGGACTCCCCGCTGGTCAATCAGTCGTTGATGGTGCTCTCCTCGATGGGTGCGCTGGAGGGATTGCCCACCAAGACCCTCACGGCGGCCCAGTTGTCGGCCGCCATCAACAAATCGGCCGTGGGCGGGCAGGTGACTCTGCTCTCCCTGCTGCAGGCCCTCCCCGGTGACACCGCCCGAGTGGACCTGGCGCGGATGGTGTTTCTGATGAATCGCAATGCCCGCCAGCGGCAGCGCACCGAGCAGCTTGTGAACAGCCTGCCTTCTGCCAGCAGTGATCCTGGGTTGAGCGGCGCGGGCTCCCTGGCGGTGCAGCGGGGTCAGCTCAGCCTGCCCGTGGCCCATCGCCCGGAGCCCCTGCAACTGGTGCTGATCCAGCCCACCACCCAGGCCAACGGGCGCCTGGTGGTGATTTCCCATGGGCTTTGGGATGGCCCCGAGAGTTTTGAGGGCTGGGCCAACCACCTGGCCAGCCGCGGTTACACGGTGGTGTTGCCCTTGCACCCCGGCAGCGACAAGGACCAGCAGCAGGCCATGCTGAATGGTGAGGTGCCGCCCCCCAGCCCTTCGGAACTGCGGCTGAGGCCCCTGGATGTCACGGCGGTGCTGGACGCTGTTCAGGCCAATCGCCTGCAGGGCCTCAAGGGCGTCAGCGCCGAGTCCGTGGTGGTGGTGGGTCATTCCTGGGGGGCGATCACGGCCCTGCAGCTGGCGGGGGGCCGGGCCACCGCGGCCGCCCTTCAGCAACGCTGTCCTGACGTGAACGATCCCGACCGCACCTTCAGCTGGCTGCTGCAGTGCACGTTTGAATCGTCCGTGGATCAGGCCGCGGTGAATGATCCCCGGGTGAAGGCGGTGGTGGCGGTGAGCCCCCCGATTGGCCTGTTGTTCGATCCCGTGGCCGCTTCGGCCCTGCAGGCCCGCACCCTGTTGGTGAGCGGCAGTCGCGATTGGGTGGTGCCCCCCGATCCCGAGGCGCTGGTTCCCTTTGCCGCCACCTCCCCGGCCGGCCATCGCCTGGTGCTGGCCAAGGGCGGCGACCACTTCAATCTGCGGGCCCCTGCCAAGCAGGCCGCTGCACCGCTGTCGCCGCTGATCCTGGCCTGGGTGAACGGCGCCTATGCCGCCGGTGCCCAGGTGGCGCCGGCCGCTGGCGCCCCCAGCCTGCTCCCTCCCAGCGGTTGGGGCAGTGCCGAGATGGTGTTGGTGGATGTGCCCTCCGCCCAGGCCGCTGCCCGCTAGCGCGAGCGCTGCCGCTTTGCAAGGTCTTTCTGTGGATTTGCCTTCAACCCCTTGAACTCTCGCTAAGCCTGCGTTAATCGCGATGGCAACTGGTGGGTCTTTACCTGCTGCATCTGCATCTCCACGGCCTGTTTCGCAGCCAAGATCTGGAACTGGGCCGGGATGCCGATACCGGCGGTCAGACCACCTACGTGCATGAACTGGTGCGCAGCCTGGCGGCCCGCCCCGAGGTGGAGCGGGTGGAGGTGGTGACGCGCCAGATCCATGACAGGCGGGTTTCGCCCGACTACGGGCAGCCGCGCGAGCCCCTGGGTTCCGCTGCTGCGATCCTGCGCTTCCCCTGCGGCCCCCGCCGCTACCTCCGCAAGGAACAGCTCTGGCCCCATCTCGAGGAGATGGCCGATGCCCTCACCGCCCACATCACCGCGCAGCCACGTCGCCCCGACTGGATCCATGCCCACTACGCCGACGCCGGCTATGTGGGGGCACTGGTGAGTCAGCGGCTGGGGATCCCCCTGGTGTTCACGGGCCATTCCCTCGGCCGCGAGAAGCAGCGCCGCCTGCTGGCCGGTGGCATGGCCCACGATCAGATCGAGCAGCAGTACGCCATCGCTCAGCGCATGGAGGCCGAGGAGCTGGCCCTGGCCCAGAGCTCCCTGGTGGTGACCAGCACCCGCCAGGAGGCGGAGCATCAATACGCCCGCTACGACCATTTCCGACCTGAGCTGGCGGAGGTGGTGCCGCCGGGGGTGGATGCCCGCCGCTTTCATCCCCACTGGCTGAAGGCCGAAGACCGGGAGGTTCAAGGGCTGATCGCGCCCTTCCTGCGGGATCCCGCCCTGCCGCCGTTGCTGGCCATCTGCCGGGCCGAGCGCCGCAAGAACATTCCTGCCCTGCTGGAGGCCTATGGCCGTTCGGCTCTGCTGCGGCAACGCCACAACCTGGTGTTGGTGCTGGGCTGTCGCCACGATCCGCGCCAGATGGAGAAGCAGCAGCGGGATCTGTTCCAGCAGGTGTTTGAGCTGGTGGATCGCTTCGATCTCTACGGCCAGGTGGCCTATCCGAAGCAGCACCGCGGCGAGCAGATTCCCGCGGTGTACCGCTGGGCGGCCCGCCGCCAGGGCGTGTTTGTGAATCCCGCCCTCACCGAGCCCTTCGGACTCACGCTGTTGGAGGCCGCGGCCAGTGGCCTGCCGCTGGTGGCCACCGATGACGGCGGCCCCCGCGACATCCTGCAGCGCTGCGGCAATGGCCTGCTGGTGGATGTCACGGATCTCGATGGCCTGCAGGAGGCCCTGGAAACGGCGGGGTCCGATCCGCAGCAATGGCGCCGCTGGCGTGACAACGGCATCGAGGCGGTGAGCCGTAGCTTCAGCTGGGATGCCCATGTGTGCAGCTACTTGGGCCATGCCACCCGCCGCTGCCAGGAGGCCACGCAGCATCTGCTCCCCCAGGTGGACCCCCAACCGCTGACGCTGCCCCGGGCCGAGCGGCTGGTGATGCTGGATCTGGATCGCTGCCTGGAGGCCCCTGATGCCGCAGGCCTGGAGCAATTGCGCCAGCGGTTATCGGCGGATCCGGCCAGTGGGGTGGGCATTCTCAGTGGCCGCAGTTTCAAGGCGGCCCGGCTGCGCTACGCCGATCTGCAGCTGCGCGATCCCCAGGTGTGGATCGTGCAGGCCGGTACGGAGATTCGCTATGGCTCTGCCGGTGAACTGGATCACGCCTGGCAGGAGCAGATCGCCCGGGGCTGGTGCCGCCAGGGCGTGGAACAGGTGCTTCGGGAGTTGGAGCCCCGGCTCTGCCTCCAGCCCGAGGCGAATCAGGGCCCGTACAAGGTGAGCTACCTGTTGCAGCCTCCGCCGGAAGGCGTGCTGGAGATGGTGCGCCAGAAGCTGCGCCATCGCCGCCTGGATGCGCGGCCCCATCTGTTCCGCCACTGGTATCTGGATGTGCTGCCGCTGCGGGCTTCCAGGGCGGAGGCCATCCGCCATCTGGCCCTGCGTTGGGCCCTGCCCCTGGAGCGCATTCTGGTGGTGGCCTCCCAGGGGGATGAGGCCCTGCTGCGGGGCGAGCCCCTGGGTGTGGTGATCGGGGAACGCCCAAGCGCTCCCCGGGGGCTGCAACGCCGGCGCAAACTGTTTGTGTCCTCCAGTTCCCAGGCCTGGGGCGTCCTGGAGGGGCTGGATCACTTCCGATTTCTGCAGCGCTCCGGCGCCGTTCGAGGCTGAGCTCAGATCGGCGGTTCCTGGCTCTTGTACGACGCGTGATTGGGGTTGAGGTCCGGCATCCAGTAGCTGATGTCGTCGTGCCAGTAGGGCGGTCCCGAGAGACGGCTGGAGGTGAGCTTGGTGGTGCCCATCGCGCTCAGCAGGGTGCCCATGTCCACGGGTGAGAGGTCGGTGCGGATGTCGCTGCCGGCGATCTTCAGCAGCTCGGGGATGCGGGTCACCATGGCGGGGTTCGCCAGTTTGCGGAACACCTCTGCCAGCACCAGCTTCTGGCGTTCCATGCGGCCGATATCCCCCAGTTCATCGTGGCGGAAGCGCAGGAAGCCCTCGAGCTCCTGGCCTTTGAGCAGCTGGCGGCCGGGGTACAGGTCGATGTAGAGCCCCTGGCTGTTGTCCACGTAGTACATGCGCTTGGGCACGTCCACGTCCACCCCGCCCAGGGCATCGGCCAGGCGCTGCACCGCCTGCAGATTCACCAGCAGGTAGCGATCCACCGGTGCCGCGATCAGCTTGGTGAGCTCCTGCTTCACCATGGCCACATCGCCGCTGCTGTACAGCGCGTTGGCCTTCATCACGCCGTACTTGTTGGACTCGATGAAGGTGTCGCGTGGAATCTGGGTGAGTTCGGTGCGGCCGTCCTTGAGCTGCACGGTGAACATCACATCGGTGTTGGTGGACACGTTGTCCGTACCCATCACCACGATCCGACGGTTGCCCATGCCGGCCGGTGTCACCAGGGAGGTGAGCACGCCGCCGGGATGGGGCAGGGCCCCCAGGGCCACCTTCGCCAGCTGGGGCAGCGGGCCGCTCAGGCCATAGCCCAGCCCCATGCCGGCCAGGAACAGGGGCAGCCGGGCCAGGCCGCCGCGTCGGGGGGGGCGCTTGGCCTGACTGGCCTTGCGTGGCTTGGCGCGCTCCCTCTGGCGGCGGGTTTCCAGATCCGTCACCGTCGCGGTGCGGCCCTGCCTCCGATCGCGGCGGGGGCGGCTGGGGCTGCGGTTCGGCTGGGCTTGGGACATGGCTGGCTTCTATGGCCGCACCATACGGTTCGAAACCCATCAGCACCAGAGGCGTTTGGGCCTCTCTGCCAACCGATTCAGCGCACCGTGATCGCAGCCGCGGCACGATCGGCCTTGCTGCGGGCGTCATCCAGGTCGGCGCCACTGGCCAGGGCCACACCCATGCGCCGGTGGGGGCGGGCATCGGGCTTACCAAAGAGCAGCACCTGCACATCGGCCTCGGCCAGGGCCTGTTCCAGGCCATCGACGTGCACGCTCTCACTGGCGTGCTCCGCCAGGATCACGCGGCTGGCGGCGGAGCCCGTGGAGCGGATTTCGGGAATTGGCAGTCCCAGCACCGCGCGCAGATGTAGCTCGAATTCGCTGAGGTTCTGCCCCACCAGGGTCACCAGCCCGGTGTCGTGGGGCCTGGGCGACAGCTCGGAAAACACCACCTCGCTGCCCCCAGCGGCTGTGGTGCACACAAAGAACTCCACGCCGAACAGGCCGGCACCGCCCAGGTTGTCGGTCACGGCACGGGCCATGGACTGGGCGGCCGCCAGCTGGTCCCAGTCCAGGTGGGCGGGCTGCCAGCTGCACTGGTAATCGCCCCGCTCCTGAATGTGGCCGATGGGTGGACAGAACAGGGTGGGCCCGGCCCACTGCTTCACCGTGAGCAGGGTGATCTCCTGCTCAAAGCGCAGGAACTCCTCCACGATCACCCGGGCGCCACTGCCGCGGGCACCGGCCATGGCGGCCTCCCAGGCGGCGTTGATCTCAGCGGGGCCCTCCACCACGGACTGGCCCTTGCCCGAGGAGCTCATCACCGGTTTCACCACCACGGGCCAGCCCAGGGGTGCGGCCGCGGCGGCCAGCTCCTCGGCGCTGCTGGCATAGGCGTAGCGGGCCGTGCGCAGGCCCAGCTCGCCCGCGGCCAGGTCGCGGATGCGGTCGCGGTTCATGGTCACCGCCGTGGCCCGGGCGGTGGGGATCACGGTGAGGCCTTCCCCCTCGAGGTCCGCCAGGGCATCCACCGCCAGGGCCTCGATCTCCGGGATCACCACATCGGGGCGGTGCTGCCGCACCACCGCCTTGAGCGCTTCGGGATCCGTCATGGCGATCACCTCGGCCACGTCGGCCACCTGCATGGCGGGTGCGCCGGCATAGCGATCCACCGCGATGACGCGGCAGCCGAGCCGCTGGGCGGCGATGGCCACTTCCTTGCCCAGTTCACCGCTGCCCAGGAGCATCAGGGTGCGGGGGAAGGGGTGTGGAGCCATGGCCGGAGCGCGGAGGCGAGATACTCCCCTGATCCTGCCCCGCCGATCAATCCCGTGCCGTTTCCCTCAGTGCTGGCCTTCTCCACGGCCGGCGATGCCGCCAACGGGCTGCTCAACGGCTGGGATATCGCCACTCTGCAGAAGTGGTCGTTGATCTATCTGGGGCTGTCGTCCCTGGCCTTTGTGGTGGTGTGGGTGGTGGGTTACCTGCGCAAGCCGGGTTGATCGATCAGGGTGAGTTGGCGCACCGGCGGTTCCTCATCGATGAACCCGTAGGCCTCGAACACCTCGGCATTGCCGTGGGTGATGTGTTGGCCGTCGCTGTGGCGCTCGAGTGCGAAGCCCTCGGCCGCCATCCGCCGCATCAGGGCTGCCGCCTCCTCAAAGCGCGCGGCCATGGCCTCCAGGCTGGCGCAGTCGGCCGTTAGGCCCGTTTCCTTCCAGGTGAAGTAGGCCATCTCAGGGCAGCAGCACCAGTCCCACCACCACCAGTAGCAAGCTGAGGGCCCAGAAGCCCACCACCACCTGCTGTTCGCTGGCGCCCCCCAGCTCGAAGTGGTGATGCAGCGGGGCCATGCGCAGCACCCGCCGGCCCACGCCATCCGGGCCCTTCG
This sequence comes from Synechococcaceae cyanobacterium, assembly GCA_947461705.1. GTDB lineage: Bacteria > Cyanobacteriota > Cyanobacteriia > PCC-6307 > Cyanobiaceae > Vulcanococcus. Next base: position 21,616 of record CANHMF010000007.1, read on the forward strand.
TGGCTTTGAACACCCACACCTGCACGATCACGGAGAGCGACTCGGCCAGGAACACCCCACCCATCACCAGCAGGGGCCAGAGGCTGTTGCTGAGCAGGCTCACGCCCGCCAGGGAGGCGCCCATGGCCAGGGAGCCCGTGTCGCCCATGAACATCCGGGCCTTGTGGCGATTCCAGAGCAGGAAGCCCAGCCAGGTGCCGGCCATGGCGGCGCAGAAGCCGGCCATGGCGGGATCCCCTTCGTGGCCGCGCAGCATCAGCTGCAGCCCCAGGCCGCTGAACACGATGGCGCCGCAGCCCGCCGCTAGGCCATCGAGGCCATCGGTGAGGTTGGTGGCGTTGCTCTCCGCCAGGAACACGAACAGGCCCAGGGGCCAGATCACCAGGCCGAGGGGCAGCACCCAGCCCAGGGGGAGAGCGATGTCGCCGGGGTTGGCGCCGCCCAGCAGCTGCTGCCAGGCCGCCCAGGCGAGGAACACCCCAGCGGACAGGGCCTGCAGCAGCAACTTGCCACGGGGGCTGAGGCCCGTGTTGTGGCCCTTCGTGAGGCTGCGCCAGTCGTCCACAGCGCCGATGGCCATGGTGACCAGGGTGATGGCCGCCACGGCCAGCAGCCGTGGGTCGCTCGGGCTCACCAGCCCCCCCACGATCACGCCAACCGGCACCGCCAGCAGGCCGCCCATGGTGGGGGTGCCGGCCTTGCTCAGGTGGGCCTGGGGCCCCTCGGCGCGGATCACCTGACCCAGCTTGAGGTTTCGCAGTTTGGGGTAGCCCCAGCGGCCCAGGCCCGCGCTCACCAGGGCGGCCACCAGCAGGGGCACGCTGAGCTGGGGGGCCTGGCTGAACACATCGCTGGCCAGGGCCGCGCCAAACAGCAGGATGCCCAGCAGCAGCGCCAAGGGGCGACTGTTGCTGGGCATCGAGGCCATCAGCCGGGTGATCGGCCCTGGGGGCCGACGGGTGGAATTCTGGGCCGGTGCGGGAGATGCCAAGGGGAGCGGCCGATGGGTCGCGCGTTCGGCCGGACCTTAGGTCGGATCAGTCTTCCCAGTCCTCTTCTGTCTGCTCGTCGGCGGCGTTGTAGTCCTCCTTCTCGCCCATGAGTGCGGAGAGCTCTTCCTCTTCCACGGTGCTCACGTCGGCGGACGCGGTTTCCTCGTCGGCCACCAGTCGGCCGCTGGTTTCGAGCCAGCTCAGCAGGTCGGGCTCTTCGCGCAGGGGCAGCACCGGTGCGGGTTCGCTGCGGCCGTAGCGGGTCAGCGACGGATTGATGCCGTCGAGGCTGCTGAGGCTGTTGCTGAGGGTGCTCATGTATGGATCTGTTCGGACGGGCCTGGGGCAGAGCGCCTGCGGGAGGGCCCTGTCGGAAACTGGTGGGCTACCCGGCGCTGCAGGGCGCCAATCCATCACCTTAGCTGAGGCTTGTGTTGCCCGTCGGTCCCTTGCCTGTTGCCGTTTCCCGCAAGCTGCTGCAGCTCGCCTTGCTGTGGGGGGGTGCCCTGGGGCTGAGTGGCCTGCTGGTGTGGTCGGGTCGCCATTGGAGCCAGCCGCTGCTGCACCAGGCCTGGGCCCTGGAGCATCCTGCGGCGCCTGGCTGGTTGGCCCTGGCGCTGGTGGTCCTGCCACCGGCGGGGATGGCCCTGGTGCTGCTGCGTGGCCTGGGGGCTGCAAACCATGACAGGGGAGAATCGTCCGACTGAGCGCATGGAGACGCGTTGATGGGTCGGGCGAAAAAGGCGGTGCTGGCCTATTCCGGCGGAGTGGACACCAGCGTCTGCATTCCTTATCTGATGCAGGAGTGGGGCGTGGAGGAGGTGATCACCTTCGCCGCCGACCTCGGCCAGGGCGATGAACTGGAGCCGATTCGCCAGAAGGCGCTCGATTCAGGGGCCAGCCAGTCGATCGTGGGCGATCTGATCGAGCCCTTCATCACCGAGTTCGCCTTCCCGGCGATCCGCGCCAACGCCCTCTACGAGGGCCGCTACCCGCTCAGCACGGCCCTGGCCCGGCCGCTGATCGCCCGCCGCCTGGTGGAGATCGCCCGCGAGGTGGGCGCCGATGCGGTGGCCCACGGCTGCACCGGCAAGGGCAACGACCAAGTGCGCTTCGACGTGGCCATCGGCGCTCTGGCCCCCGATCTCAAGGTGCTCACCCCGGCCCGGGAGTGGGGCATGAGCCGCGAGGAAACGATCGCCTACGGCGAGCGCTGCGGCATTCCCTCGCCCGTGAGCAAGAAGTCGCCCTATTCGATCGACCTCAACCTGCTGGGTCGCTCGATCGAAGCCGGCCCCCTGGAGGATCCCAACGTGGAGCCCCCGGAGGAGATCTATGCCATGACCGTATCGGTGGATGCCGCTCCGGCGGCTCCCCAGATCGTGGAGATCAGCTTCGAGCAGGGCAATCCCGTGAGCATCGATGGCGAGCGCCTCGATCCCGTGAGCCTGATCCGCAAGGCCAATGCCCTGGCCGGTGGCCACGGTTTCGGCCGTCTCGACATGGTGGAAAACCGGGTGGTGGGCATCAAGAGCCGCGAGATCTACGAGACCCCCGGGCTACTGCTGCTGATCAAGGCCCACCAGGAGCTGGAGAGCCTCACCCTCGCCGCCGACGTACAGCGCTACAAGCGCCAGATCGAGGCCAGCTGGGCTGATCTGGTGTATCAGGGCCTCTGGTACGGCCCGCTCAAGGAGGCCCTCGACGGCTTCATTGACCGCACCCAGCAGACCGTGAACGGCACGGTGCGGGTGAAGCTGCACAAGGGCAACGCCACCGTGGTGGGCCGCAGCAGTGCCACCAACAGCCTCTATGTGCCCGACATGGCCACATACGGCTCCGAGGACCAGTTCGACCACAAGGCGGCCGAGGGCTTCATCTACGTGTGGGGCCTGCCCACCCGCCTCTGGGCGGCGGCACGTCGCGGCTGACGGGGGTCAGGCCACCCGGTCGTTGGGACCCATCAACCGCTGGGTGGCCGCCTTGAGACGGTGGAGCGGTTGCACCGCCGGCAGCGAGGGCCCGCCCCTGCTGCCGGCCGCTGTCTCGGCAGGCGGTGGGGGCAGTTGCCCCTGAAGGCGGTCGCGCAGCTCGAGGTTCTCCTCGGCCAACAGCCGCTGCCGCTCCAGGAAGGGCTGCAGCCGCTGCTCAAATTTGCGCTCGAAGATCTCCGGCAGCTCATCGAGCAGGGCCTGCAGCTCCGCCAGCTGGCGCTGGCTGGCGGCCAGTTCCCGTTGGGCGGCCTCGAGGCTCTGGTGCTCAGCAGGACCCTCAGGGCTCAACGGGCTGGACGGCAACGGGGATCTCCATCATCGCCAAGCCACAAAAAAACGCCAGGACCAATGGCTCGCATTGGCGTCTGGCGTGGATGGGATTGGCGTCTTGGCCTCAGGCCTCGACGGTTTCCAGGGCAGCGGCGTCGCTGGTGGCGGTGGGCACCGGGCCGCTGCGGGGAGCGGGCACGGGGCCGTCCTGCTTGACGGTGAGATAACGGATCACGTCCTCGCTGAGGCGCATGGCGCGCTCGAGGGTGGCCACCTGCTGGCCGTCACCGTTGTGCACCAGCTGCACGTAGATGCCTTCCTTGTGCTTGGCGATGGGATAGGCCAGGCGGCGCTTGCCGCGCATCTGGCAGTCGAGCACCTCGGCGCCGGCTTCAGTCACCAGGTCGCGGTACTTGGCGACATGGGTTTCCACCTCTTCCTCCGGGATGTCCGGACGAAGGATGTACATCGTTTCGTAGTAGGGCTGCTGCGACATGGCTTTCGCGATCCGACGTGGGCGCCGAAGTGGACGGTGGCTGGCGGAACCGGTCTGCGGGAGACCTGCCCGACCAGCGGCGGATTAACTACCTTATCGCGCGGGGGGCGGGCCCCCTCAGTAGAGCTGCATCCGCACGGCCTCCGAGAGGCTGGGAATGTCCGCTTCCTTGCCCCGCACGCACTGCACCACGGCAAACAGCACCAGCAGCAGCACCCCCAGGAACACGCTGTTGGCCAGGGTGCGCACGGCGAAGTTGCCACCCAGGGGGGCCAGCACGATGTTGAAGGCCAGCGACAGCACCACCAGCACGATGTCCAGCAGGATTGCCTGCAGCACGTTGAAACGCAGGAAGTAGGGCACCCGCTGGTTGCGCACCACAGCCAGGAACAGCACCAGGAAGAGCAGGAACCCGCCGAAGGGCACGGCCTGCTGCAGCAGCACCAGCGGCAGGGCCGGCAGGCTCAGCCACTGCAGGGCCGGAAACAGGTTGGTGAGGGAACGGCCGAAGGGCAGGCCATCGCTCCAGGGCAGCAGATAGGCCAGCAGGGCCAGCAGGCGCTGCCAGGGGGGGATCTCAGCCATGGGGGGCCCGGAATTGGCTCGAGGCTAAGGGGGCTGCTCGGCTGCCGTTCACTGGCCGTCGAGGTGCTGCAGCAGGGCCTTGCGCATCACGTCCACGGGGACGTCCGTCTGCCCGCTCCACAGGCGCAGGGCTGCGGCGCCCTGCTGCACCAGCATCTCCGTGCCATCGATGCTGCGGCAGCCCCGTTGGCTCGCCTGGGCGAGCAGCCGGGTCGGCCGCGGCGTGTAGATGATGTCGTACACCACGGTGCTGGCCTGGAGCGCATCCAGCTCGCCGGCGTCGAGGGGACAGGCCGCTGCGGCGTCAGGGTTGCTGGCGGAGGCCATGCCCACGGGCGTGGTGTTCACCAGCAGATCGCAGGCGGCGATGGCCTCCGCCAGGGCCGTGCCGTCTTGGGCCCAGTGCAGGGGTTGGAGCTGCGGGGCCCAGGCCTGGCAATCGTGCTGGAACGCCTCCAGGGCTTCGGGCCTGCGGCCCGCCAGCGCAATGGAGCTGAAGCCCAGCTCCACCAGGCCCGCCACCACGGCCCGGGCACTGCCGCCGCAGCCCAGCACCACCGCCCGCTGGCCTGGGGCGGTGGTGCCGCGCAGGGGAGCGATGAAGCCCTCCACATCGGTGTTGGTGCCGAACCAGCCACCCCCATCCATCGGCACCAGCACATTTACGGCCCCCAGCCGCTGCGCCAGCGGGCTGAGCTCCCGCGTCAGCGCGGCCACGCTGTGCTTGTGGGGGATGGTCACGTTCAGGCCGCGGCAGCCCATGGCCTCCAGGCCCTGCACCACCGTGGCCAGCTGCTCGGCCGGGGCGGGCAGGGCCAGGAACACCCAGTTGAGGCCCATCTCGCACAGGGCCGCGTTCTGCATCACCGGCGAGAGGGAATGGTGCACGGGATGGCCCAGCACGCCTGCGATGGCTGTGGTTCCCGAGAGGCTGAGGGGCGGTGTCACGGCAGCTCCTGTTCGGCAACCACACCTAGCCCCACAACGGGCCTGCTGTTGAGGATGCCTTCAGTTCAGAACCCCCCTTCGGGAGGCAGTCATCCATGGGCAAGGTTGTTGGAATTGACCTTGGCACCACCAACAGTTGCGTGGCAGTCATGGAGGGCGGCAAGCCCACTGTGATCGCCAACGCCGAGGGCTTCCGCACCACGCCCTCAGTGGTGGCCTACACCAAGAATCAGGATCAGCTCGTCGGTCAGATCGCCAAGCGCCAGGCGGTCATGAACCCTGAGAACACTTTTTATTCGGTGAAGCGCTTCATCGGCCGTCGCGTTGACGAAGTCAACGAAGAGTCGAAGGAAGTGAGCTATGGCGTGGAGAAGGCCGGCTCCAACGTGAAGGTGAAGTGCCCGGTGCTGAACAAGCAGTTCGCACCTGAGGAAGTGAGCGCCCAGGTGCTGCGCAAGCTGGCGGAGGATGCCGGTAAGTATCTCGGTGAAACGGTCACCCAGGCGGTGATCACCGTGCCCGCCTACTTCAACGATTCCCAGCGCCAGGCCACCAAGGATGCCGGCAAGATTGCCGGCCTCGAGGTGCTGCGCATCATCAACGAGCCCACGGCGGCGGCACTGGCCTACGGCCTCGACAAGAAGAGCAACGAGCGCATCCTGGTGTTCGACCTGGGCGGCGGCACCTTCGACGTGTCCGTGCTCGAAGTGGGCGACGGCGTGTTTGAGGTGCTGTCCACCTCCGGCGATACCCACCTGGGCGGCGACGACTTCGACAAGGTGATCGTCGACTACCTGGCTGACAGCTTCAAGGCCAACGAGGGCATCGACCTGCGCCAGGACAAGCAGGCCCTGCAGCGCCTCACCGAGGCCGCCGAAAAGGCCAAGATCGAGCTGTCTAGCGCCACCCAGAGCGAGATCAACCTGCCGTTCATCACGGCCACCCCGGAGGGTCCCAAGCACCTTGATCTCACCCTCACCCGCGCCAAGTTCGAGGAGCTCGCCTCCAAGCTGATCGACCGCTGCCGCGTGCCGGTGGAGCAGGCCCTCAAGGACGCCAAGCTTGCGTCCTCCGAGCTCGACGAGGTGGTGATGGTGGGTGGCTCCACCCGCATCCCCGCGGTGCTGGAGCTGGTGAAGCGCGTCACCGGTAAGGACCCCAACCAGACCGTGAACCCCGACGAGGTGGTGGCCGTGGGTGCCGCCATCCAGGGCGGTGTGCTGGCCGGTGAGGTGAAGGACATCCTGCTGCTGGACGTCAGTCCGCTCTCCCTCGGTGTGGAGACCCTCGGCGGCGTGATGACCAAGATGATCCCCCGCAACACCACCATCCCCACCAAGAAGTCGGAGACCTACTCCACGGCGGTGGATGGCCAGACCAACGTGGAGATCCACGTGCTCCAGGGTGAGCGCGAGATGGCCAGTGACAACAAGTCGCTTGGCACCTTCCGCCTGGATGGCATCCCCCCCGCACCCCGCGGCGTGCCCCAGATCGAAGTGACCTTCGACATCGATGCCAACGGCATCCTCAGCGTGACCGCCAAGGACAAGGGCAGCGGCAAGGAGCAGAGCATCTCCATCACCGGCGCCTCCACCCTCAGTGACAACGAGGTGGAGAAGATGGTGAAGGATGCCGAAGCCAATGCCTCGGTGGACAAGGAGAAGCGTGAGCGCATCGACCTGAAGAATCAGGCCGAAACCCTCGTGTACCAAGCCGAGAAGCAACTCGGCGAGCTGGGCGACAAGGTGGGTGCCGAGGACAAGGCCAAGGTGGAAGGCTTCTCCACGACCCTCAAAGAGGCCATCGAGAAGGAGGACTACGACACCATGAAGTCCACCCTCGAGGAACTCCAGCAGGCCCTCTATGCCGCCGGTGCCGCTGTGTACCAGCAGGCTGGTGCTGATGGAGCTCCTGCCCCCGGTGGGGATGGCGCCAGTGCCGGTGCCGCCGGCGACGACGTGATCGACGCCGAGTTCACGGAGAGCAAGTGATCTGACGAGCCCTGACTCTCACGGGGCTCGATCAGCAAAAAGCCCCCCATCCGGGGGGCTTTTTCATGGGCCGTCGTGGCGGGGCCTACTGGCCCACGGACTCCAGGGCGGTGCGGGCCTTGCTGAGCACGGGCGCGGGCAGCGTCACGAAACCGAGGGCCGGGGCACCCGCCTGGGCCGTGTCAGAGAGGGCATAGCGGAAGGTGGTTTGCAAAGGAGCCAGCTTCGCGCCGTTGCCGTTTTTGTAGAGCAGGATCCAGGTGAAGGTCACGATCGGGTAGCCCGCCTCTGGGTTGGGGTCGTTGCCGGTGAGGTCGGGGCCCAAGTCGATGCTGGCGAGGGCTTGGGCGGCTTCCGCCGTGGTGGGTTTGGCGAAGGTGCCGCCCCTGTTCTGGATGGCTGCGGCCTGCAGGGCCCCCTGGATGTAGGCCGCTTCCACGTAGCCGATGGCACCCTTCACCTGCTGCAGGCTGGCGGCCACGCCCTCGTTGCCCTTGGCGCCAATGCCCGTGGGCCACTTCACGGATTTGGCCGCTCCGGGGCCTGCTTTCCAGCTGGGGCTGAAGGCCGAGAGGGAATTCGTGAAGTTGTAGGTGGTGCCGGAGCCGTCGGAGCGGAACACCACCTTGATGGCCTGGTCGGGGCAGCCCAGCTCCTTGTAGTTCTTGATCGTGCCCTCGAAGATCCCCACCAGCTGGGCCTGGGTGAGCTTGAGGCTGCAACCGGGGTTGTTGTAGGCCACCGCGATGGCGCCCGCTGTCATCGGGACCTGCACCACGCCCCGCTTTACGGCGGCGGCTTCGGCGGCGTCCAGGGGCTTGTCACTGGCGGCGAAATCCACCGTGCCGGCTTCGAACTGGCGCACGCCTGCCCCGGACCCCACCGACTGGTAGTTCACCCGTACATCACCTTTGCCGGCCAGGTCCTGGAACCAGCGCTGGTAGATGGGTGCCGGGAACGTGGCACCTGCCCCCTGGAGGTTGCCGCCGCCGCCTGATGGGCTGTTGCCACCACAGGCGGTGAGGCTGAGGCTGCCGAGCAGGCCGAGGGCGGTGCCCAGGGGTGCGAGGCGGCGGCAGGAGAAGACCATGGTTGCTGAACCGTGGAGACGCAGGAAGGCTTGGCAGGCCGAAGCGCGGGGCTCTGACTGCCGGTGATCAGGCTAATCCTGGGCTTCGAGCCTCTCGGCCACCCATTCCGCGCTGGCCGGGGCCAGCAAGACGCCATTGCGGTAGTGGCCGGAAGCCAGCAGCAGTCCGGGTTCCAGCTGTTCCAGCAGGGGGGCGGGCCGGCCGCAGGGGCGAGCCCGCAGGCCCTGCCACTGCTGCAGCACCGTGGCCTGCTCCAGCCAGGCGGGAGCCTGCCCCCCCAGCAGTCGCAGCTCCGTGAGGGCCTGGTCACAGGCCTGGTCGCTGTCGGGTTCCACGGTGGCCCCCAGCCAGAGGTGGCCATTGGCGCGGGGCACCAGGTTGATGCCGTTCCAGCTGATGGAGCCGGGCCAGCCGCTGGGGTCAGGGCAGCCTGCCGGCAGTTGCAGTTCCAGCGCCTGACCCAGGACGGGCGCCTGGGGGCGGTCGTGGCCGAGGGGGGCGAGCAGAGCGGGGCTGCCCAGGCCTCCGCAGATCACCAACCACTGGGCCTGCAACCACGGGCCTTCGGCCAGGGCCACCCGCCAGTTACCCCCCACCCTGGCGGGCCGTTCCAGGGCCACGGCGGTTGCGGGCATCAGCTCCAGGCCCAGCCGCAGTCCATCGGCCCGTAGGGCCCCCAGCATGGGCAGTGGATCCAGCTGGCCATCCTCTGGGGAGAGCACACCCCCCTGGGCCGCAGCCGGCACGGTTGGCTGCAGGGCGGCCAGGGCGTCCCGGTCCAGCCATTGCAGGGCGATGCCGCGTTGTACGCGGTCCTCCACCCAGCGCTGCTGGGCCAGGGCCTCCTGGCTGTCGGCGGCTAGCTGCAGCAGTCCGGGGCGCCAGGGCAGCTGGTGGCCGCGGCTACTGAGCTCTCTGCGCCATGCCCCCCACAGCTGGTGGGAGCGTTGCCGCAGTCGCCAGCCCCGGCCGCTGGAGAGGCGATACACCTGGGCCATCAGCAGGCCCAGGGCGGCGCTGCTGCCAGCGCCGGCTCGTTGGGCTCCCGCGGCACAGGGGTCCACCAGGGTCACGCCGTGGCCCCGCTGCAGCAGCAGCCAGGCCACGGAAAGGCCCACCATCCCGGCGCCGATCACGAGGACCGACTGGGGCTGGTGGGCCTGGGGGGAAGAGGGCGCGGTGATCGGGACGGGCCTCGCGATCCGGAGCGGATCAGTTCTGCTTGAGGTCGGCCTGCACCTGGGCGGGCAGGGCCTGGGCGTAGAGACCGAAGCCACTGGCCACCTTGATGTAGGCCTTCCGCAGGCGCTCGCCGTCCTGCAGGCGAGCGGCTTCATCGAGCTCGGCGAAGGCGGCCTTGAGGTTGTTGGCCCGCTTGGTGGCCTCGGGACGGTCGGCGGGCAGCAGCCGCTGGTTGATGTAGAGCATCTCGCGGCCCACTTCCTGCATGGGGCCGTGGATCAGGTTGCGGGTGAACACCCAGTTCTTGTCGTTCACCAGGGCCGCCAGTTCGGGCAGGCGGTCGCGGGCGGCCAGGAAGCCCTCGGCCTGGCGGTCGATGTAGGCGATGTCCTCGGGGCTGAGGCTGGCGGCGCGGGCCTTGCCGCTGTCGCAGGCTGCCAGGCCGAAGCTCAGCACCACGGCCAGGGCCAGCAGGGTGAGGCGCTTGAGGGCGGTGGAGAGCTGGGACAGCAGCGCGGGCAAGGGCTGGGCGGCCATGGCGGGCACAACAGATTGCGGGACTTTACCCAGGGTGATTCGCTCCAGCCGGTTGCGGTCGCTCACTGCAATGCGCGGCGGCAGGCCTGGGCCGTGGCGCCTCCTGCCGGCACAATGCCCTCACTGACGGCGTTCTTCCGCCATGACGGGCCCTACCGCCATCCTGCAGATGATCTGCCCGGATCAGCCCGGGCTGGTGCGGGAGCTCTCGGGCTGGGTGGCCGCCAACGGCGGCAACATCGTGCATGCCGACCACCACAGCGATCAGGGGGCCGGGCTGTTCCTCAGTCGGATCGAGTGGCAGCTCGAGGGGTTCGGTCTGCCCCGGGAGGCGATCTGTCCCACGGCCCGAGCCCTGGCGGAGCGCTTGGGCGGGGAATACAAGGTGACCTTCTCCGATGACCGTCCGCCGGTGGCGATCTTTGTGAGCAAGCAGGACCATTGCCTGCTCGATCTGCTGTGGCGGGTCCGCACCGGTGAGCTGCCCATGCAGGTGCCGCTGGTGATCGCCAACCATCCCGATCTCGGCTCGATTGCTGAGGAGTTCGGGGCGCGCTTCGCGCATGTGCCCATCAGTGCGGCCAATCGCGAAGAGGCCGAGGCCCGCCACCGGGCCCTTCTGGCGGAGCACCAGATCGAACTGGTGGTGTTGGCCAAGTACATGCAGGTGCTCACCCCCAACTTCCTGGCCAGCTTTGATCCCCCCGATGCCTTTCACCGGGTGATCAACATTCACCACTCCTTCCTGCCGGCCTTCAAGGGGGCGCAGCCCTACCACCGGGCCTGGGAGCGGGGCGTGAAGCTGATCGGGGCCACCGCCCACTACGTGACCGAGGAACTGGATGGGGGGCCGATCATTGCCCAGTCCACCGTGGGTGTCGGCCATCGCGATGAGGTGGACGACCTGATCCGCAAGGGCCGCGACACCGAGCGCCTGGCCCTGGCCAGGGCCGTGCGCCTGCACCTCAAGCGCCAGGTGATCGTCTATCGCGGCCGTACGGCGGTGTTCGAGTAATGACGTTGTCCTCCGCTGCCAGCGCTGGCCCGTGGGCGGCGGCGCAGCGGCTGCTGGGCCAGGGTCTGGCGGGTCTTGATGGCGAGCGGCCCGAGCCTGCCCACCCCCTGGCCTGGCGCTGTTTCCAGCTGGGCCTGTTCTTCCTCGCCTCCAGTGCCCTGATTGCTGGCGTGCTGTTGTTCGTGGCGCTGCTGCTGGGCAGCCGCAACCGGGAACCCTGGTGGCAGGACCGTTGTAACCGCTGGTTGGCGGCGGCGGCGCTGCTGATGCTGGTGGGCTGCTTCGGGGCCAGCAGCGGCCCCCTGGCCTGGGTGGGGCTTGGCAATTGGCTGCCGTTTTTCTGGGCTTTCTGGGGCTACCAGCCCTATCTGGCCACCCCCGCGGCCCGACGGCGGGTGGCCCTGTGGCTGGTGGCCGGCACGGTGCCGGTGATCGTCACCGGCCTGGGGCAGCTCTGGTTCGGCTGGCACGGGCCGTTTGAGGTGCTGGGCGGCGCGATCATCTGGCATCTCAAGCAGGGCGGGCGGCCCCGGGGCCGCCTCTCCGGCCTGTTCGACTACGCCAACATCACGGCCGCCTGGTTGGCCCTGAGCTGGCCCCTGGCCCTGGCGGCCCTGTTGGAGTGCTCGCGGCGCTGGCGCCAGGCCTGGGCTGAGGCGGAATCCCGCTGGTTGCCGCTGTTGCTGGCCCTGGCGCTGGTGGTGAGCCAGGCGGCGGCGCTCTACCTCACGGATTCCCGCAACGCCTGGGGGGCGCTGGTGTTGGCGGTGCCGATCGTGGCTGGGCCCTTGAGCTGGCCCTGGCTGTTGCCGCTGCTGGCCCTCACGTTGGTGCCGGTAGCCCTGGCCTGTCTGCCGGGGGTCCCGGAGCTGCTGCAGGGGGTGGCTCGGGCCCTGGTGCCCGAGGCGATCTGGGGGCGGCTCACGGATCTGAAATTCGCCAACCGTCCCCAGGAGATCACCCGCCTGAGCCAGTGGTCCGTGGCCGTGGGGCTGATCGCTGAACGCCCCTGGCTGGGGTGGGGTGCGGCGGCCTTCAGCGTGATCTATCCCCTGCGTACGGGCAAGTGGCATGGCCATCCCCACAACATCGCCATCGATCTAGCGATGAGCCATGGCTTGGTGGTGGCCGTGATCGTGGTGGGGTTGGTGCTGTGGCTGCTGATCCGCGCGGCCCGGCTGGGCATGGCCCAGGGCACGGTTTTTGAGCGGGCCTGGTGGGCGGCGGCCCTGGTGCTGGTGCTGCTCCACGGCACCGACATCCCCATGTATGACAGCCGCATCAACATCGCCGGCTGGGTCTTGCTGGTGGGCTTGCGCTGCCGGATCTGAGGCTCAGCCGGCCGCCAGGGCCTCATCGCGGTGTTTCTGCAGGGTGGCCTTGGGCAGGGGGCCTTCGAGATGCTCCCAGGGGAGAACGCGATCGGGCCTCCAGCTGGCGTGGATCACGTCGTCCCAGCCGGGTAGCGCGGGCGTTGCGTCCTTCGCCATCTCTCGGTAGGCCTTCTTCCAGCCCCCCAGGCTTTCGTGGCTGCCGCGGGCCGCGGCGATCACCGGTGCCAGGCGGCGGTCGCTGCGGGAGAGCAGGGCCTGGATCACGCTCCAGCCGTAGCTCTCGGGCCGCAGCTCGATGCCCTTGGGCTTGAGCCGCTTGGCCAGCAGCTTGAGCCGCTTGTCGGCTTCGGGGCGCACGCCTTCCCATTGGAAGGGGGTGTGGGCCTTGGGCACGAAGGTGCTCACCCCGAAGGAGAGTCGCAGACCGGGGGTGGCCTTCTTGAGATCCAGCAGCAGCTGGGCCGTGGCCTCCACGTCGGCCTCGTCTTCGCTGGGCAGCCCCACCATCCCGTAGAGCTTCAGGCCCGTGAGGCCCCCCTCCTTGGCGTAGCGGGCTGCGGCATAGATCTCCTCGGTGGCCAGCTTTTTGTTCACCACCTCCCGCATCCGCTCGCTGCCGCTCTCGATGGCGATCGTGAGCGACTTACTGCCGCGCTTGGCCAGGATGCGGCCCAGCTCGGGCGTCACGGTGGCGGCCCGTACCGAGCTCACGCTCACGCGGGTGCCATCGAAGCGGTCCTGGTCGAGCCAGGCCAGCAGGTCGGCGAACTGGGGGTGCTGGGTCACCGAGGCTCCCAGCAGCCCCAGGCGCTGGGTGGCACCGAGCCCTTTCTCCACGGCCGGGATCAGGCCATCGTCGAGGCTGGGGGTGCGGAAGGGCAGGGTGAGGTAGCTCGCCAGGCAGAAGCGGCACAGCTCCGGACAGCTGCGCACCACTTCCACCATGTGGATGGAGGGCCAGGCCGCCTCCGGGGTGATCACCGTGGAGTGGCTGAGGGTGTTGCCGCGCCAGGTTTGTTTGGCCGTGGTGGCAGGGATGCCCGGTTCTGTGGGCTCAACTCCCAAGAGATCGCCCTCGCTGGAGTAGCGGGGGGCATAGAGGCTCGGCACGTACACCCCCGGCACCTGGGCCAGTCGCCGCAGCCGCTCGGGCCTGGGGGCTTCCCGGCACTCCTGCAGCGCTTCCACAAAGGCGGGCAGGAGCAGCTCACCATCCCCCAGCAACACCGCATCAAAGAAAGGGGCCAGGGGCTCAGGGTTGGCCGTGAGCACCGGGCCGCCCCCGAACACGATTGGATCGGCATTGCCCCGCTGGCTGGCCCAGATCGGGATGCGTTGCTGCTCCAGCAGGTCCAGCAGCACCGGCCCGTCGAGTTCCCAGCTCAGCGACAGGCCGAACAGGTCGCAGTGGCGGTGCGGTGGGTCGCCTTGGTCGGTGAACAGGCGCCGCACATCCACATCAGGCCGCTGGGCCAGGGTGGCCCACACCACCTGATATCCCAGGCTGGTGATCCCCACGGTGTAGGTGCTGGGGAAGGCCAGCACCGCCCGCAGCGCTCCGGCTGCGGGTTGGGCGGGCTCAAACAGCAGGGTTTCCTGGTTCAGGGAGCGATCAGAACGGTTGGAACCAGGCTCTCACCTGGCCTTGCTCAGAGGCTCCAGGCCACGCCATCGATCACGTAGCCACGGGACGGGACGAACGGAGCATCCCCGGCAGCGGCTGAGAAGCCATAGGTGGACGATCTGACGGGCAGTTTCAGTCTTGGTTCCACGGTCTTGATCGGGGACCTTGATACAGGACAGCAAGCGAAGATTCGTTTTCCCGATGATCGGGATTCCTTGCTAACTCATGCTGCCCTTACGGGATCTGGGCGAATCGCGGCAGCAGCCATACCATCGCCGGCGGCGGTGAAGAAGCGCTGTGGCCAAGGATGCGACAAGGTGGGGTTGGTTTGTGTCTACCTGGTCGATGAGGGTGCAGTGACAGGTTGTTTTCCGGCTGCGCCACCTACCCGTATCGCAATCGCGAGCGGGTCGATCTGATTAGTCGTTTTTTGGGGGATTTAGTGTAGGTGGCTTGACTTCGCTGGATTTCGTGGCGAAGCTTGGAGATCTGCTCGTTTCAGAGCTTTGCATGGGTGAGTCAATGGCCTCGCAAAGGCTCAGCATGGATAGCGTGACGGGTCTGCCTACTGATGCTGTGCAAGGGCTGCTGATTCGTGAGCAGTGGGATAGTAACTGGGGCTATTGCGGTGAAACAAGTCTGATTGCGGCCGGCATGACATTTGGCCAATACGCCTCGCAGTTCACGGTCAGAGAGCTGGCCTCTCCGGGCATTCCCCAGGTCAACGAAGCATCTCAGTTGCTCCTGGGGGTCAATGACGAAGTGGCAGCTCGCGCCATGCATTTAATGGCCAGCGAATACAGCAGCTCGGGCAACCCGCCGGGCCGGGCAAGAGAGCGTGGGTTTCTCACCTGGATTCGCGATCGGATTGATTCGGGTGCAAGGGTAGTCCTGGGTGTCTATATCAAGGCTGCACATGATGCCGAGTATGACCATATTGTGCCGGCTGTTGATGTTGTGACTGGTGGCGTCAAGGCAGGTCGATCTTCGCTTAAGGACCGATTCTTCTTTGCGGATAACTATGGCCAGCTTCTGAGTGGCAGGTTTCGCAATCTTCTGCGTGACCGCCGTGCTGCGAATGCGTCATCAGCTCCGCCCTATTCAATACCCAGCGGTGTCAAGAACTATGCAGTGGCGATCGGCGGAGTTGCCGATCGCGATCAAGTAACCATCCCCGTGAGGCTTCAAGCGAGTCGTAACGATGAGCCCGTGCTGTCTGAAGCTGCTGTGCATCCACCCACTCCGGAGCCGCTTGGGATCCGTGCAACGGTTTTGATTGCCGATCAGAATCAGAGTTATAATGTTTACCGCTACGACGACTTCGGCAAAGTACCAGAAGCTTCTTTCAATGCTGCTGCCGCTAATGCCATTCAGTCTTGGGTGATCCCCGCCCATTCAGGTGGGTCTGTGTCCTTCGATATCGATGTTCTAACCAGCGATACTGTCGTGTTTCGTGCTGTCCCGAGCACTGCCCTCTAAGGGGTTGTCTGGCCGCCACTTTCTTGGAGGATTCCTGTGCCTCACACCTCCGCGAGCACCTTCGCCTCCTCCTCGGAAGTCACCACCCGGCCGGCATCCTCGAAGCCTTCGATCTGATCGAAGTTGAGGTAGCGGTAGAGCTCGGCGCCCTTGGGATCGATCTTGGCGGCGGCGATGGCCAGGTATTGCTCCTTGGTGGGGATGCGGCCCAGCTGCGCACACACCGCCGCCAGCTCGGCGCTGCCCAGGTACACCTGGGAGCCGTTGCCGAGGCGGTTGT
Organism: Synechococcaceae cyanobacterium; assembly: GCA_947461705.1. GTDB lineage: Bacteria > Cyanobacteriota > Cyanobacteriia > PCC-6307 > Cyanobiaceae > Vulcanococcus. The sequence goes on from CANHMF010000007.1 coordinate 37,434, forward strand.
TGAAGTTGCGGGTGCTAGTGGAGAACACGGTGGTGTTGTCCTCCACCCGTGCCTGGTTGCCCATGCACAGGGAGCAGCCGGGCATCTCCATGCGTGAGCCGGCCTTCTCGAAGATGGCGTAGTAGCCCTCCTGTTTGAGCATCTCCTCATCCATGCGGGTGGGCGGGCAGACCCACAGGCGTGCACTGTTTTCGCCCTGGCCTTCCAGCACTGTGGCGGCGGCGCGGTAGTGGCCGATGTTGGTCATGCAGGAGCCGATGAACACCTCGTCGATGGGCTTGCCTGCTTCCTCGGAGAGCAGCTTGACGTTGTCGGGGTCGTTGGGGCAGGCCAGGATCGGCTCGGTGATGGCATCGAGATCGATCTCGATCACAGCCGCGTATTCGGCATCGGCGTCAGCCTCCAGCAGCTGGGGATCGGCCAGCCAGGCCTCCATGGCCTTGATACGGCGTGCGAGGGTGCGGGCATCGCCATAGCCACGGGCGATCATGTTTTTCAACAGCGCCACATTGCTGCGCAGGTATTCGCTCACCGTGTCCACCGAGAGCTTGATGGTGCTGCCGGCGCAGGAGCGCTCGGCGGTGGCGTCGGTGAGCTCAAAGGCTTGCTCGAGCTTCAGATCGGGCAGGCCCTCGATCTCCATGATTCGGCCGTTGAACACGTTCTGTTTGCCTTCCTTGGCCACGGTGAGCAGGCCCTGCTGAATCGCCACGTAGGGGATGGCATTCACCACATCGCGCAGGGTCACGCCCGGCTGCAGCGAGCCGGAGAACTTCACCAGCACCGATTCGGGCATGTCGAGCGGCATGGCGCCGATGGCGGCGGCGAAGGCCACCAGGCCCGAGCCGGCTGGGAAGGAGATGCCTAGGGGGAAGCGGGTGTGGCTGTCGCCGCCGGTGCCCACGGTGTCGGGCAGGAGCATGCGGTTGAGCCAGCTGTGGATGATGCCGTCGCCGGGGCGCAGGGCCACACCGCC